>JAQGOH010000038.1 GCA_028293705.1 Francisellaceae bacterium | reverse complement strand
TAGGGATTATTCCATAAATCAAGACTTAAAATAACAAGGCTTGTAGTAATAATAAAAAAATGAAGTAGTCTCATTATTCTTCTGAAATATTATATTCATTTTCTTGAACAACTATTGTCTTTATAGTCTGGGTGGTAGACACCCCTTCTTTTAATCCTAATATTTTCACACAACCTCCTTGGTTTAATATAAATTTAGCGCCAGCCAGTTCCTCAACATTTTTATAATCACCGCCTTTGACTAAGATATCTGGATTAATAAGTTGAATAATACGCTGAGGGGTATCCTCGGAAAAAGGGACTACCCAATCAACATAACGTAAACCCGCTAAAACACTCATTCTGTCTGCTAAATTATTGATAGGGCGTTTAGGACCCTTTAAACGTCTAACAGAATCATCATCATTAACTGCGACAACAACCCTGTCTCCTAAATTTTTAGCTTCTGCCAAATAGCTGACATGTCCTGCATGTAAAATATCAAAACAACCATTAGTAAAAACAATTTTTTCACCTTGGGCTTGGCTAGCTCTTATTGAGGCTATTAAATTATCTTCAGATAAAATACCGGTTGCAAATCCAGCATTTATCTTAAGTGCCGCTTTTAATTCATTTACACTGACTGTGGCAGTTCCTAATTTACCTACTACGATGCCAGCTGCGAGATTTCCTAAAGTGGCGGCCTGACGTAAACTCATCTTCGAGGCAAGGGCTGCACCCATTACCGCAATTACCGTATCCCCCGCTCCTGTTACATCAAATACTTCTCGAGCTAATGCAGGTATATGATACGGTTCTTGATCTTTTTCAATAACTGATACACCCTGTTCGGCACGTGTTATAACTAAAGCTTGTAAATCTTCTTTTTCTATTAATGCTTGAGCTTTCTCACACATCTCACTCACGGTCGCACAATAACCCACTACCTCTTCAAATTCTTTTAAATTAGGAGTGATAATATTAGCGCCATGATAAATAGAAAAATCTTTCTTTTTAGGGTCAATTAATATCGGTATTTTGGCATTTTTTGCCAATTGAATTAAAGTTTGCATTTGACATAATGCACCTTTGTTATAATCCGCTAAAATGATTGCATCAATTCGATTTAATAATCTTGTATATTCTTCAATTAAAGTGGTTTGTTCTTTTTCTTCGAATAAAGTTTCGGTATCTAACCTTATTAATTGTTGATTTCGGCTTAATATTCTTAATTTAGTAATCGTAGGATGAGTAGGTAATTGTTTAATAAAACATTCAATTCCTGCTTCTATTAAAAGCTGTTCTACTCGATTGGCTGCTGCATCTTGCCCAGTAAACCCCATCAAAATGGTTTTAACCCCCAGACTCGCAAGATTTATTGCCACATTTCCTGCTCCACCTGGTGTTTCATGGACTCGATTAACATGCACCACAGGAACTGGAGCTTCCGGGGAAATACGGCCTGCATCTCCATGCCAGTATTGATCGAGCATAATATCGCCAATGACTAAAATACGTGCATTTGAAAAATTTAAAGCCTGATATTCCATGTGAAAGTCTTCTTACTTAAACTGTTAAAGATAGGTTATTAACTGAATTATACTCAAGCTTACAAAAGAATGCATTAAAAATATACCTCTTCTTTTTGTAAAAAAAATGAAAATTTATAAGAATTGATTGAAAGTGTTGCAACAAATCGGCCATTTTTAGAAAATCAACTTAATTAGCGAATATCAAGGGTTGAGGCTATGACAAATTTGTTTAAATGGCGCAAATTTGACAAGGATATAATTATATTATGTGTGCGTTGGCATCTTCGATAGGGTTTAAGTTATAGAAATATTACAGAAATGATTTCAGAGCGAGGTATATCTATCGATCCCTCAACTATCTTTCGCTGGGTTCATAAATACGCACCTATTTTAGAAAAAAAGATGCCGTGCTCATCTTAAAAAAGTGGTGGCTCTTATCGAGTAGACGAAACCTATATCAAAGTTAAAGGCCAATCGAAATATCTTTACCTTGCAGTTGATAAAGCCAGTCAAACTATAGATTTTTTATTTATCTCATACTAGAAACTGGGCTGCAGCCACAAGATTTTTTAAACAAGCATTAAAGCAGCCGTGTTGCCAAGGGTGATATTTGTGCACAAAACAAATTCATTAAGCATTTATTTGAAAAGGCTGCGTAGATAGTAGGATAAAAGGTTTTTTACGAACTGCTTATTTTATTGCAACACAACCCGTTTTCACGGCGTTGGTGCACAAATAAAAATTCTTTAACTTTATCAATTAATTAGATTTTTATAGAGCGTGGTTTGCCTAATTCAAGCATTTTATTTAAAACTAAGCAGCCAATTTTAGTTTCGGTACTTTGGCTAGAGAAGAGTCGACTATATAGTTGAGGACCAATTAATTTTTTGTAACAAAACATGAGTGTTTCAACCAAAATTCTTTTATTGTAACCTAGCTTATTTTGCCATTTATAAGGTCCTAACTGAAACCATTCCCTCGTATTAATTTCTCGTTTATTTAAATAGATTTTGAAAAGACAAGATCTTTTAGCATTGGTTCTAGGCGGGATAATAATTGAACACTTAGGGTTATTTGAATTTTCCGCAATATCTTTATAAACTCTTTCTGTATCATAAGCCCTATCTGCCTTTAAACTTTTTATTTTATGAGTAATAGGTTTTAATAAAGCTCCAATCATCGCATCATCACTGACCTCTTCAGTGCTTAATTCATTGGATATAATCTGTCCTGTTTTTTCATCCATCATCAGATGTAATTTACGCCAGCTTTTTCTTTTGCTTACAGCATTTTTCAAAGCTTGCCATTCGCCTGTACCTACTATTTTAACGCCTGTGCCATCTACAATAACATTCAATTTAGCATTTGAATTCAAACTGGACAATTTAGAAACCTTTAATGATTGGGCACGTCTTGAAAAACTCGTATGATCTGGGATATCAATTCGTATATTCATCAGTTGACAAACAGAAGATAAAAATCCTTCTAACGCTCTGTAAGGTAGCTTAAACACAGCTTTAATAATTAAACCAGTTTCAATAGCAAGATTAGAATATTTTGTTTGTCGTCCACGAGTGGTTATAGTTGAGACATCATACCAGTTTTCAATGGCCTCAGCAGAAAACCAAAAGCAAAGATTGCTTCTATTCTTTAATCCTTGCTCATATTCTTTCCAATTTTTTACCTTATATTGAGCTTTATTAAATTTATGATTGCAACTTGCTCGTAATTTATAGGGCATAATTATAAAACCTTAATAGCAAATTAAGAATTCTAGCTTAAGATAAACTTAGTCTTCAAGCCTTATTTATGCACCAACGCCCATTACCTCCGATCATGCAGCCCCCCATGCGCAACATCATAATTCGTTTTAAAAAAAACCTCAACTTTAGATTCAAATATTTCATTTTTAAAAATTTTAAAATCCTTAGCATATATATTTTTTGCTTCTTTATTTTCAATATTTAGACTCATTAAACTCTTGCTCTAAAATTTCTACATTCTCTTCATTCAATTTTGTTTTAGTCCATAAATCTTCTCTTAGTTAATCATTGCTTTTAACATAGTTAATTACCCAAAAAATAATATAAGTTGTCATTTGGTACTTGTTTAATTAAACCACTTTGTATCAAGTTATTAAATTCTTTTTTTAAAATTTCAGCATCCTTATAATGAGGATATTCATCCAATCTTCCCTCTAAAAAAAGCTCTAATCTCCACAAATCAAATCCATCATATCTTCCATATTCTCCCCAATCAAAATCAACAGCCGAACCATTCGGGAATTCGAATAGACACCCAATTCCATGAAATTGAAACTCTATTCCATCAGGAAGCTCTCCACTTCTGGGGATTTTTTTTTCATGAAAGGCTTTAAAATAGTCGTCTGTCTTGTAAAAATTTTGGAGTAACTTTATACATTTTTTTACTTCATCAGTATAATCGTTAATAAATTCAATAACATTTGTAAATTGATTCATATCATCCTTCCCTAAAACTCATTTTAAGTCTAAGCTTGTCAGGACCAGCCAAACAGCTTCCATTAATTAATTCCTCTACAGTCTTCCAACTTTTATTATAAGCCTTGAGGTCAATTATAATGTTTATAGGAACATCAATGTTTACTATTTTTGCAGCTGCAACCCTGTGGTGTCCATCTAATACATAATATTCCCCATTATGTAAAAAAACATCTATTTGACTGCCTTGCCACCCTTCTTTTTTCATAGATTCTATTAAAGTTTCTACTTTTTTTGTAGCAGTTCTACCGGTTATACTATGAGTGCGATTAATTTTAAAGGGATTTACTGTTGAATTTTTTATTATAGGCTTCTGCAATTTTATTTGGTCAATAGGAATTCCTGAATTTAATCGACCATGCTCATACTTCAATAGTATTGGACTTCTAAATTCATTATTTTTTACAAAATTAGCAGCTTTTTTAGTTGCGTTAACGCCTGCTTTTGTTACCATGTTCGCAGTTCCATAGGCTAGGGAACTAGTTTGGAAAGCCGTAAGGCTCGCCTCTCCTAACTCTATACCCCCATTGAAATTATTTCTTTTAGTTATTTATTTAGATGCTTGCTTAATTTTATCATCAAAGTATGAAGTGCTTGAAAATATTAATTATTTCTTTAAGCGTTTTAACCGAGGTAAAGACTATGGCTAAAATATACCTTAATAAAGCAATTTACTTTTCTGAGCTCTCTTCATTTCATTTAATGCAACCCTGTCCATACAACATAAAGCTTTCACACCCTTCTTTTCATTTAATTTGTTAGACAAAAATCTAAAAATTCAAAATTTGTTTTAGGTTTTTAGGTTTTTAGGAAAGGATTTTACGCCAATTTAAATAATAATTAAATAGTCGCTTCATATAGGCGATTAATCATCTTTTTTTCATAATATGCCCTATTTATGAACCAAACAGTATCATGACTTTTTAATGTTTTTATGGTATAAACAGCAATTATGTAAGATAGCTATTTCTTATCGCAGACCAAAGTAGAAAATTAAAAAAATTCAGGATTTAAGATGTCAATTAAACAAATTGCTAACAACATTTCTCTTATAGCCACGGATAAATGTTGGATAGAAGGAGAGGCGCTCCAACAATTAAAAAATGTAGCTAGCTGGGCTGGAATGCAAAATGTGGTAGGAATGCCTGATTTACATCCGGGTAAAAATTGCCCTATTGGGGCTTCATTTTTAAGTAAGGATTGGGTTTATCCTGCTCTGATTGGCAATGATATTGGCTGTGGCATGGGCTTATGGCAATTAGATTTACCGCCAGATAAAATTAAATTAGATAAACTTGAAAAAAAATTAAATAAGCTCGAATTACCCCTTCCTAGACTCAATACTGAAATAATCAACTTATTAACTACCCATGCCATTAAACCAAGTAATTTTAATAAATCTCTGGGAAGCATTGGCGGAGGCAATCATTTTGCCGAATTAATTGCTTTAAATTCAATTGAAAATGATAGCCTATTTAGGGATACGGAACTTAATGACCGGTCTACTTTTCTTTTGGTTCATTCAGGCTCTCGAGGGTATGGCGAATCAATATTACAAGAACAGTTAGGCTCTGCTTTTTCAAAAGGGTTATTGGGAACTAGTATGGAAGCCACGCATTATTTTGACCAACATGATAATGCTTTGCGTTGGGCCAAATTAAATAGAAACTTAATTGCTGAAGCCTTTTTAGATGTTTTAAATGTGAGCGCTCAACCCATTTTGGATGTCTTTCATAATTTTTTAGAAAAATTAGGAGATGATTTATATTTACATCGCAAGGGAGCAACACCGGTTAATCAAGGCATGGTAATCATACCGGGCTCACGCGGGACCTTAAGTTATTTGGTTTTACCCAATCCTCAAGCCCATGGTTATTCTATAGCCCATGGAGCAGGTCGGAAATGGAAGCGTAGCGAATGCAAAAGTCGTTTAAAAGAGCGCTTTTCAATTGATTCCCTACGACGTACCAAGCTGGGGAGCCGTATTATTTGTGATGACAAAGACTTATTATTTGAAGAAGCGCCCCAGGCTTATAAAACGATAGATGATGTAATAGAAACATTAGTTTTAGCAAATAGTTGTAAAATTATTGCTACTTTCAAACCCTTAATAACCTACAAAAAAGGGGTTCACAAATGACCGTATGGATCCATATTACTGCAGGCAGTGGGCCTGTTGAATGTTGTGAAGCGGTGTTTTTGTTTAAAAACTATTTATATAAATACTTCGAAAATAAAAATCACCCTTTTGTACTTATTAATAGTATACCTGGGCCTGAAACAGGCACTTTGTCTTCAGTTTTATTATCTGCCAGCCACGTTGAATTAATGGAGCTTAAAAAGTTTGAAGGAACCATCAAATGGGTTTGTAAAAGTCGATTTAGGCCAAGCCATGCTCGGAAAAATTGGTATATTGCTATGGAAATACTCGAAGAGCCTCTAGAAGTTCATAATAACTTGGAAGCCGTTCGATATGAATCAATTCAGGCAGGAGGCCCAGGCGGGCAGCACCAAAATAAAACTGAATCTGCGATACGCTTAATTCATATTCCAACCAATATTCAAATTGTAGCAAGAGAAGAACGTTCACAACACCAAAATAAAAAATTAGCCTTAGCAAGATTAGCCGCTATTTTACAGAAAAATTCTGATAAACTAAAAGCAAATTTTGAACAACAATGTTGGGAGACCCATAAACAAATTATTAGAGGTAATGAAATTCAGACCTTTAAAGGCTGCGACTTTGATTTATTGAAATAAGTATCCTAGGGTGTTTATTCCAGATTAAATTTTATCTTATACAGTTAATGTCCATATTTATCATTTTCTGTTTTACTTCTTTAACAGTTTTTTAAATTTACTCTTCCTCATCTTCCACAATTTCACCCGAGCCATCGGGCATAACTCGAACACATACGGTATCTACTGGTTTGAAATCATCAGAATTTGCAAACTTTCCAGTTTTTTCTAATTCATATTCAAAAGCAGAAGAAGCCTTATCCCCTACATCTATAGCATAACTCCAAAGTTTACTTTCTTCATCTTGAGCCTTTCCAATAATTATACATTCCATACCATTGAATTTTTTTAACCTAGACAAAGATCGTACTTTTGCTATTTCATAAAAATTAAATTTTGCTGTCATATAAATCACTTATGCGTAATATGTCCATCTAATGAAACGTTAACATGTTTCCCATCCCGAGAAGCCCACCCTAAGTGTTTTCTGCCTAACTTAGATAATTGCACATCCCATTCAAATTCTTGTCCAACTGTTCTGGAAGGGCCTTTTTTCCATTCATTCCCAAATTTATCAATATAACCCCCGTTTTCTCCTTTGTGAAGTGGCATGGAAGGATGGTAATCGTCCCGAGGTACAAATCTTATTCTTCCCTCAACAGGTAATTGAGCTGCTTTTAATCTCCCCTTGCTAGACCATTCTATGGCTTGTTTCTCATTCCCCGCATTATGCTTATTCCTTTCCATAATATTAACTTTATTATCATACAGGGGCATAAAGCCGGGCATGGGCGCTTTAGGGTGTGCATTATCTGATACAGGAGTAACATACTTATTATTTAGAAGCTCTGGATGAACTTGGAAGCCTCCGGCCTGAACAGATTCATTTTTATGCTCCGGAATAGGGCTCACATAGGGTTTAAAGTCAGGTAAATGGACTGGGAACCCATCTGGATTATAATCCTTTGCATGCTTGCCAAAGTTAAATGTTGGGTTATGCTCTGCTATTTTTTGAATGGCTTGGCCACCTAATAGGGCAAGACCTAAGGCTGGTAGGTTTCCCTTTTTTAAGAATTCAGCCGATACTTTTCCAGCTTGTAATCTAGGAGCTTTAATAGCGGCTTGAGCACCCTTTATTTGTGCTCCGGGTTTAAGTTTTGCCATACCTTCCATTGCAGCTAGAAACAGTTGAGGCGCTTTGCGAATTACAAAGGGAGCTGCCTTTTTGAAAAAATAATGACCTCCTATAAGGGCGAACCCATCTACAGCCGCGTCTAAATTATCCTTAGGCATTAGATTTACAGCCAGCCCTAAAGCGTCTTTAGCTGCCTGGCCTCTCTCTATTCCTGCTTGATAATAATAGTCATTTTTTCTTAAATGAGGGTGTTGCTTATAAAGTGGCTCTAAGCCTTGTCTGGCTTCATTTAAATTAGCTTCATAAGCTTTAATAAAATCTTTTACTTTATTAGCCCCTTTTTCCCAAATATTCGGCTCTGGCTCTACCAAAGCGATTCTAGGTTGACCTGGGAGAATATCGCCATTCAATACGCCTTCCACCAAAGCTTCCATAGTAAGTAATGGCTTAGGTCTTGAAAAAATTTCCATTAAGGGCTCATTAGCAAGGGGCTGTGCTGAACTTTGAGCAGCTTTTCTTCTAGGTCCTAGGCTCTCTTTCTCTTCTTCTATAGGAGTGAGTTTAGGGGCAGGACGAACTGGCTTATTTTTAGGGGGCACTTTTCTTTGTCCTTCTGCTTTTTCACTAAAAATAGCTTCATATTCAGCTTGCTCTTTAGCGGTTCTTTGAGAATGAGCAGATAAATAAAGCGGGGGTTCTTTTATCCTGGTGGCCAAACTAGCACCTTGTTTCTCCCCTGCTTTTGCTAAAAGCGTCCCTAGACTTGCCCCTAAAGCCGAACTGCCTACATTAAGAAGCAATTCATCGCTGCTGCCTTGTCTGGCAATCGTTGTGACCCCACTGTCCACCAGCGCCCTACCGACGGCCTCATTCAGGGGTAACTCTTGACCCGGGTTAGCATTTGGTAAAAGTGCAGCCGCGGTACCTGCAGCTATCCCAGCAATGGCCATATTCTCAAATAAGTTACCTTTATGAAGCGCCGTTTGTAAGGCGCCCGTACTCGCCCCTTTAACGATTTCTTTGCTTATTTCAGGCACCTCAGCAAGGCCAGGCAAACCCTCTACCCCGAAGTTTACGGCTGAAAAGGCAGCTGATTCTAGGGCACTGCGCAGAATATTTCCACCTTGAATAGTAGAACGGGTAAGACCCATCGTTAAGCCTTTACCCACTGCAATTCCAAGGGCATTAAAGCCCATATCTTTTAAGAAACCAGCGACGAGCCCCCCTGTATAAAATGAAACCGGCAGAGCAATCAGCATTAAGGTGGCGCCTTGTCGGCTTTTACGTTTGGCAGTTCTTTGGGCTTCTCGTAATAGCTGAGCTTGTTCTTTATTGCGAGCTTCAAGGGTTTTTAATAGTTCATGATAATGGAGTTCGCTTATTTCAAGTTGGACTAAAGGC
>JAQGOH010000087.1 GCA_028293705.1 Francisellaceae bacterium | reverse complement strand
CTTAGGAGTTACTATTCCCAAGCAAGCTTTAAACCTAGAGCTTGAAACTCCCCTGAATGTAAATTCCATTACCAGTTGGCGGGCTAAGCTTCCTATGGCAGATATGGGTGCGTCCGCTAAAAAAGTTTTTGAATTATTACAAGAATTTAACCAGACCGCATTAGCCGCTAAAGATAGATATGAAATTCTAGAATTGATTCGTCCCCCCATACAATATATATGTCAGGGTCTAAAAAAACATTATTTCAATCAAACTCAAGCTTTAAATGAAAAAAAATTAATGGTTGTCACCCTTGCCAAGACCCTACAAACAGAAATGGCCTATGGTTATAAATTAATCATTGAAGAAGTCATTAATAGTGGCAATACCGATAAATCTTTATTAGCCTCCGCAATCCAAAGAACCCTTCATTATTTTACTCATATCTTAATTAGAACCTTTCAATTATATTCAGCACCGCCACAAGGCTTATGGCAAGAAATTTTTATCTTATATACCCTAGCTGAAAAACACGAAATTTTAAACGAATTAGTAAATATTGGTTTATCTCAGCAACCGATAATTCTTAGCACGATTTTTAAACAAATATTTTTATTAGCCGCAAGTGATCCCTATAAATGGAGGCAGACAGAATTAGAAGCTCTTTATAATGCTTTAATCGGTTGGGCTACTCTGTTGGAAATTCTCCCTTTTAATACTGATCAAAGTGCCGGACTTTTTAAAATTGATTTAAATAGTGATGAACCTCCAATAGCCGCTTCACTCTCTAATTCTGTAACAGACCATGGACGTTTATTGAATGTCATACCCATCATTCCCAAATTAAAAGAACTACAAAATCGATTGGAAACAGCAGGCGATGAAAATATAGGACAAGGGAGTGAATATATAATTCCTTTACCCATTTTAAAAACGCTTATCAAAGATTGGAATACGGTTCAAAAACGTAATATTCATCGCTATCCTGGCTCTATTTCTATTTTATTGAGTGTTGGGCTTTCTTCTACCCATTATCATTTGAGTGGTCAGGAAATTTTTCCACCAAAGATTAAAGTAAAAGATAAAACTCCTTCCTCAGCCTTATCTTTAGAGGCTTCAACTACTCTTGATCAGGAAGTGAATGAAGATATCGATTTTAGTGATATAGGGCATGCAAAAGATGACAAAAGCGCAATATTTCCCTTACATAAAGGCTCTATAGAAAATACTAGTGAACATGGCGTATGCATTATTTGGCAGGGGGTAGCTCATCCTGCTATTCAAACAGGTGAAATTTTAGGAATTCAAAATACTGATACCAAAAATTGGCAAATTGCAACTATTCGATGGATTAGACATTTACAAAACAATGTTTTAAAAATAGGAGTAGAAATCCATCAAGGGACAATTCAAGCCGCAGCGGGACAAATGTTTAAAGATGAAAAACCTATTGGTTATTTTTTACGTTGTTTTGTAGTAACACTTTCGGATGCAACTAATCCCTCTATACTAATAGCCCCCACTTTACCCTTTAAATTAAATTCACAAATTTTTATTGTTTTAGCACAAAATAAAGGTCAAATTGAAGTAACCTTAAATGAATTACTAGATGCGACAGGCACCTATAAAAAATTTGGTTTTAAACAAAAATTCACAGCTCAGAATGATAACTCATTATCCACGAATTCAGGAGATGGACCTACCACTCCAGACAAAGTTACTCAAAAACCTTCAGGCGGCACTTTTGATTCTATATGGGATAGTTTATAAAATATCGAGATTTCATTTTTATATTGATGAGACTATTCATATTAGTAAAAACCAAAAATAGACCTTTTAGGAATGGCCCATTTATAGAAAATCTATTTTTTCAGCCCTAGCTTATATTATTTCCTTACAACCTACCTTAAACCTCAAGTAACTTAGTAGTTCAAAGCTTAAAGTTATTTATAAATTATCCGATTTAATAAATAAGCCCAAGCTTTGAAATAATTTATTAATAGGATATAACATGCTAATCAGTAAACCTGCACTAATAGAAACATTATCAGATTTCTTTTTAATGCCTGGTGATCCTATCAATGGTTTACAAGGAACATTTAATTTACCTTTAGTTTTTCTTTCCTATGCCATCTTGGTAGTAACGTCTTATATAGCTTTAGATTTTTCAACAAGACTCCGTACTAATCCCTCTTCTTCACTTAAAAATTTCATAGGATTAATAATAGGAAGTTTAACACTTGGAATGGGTATTTGGAGTATGCATTTTATTGGGATGCTCGCTTTTAAATTACCAATTCCCATGGTTTACCAATTGCATTCAATTTTACTATCATTGAGTGTATCAATACTTATTTCAATGTATGTTTTAAACCTTCTTAAAAATAAAAATATTGGTTTTATTCATTTAACCTTGGGAGGAATTTTTCTTGGGATTGGAATAACCACCATGCATTATTTAGGCATATCAGCTTTAAATTCCCAGCTTCGTATTCGATACATTCCAAGTTTATTTTTCTTATCCCTATTTATTGCTATAAGTGTTTCCCAATGTGCGATGTGGATTTCATTAATAAGTGATAAATCTTCGTTTAAATATAAATTAAGTTTGCGTTTAGTAAGTTCTTTATTATTGGGCATCGGCATCTGTGGAATGTATTATATTGGTATTCAAGCAGTTGTATTTACACCCAGACACAATGCTCGATTGATATTTGATGCTATTGATGAAAATCAACTTGCTATTTTCATTGCTAGTACTACGCTCGTCATCATCGTCATATCACAATTTATTTCTCAATATAGCCGAGAACTGTTAACTTTATCTTTAAAAAACAGAAATCAAGAGCTTTCTGATGCTCAAAATATACTTAAAGAGAATAATGAAAATTTAGAAATTCACATTAAAAATAGAACCGAAGATTTAGAAAAACTGCTCTCTTTTACAAAAGCGACTTTAGAATCGACTACTGATGGAATCTTAGTAGAAAACTTAGATGGAATTTTCACAGGATTTAATCAAAAACTTTTAAAAATGATGGATATTCCTGAGTCTTTTATGCAGCTTAGTTCAGACAAGACTTTTGAGTATTTAAGTGAACAAGTCCTGCACAAGCAAGAATTTTTAAATAAAATTAAAGAACATCAATCAAATAAAGAATTAGTTAATTTTGAAACCATTCGATTTACAAATAAAAAAGTATTCGAGTTATATACCCAACCTCAATGGTATCACGATCAAATAATAGGACGGGTTTGGAGTTTTAGGGATATAACAATTAGAGCTCATATGGAGGAAAATTTATTATATCAAGCAACTCATGATTCTTTAACCAATTTACCCAATCGGGTTTTACTTTATGAGCAATTAAATGCCATGCTTGAAGAAGCCAAAAAAAATCAGTGGTCTGTAGTGGTGTTATTTATTGATTTTGATAGATTCAAAATTATTAATGATAGTTTAGGTCATAATTACGGAGATAATTTATTAAAATTAATTTCTGAGCGAGTTAGCAATAGTATTAATAGTAATGAGATTTGTTCAAGATTAGGGGGGGATGAATTTATCATCTCCATCAATCAAGTTACCGACCTCAGTAAAATTAATGACCGATTAAAATTTTTTCAAGAGATATTCAACACTCCTTTTATGGTTAACAATAGAACTTTTAATATCACAGCCAGTATTGGTATTAGTATTTATCCTCAAGATGGTACAACGGTTGTAGACTTGCTAAAGAATGCAGATGCGGCCATGTATTATAGTAAGAACTTAGGCGGTAATACTATACAATGGTATACAGCTGAAATGAATAAAGAAAATCTAAGAAAATTTGAATTAGAGCAACAATTACGTTTAGCATTGTCAAATAATGAATTTGTTTTACATTATCAACCTCTAGTCGATTTATCAGACAAAAAACCAGTAGGAGTAGAAGCTTTAATTCGTTGGTTTAATCCCAAATTGGGTCATATTGGCCCTCAGGAATTTATCCCCATAGCTGAGGAAACCGGTTTAATTTTAGATATCGGAAAATGGGTGCTCGAAACCGCTTGTGAGCAAGCAAAAAAATGGCAAACGCAAGGGTTATCCGCTATAAAAGTCTCGGTTAATTTATCTAGTAAACAGTTAAATCAAAAAACCTTAATAAGTGTTATCACAAAAATATTAAATGACACTGAAATTGATCCCTCTCTTTTGGAATTAGAGCTCACAGAAAGTGGTTTAATTAATCAGTCTTCTTTAGTGAATGAGTTTATGTCTGCTTTAAATTTGATGGGTATTTGCCTAAGTATTGATGACTTTGGCACCGGTTATTCAGGCATTAATTATTTAAAGAAATTTCCTATCACTAAACTTAAAATTGATAAAAGCTATGTTGACGATCTTAATAAATCTACGGAAAGTCAAAAAATGGTGAATGCTATCATTAATCTTGCTAAATCATTAAATATTAATGTTTTAGCAGAAGGCATCGAAACTGAAGAACAATATGCCATACTCAAACAATTACAATGCAATCAAGGTCAGGGTTATCTTTTTAGTAAACCCCTACCTGCTGATAAATGCACTGAATTATTATTAAAATATCTCGATTAAAGATTATATTATAGCTACCGATAAATTTAATTATTTTGTTAAGCGAGGACGTATCATGTTAATTATTCCTGTTATTACTATTTGTCTACTACTGATGATAATTTTTTATACAGTGAGTTTATATAATTCTTTAGTTGAAGTCAAACAAGCCGTTAGTAAGAATTGGGCAAACATTGACGTTATTTTAAAACAACGCAACAGTGAATTACCTAAACTTATCGACAGTTGTAAACAATATATGCAATATGAAAAGGGTACCTTAGAAAAAATTATTCAAGATCGTCAAAATCATATGAATGCTTGTAAAACAGGTGATATTGCTGAAATAAATAAAGCCGAAATACAACTTAAAAGTGGTTTAAATAATTTATTTGCTTTAGCTGAAAATTATCCAGACTTAAAATCAAATACAAATTTTCTGCAGCTTCAAGGTCGAATATCGGACTTAGAAAGTAGTATTTCTGATAGACGGGAGTTATACAACGAAAGTGTAAATATTAATAATACCCGTATCCAAGAATTTCCAGACAAACTCTTGGCTCGTCTATTTAATTTTAAACCTTTTGAATTATTAAGCTTTGGTGCTGATGAGCTAAAAGATGTTGAAGTGGGTAAGCTTTTTAATAATTAATTAAGGATAAATAAAATGTCGAATGAACTTAAAAATGAAGGGGCGAAGATTACTGATACGATATCAGTACTTAAATCCCTGTTTAAAAATAAATCCCCCGCGGTTTCCGCTCCTATTATTTTCATATTTTACCTTATTCCTATTTGGTTGTTATATCATATTCCCCACCGTTCAGCTTCTTATCATTCAGAATTTTTTAATTATGATGAATATATTTCATCATTTAAAAGTATGGAAATCTTTATTCAAATCTATTTTTTTGTAATTAGTATACTGCCACTCTACCTATGCTTTAAATATTTAATGTATTCTTATGATATTATAAACTTTCCTACTTCTAAAATCCGGTCAGCCACACAAGGATACGTTGAACTCAATGGCCTCCCCCAACCTTATGATTCTAAACCTTTAATATCAAAATTAAGTAAACAAGAATGTGTATGGTATCGTTATAGCATTTCCGATATCAGTCGAAGAAATAGAGCTGTTATACCCTTCTGGGTAGTTGAAGAAGGAGCAAGCCAGGAGCCCTTTTGGATAAAAGATGAAACCGATTTGTGCCTGATTCATCCAGAAAATGCTAAAATTATTTCTCAAAAAAAAACCATTTGGTACGCAGAAGATAAAAATCCTGATAATATGCAAACAAAACGCACTTTGAAAAATATGAATTATATGTTTATTGAAGAACTGATTTATTCAAATATTCCTATAAATGCTATGGGTATGTTTCATACAATATATCCCCAATTTACCAAGGGTGACCAACAAAAAACTGACGTGAATAACCTTTTAGTTAACTGGAAAGCCGATTATAAAAATGCTTTAGAGCGTTTTGATACCAATAAAGATGGTATAATTAGTGCAGAAGAATGGGAAGTCGCAATAAAAACCGCTGAAGCTGAAATTAAAAATAAATATTCTTCTAATGATATTAATACCAAACCTATCAATATACTGACTAATGAGGGACTTCCTAAAAATAAACCTTTTATTATCTCTCAAATGCCCAAACAAAAATTAATACGTGATTTTCAATATAGTTGTATAGGTTATGGGCTAGCATTCTTAGCTTTAACCAGCCTATGGACGCTGATGGATTATTATCCTGCTTTTGTTAAAATGATAATTCATCACTAAATTTCTACGGTCGATTAACTCGCCATAATTTTATTCTACTATTTCGAGTTTCTCAGCTTTTGTAATTTCCTTGGGCAATTTGTGACCACGAGATGCCATTTCATCTTTATAATGTTTAAGCTCTGCCATCGTTAACTTAATTTTTCGTTTCCCACTAACCACATTAATCATTTGTTTTTTATAGATAATGAGGGCGGATGCTATTTTATGATTTTTACTAAGGGTAATAATTTTATTACCCTTACCCTTCGTCATTTGGGCAATTTCATTGACAGGAAAAATGAGTAACCAACAATCACTTGTTAAAACAACTAATAAATCTTCATTAAAATGATTAACTTTAAGAGGCTCAAGTAACTGGCTATTTTCAGAAACCTTAATAGTAGTTTTACCATTGCGATTTTTACCAAGCATTGACTCAAAATCAATTATAAACCCAAATCCATTTGAAGATAATAACAAAAATTTATCTGAAGGATTTCCAGTTATTAAACCCGAAAAACTAGCGCCGGCTTCTGGATTGATTCGACTAGTTAAGGGCTCACCTTGACCTCGAGCAGAGGGTAAAGTATGGGGTAAAATACTATAAGCTTTACCAAAGGAGTCAATAACAACCATGGGTTCATCACTTTTGGTTTTAAGTGCAAATTTAAATTCATCCCCTGCTTTATAACTTAAACTTAAGGGATCAACCTCATGTCCTTTGCCCGCCCTAATCCAACCTTTATTGGATAATACTACGGTCATCAACTCACTTGGAATTTTTTCAATTTCAGTACTAATTTGTGCTTGGGCTCGTTCTACCAATTTTGAACAACGCTTATCTCCAAAATTATTTGCGTCTGCTATTAATTCATTTTTCATCAAAGCTCTAAGCTTTTGATCTGAACTTAGCATTTTTTCTAATTGATCCTTTTCTTGGCTTAATTCTTTTTGTTCTGCCCTGATCCGTACTTCTTCCAGTTTAGCTAACTGGCGTAATTTAATTTCTAAAATAGCTTCCGCTTGTATTTCACTTAAAGCAAATTCTTCCATTAAAGAAGTTTTGGGATTGTCTTCTTCTCTAATAATTTTAATCACTTTATCTAAATTTAAATAAGCAATTAAAAATCCATCTAACAAATGTAATCGGTTTAGCACTTTTTCTAAGCGATGGCTTAAACGGGCTTTAATGGTTTGGTGACGATAAGCAAGCCATTCGCTTAGTAATTCAATAAGATTTTTTACTTTTGGCTTACCATCTAGTCCCACTACATTCATATTAACCCGGTAACTACGTTCTAAGTCAGTGGTAGCAAATAAATGGTTCATAATAATGCTGACATCCACCCGATTAGAGCGAGGTACAATCACTAAGCGAATTGGATTTTCATGACTCGACTCATCTCTTAAATCCGAAACCAGAGGTAATTTTTTAGCTTGCATTAATTGTGCTATCTGCTCTAAAACTTTTGAACCTGAAACTAAATGAGGAAGGGCGTTTATTATAATTTCTCCATCTTCTTCTATAAAAGTTGCTCTCATCCTCAAACTACCTATTCCAGTCTCATACATTTTTAAAATATCAGACTTAGGGGTAATAATTTCAGCCATTGAGGGATAATCAGGAGCCTTTATTATTTTACATAATTCTTTTACCGTCGCTTTTGGATTTTCTAATAAATAAATACAAGC
>JAQGOH010000064.1 GCA_028293705.1 Francisellaceae bacterium | reverse complement strand
ATTTTAAATAAGTTTTCAAGCTTAGGATTAGCGAATTCAAAAATGGTAGATTAAATGTTTTATGCAACAAGGCCACTTATAATTATTGAATTTGTGATAAGATATGTACTTAATATTTATTCTAGGATACTTGCAAGAACATTATTAAAAAGATTCTTTTTACCCATTTATATTTTTATTTGCGAATAGTATTTTCTATGTTGATAACAGATATTAAAAATTTAGTCCGAGATGAATTCAAGACTGTGGATAAACTTATATACAGTTATTTAAATTCTGAAGTTATTTTGATAAATGACATCATTCACCATGTTATTCAATCAGGCGGAAAACGTTTGAGACCTTTAGTTTTATTACTTTGCGCCAAAGCTTGTGGGTATGAAGGCTCAGATCATACTCAGCTCGCTGCGATTATCGAATTTCTTCATACTGCTTCCTTATTACATGATGATGTAATTGACAATTCCAACTTAAGGCGTGGAAAAAACACGGCTAATGTCAAATGGGGAAATTCACATGCAATATTAGTGGGTGATTACTTATACTCGCGTATTTTTGAACTATTAGTAAAACTTGAAAACAATGAAATAATGAATATTTTTGCCAAAACTAGCAATGTAATTGCAGAAGGAGAAATTCTTCAACTTATGAATCATAAAAATATTCAAATAACCGAAGATGCATACTTAAAAATTATTAGTTGTAAAACTGCTTCATTATTCTCGGCTGCTAGTGTAATGGGAGCTGTGCTTACTCAACAAAAAAATTTATTTATTCCCCTTAAAAATTTTGGTTTTCATTTAGGTATGTCTTTCCAATTAATAGATGACATCCTGGATTATGAAGGTTCAAATGAATTACTGGGTAAACCTCATGGCCATGATTTAAATGAAGGAAAAATAACTTTACCTTTGATTTATTTATTAAAAACGGTTGGCAGCTTTGAAAAAAGAAAAATTATTGATATTTTGGAATCATCTAATGTAAATAAATTTAAAATTATTCAAGAATTAATTTTTAAAAATAATGCACTTGACCATGCTTTTCATTTAGTAAATTATCATACCGAAAAAGCATTAGAAGCATTAGATTATATGCCTTTTAATAAATTTACAGAGGGGGCTATTTCTTTAGCTAATTATGCCAAACATAGATCATTCTAACAGTCTATTATACAATTATAATAAATAACGATTTTAAAAAATTGTATTAAATTTTTCAACAATATACTCTAATTTTTCCTGACTCAAATAAGGACTCATAGGCAGACTTAATACTCGAGAAGCTAATATCTCTGAATTTATTAAATTCTTTTGGCCAGCAATCGGGTAATTTTGATAAGCAGTTTGCAAATGCAAAGGTTTTACATAATAAATATTTGTAGGTATACCAAATTCCTTTAATTTATTTATTACAGAATCTCTATCAACTTTTTTAGGTAATTGAACGGTATACTGAGCCCATGTAGAAGTTACATTTTCTAAAAGTAAGGGCTGTATACAATCACTATGCAAATTTTCTTTATAAAATTGAGCAACAATATTTCTCGCATTAATTTCTTCTGGGAATATTTTTAGTTTTTCTATAAGAATAGCTGCCTGGATAGTATCTAATCTAGCATTCATTCCTATGCGAATATTATCGTACTTATCTTGCCCTTTCCCATGAACTCTTAAGCTTTTTACTATTAAAGCGAGTTCATCATCATTAGTAAAAAAAGCGCCCCCATCTCCATAACAACCCAAAGGTTTAGCAGGAAAAAAACTGGTAGTTGTCATATCTCCTAAACAACCTACTTTACAATTTTGATAATCTGCTCCAAAACTTTGAGCACCATCAGCCATCAACCATAAATTTTCAGCATTAGTAATTTCTCTAATGCTAGCATAATCAGCGGGTTGGCCAAAAAGGTCGACAGCGATAACTCCATATGGGATAAGCCCCAATTTTTTTGCAGTAGATATTCCTAATTTGAGACTTTCAGGATCTACATTAAAGGTATTAGGCAGTACATCAATAAAAATGGGCGTAGCCCCCATCCACCCTACTACTTCAGCAGTAGCGGCAAAGGTAAAGCTAGGAACAAAAATAGCATGGTTGACAGACACATTTTTCGCACGTAACCCTAATGCTAAAGCGTCTGTTCCATTTGAACAGGTGATAGCATGCTTAGCACCACAAAATTTGGCCAATTTTTTTTCAAGCTCAGTAACTTCAGGCCCCATTATATAATGCCCATGAGAAAGCGTTCGAGAAATAGCTTCATCAATTTCATTTTGAATTTTTTTATATTGTGAACGCAAATCTATAAAATCTATATTATTCATAAGAATACCTATTATCGGTTGAAAAAATTTTATATTTCTTCTAGTAAATTAAGATCATTTAATTTATACCTACGCCCTTCTCGTTTACAGATAAAATCTTTATCAAGTTTTTCGCCAGAATGACTTACCCATCCAATTTGCCGGGCAGGATTACCAACCATTAAGGCATGAGGATTAACATTCTTAGTAACTACTGCGCCAGCTCCAATAAAACTATAGGCACCTAATTTAATTCCACACACGATAGTAGCATTGGCTCCAATTGTAACCCCTTTCTCTACATGCGTTTTATCAAATTCTCCTTGTCGATTGATTTCAGCTCGAGGATTTTTAACATTTGTAAAAACACAAGATGGCCCGCAAAAAACCCCTTCTTCTAATATAATGCCTTTGTATAAACTTACATTATTTTGAATTTTGCAATTATTACCGATCTTAACGTCAGGGCCAATCATTACATTTTGACCTATGTTACAATTTTTTCCAATTTTACTGCCTTTTAAAATATGACTATAATGCCAAATTTTTGAACCTTCTAAAATTTCTACGCCTTCATCTACGTATGCACTTTCATGTATAAAACAAGTACTGGAATCTTTTTCTCTTAACCTTTTATTTTTAACAGAGATAAGGTTTGAATTGGGAAAATTATTTTCGTTAAGCGCAAAAGAAGCTTTTTGTAAAACTTTTAACACCCTGAGGCCTTCATACCCATCAGTTGTAGGCTTGGTATTATTTATGATGCACTCTATAAAATGTTTACATTCCAGTGAAAGCGGTTCTTGGGCTTCTAATTGAATTAATTCTGATTTAGCCTTTTCTGGAATAGGGACCCCTGATTGCCAGGTAATTTGATGAGGATAATATTTAAGTTTAGCCTCCCATCCTTCACCATCATCGAACACTGCCATCCCTTTATCACCAACTACTACTAATTTTTGCTCTTTAATAGGATGGAGCCATGAAACAAAAATGTGAGCTTGCATACCTGTATTAAAAATAAGATGAGTAGTAGTAGTATCAGCAATACATTTATTAAGATGATACCCCCCAACCGCCAGTACTTTTGAAGGTTCTGATCCTGCTAAACCAATAATCATAGAAATATCATGAGGAGCGAAACTCCAAAGAATATCTTCTTCTTGGCGAATTTTACCTAGGTTTAAGCGAGTAGAGTAAATGTATTGAAGCTTTCCGAGTTTCTCTTCATGCACCATTTCTTTTAATTTTATATAAGCAGGATGATATTGAAGGAGGTGACCAACCATTACAATACGATGGCAACGCTCAGCCAAATCACAAATTTTTTCTGCATCTTCAATATTAAGTGCTAAAGGTTTTTCAATAAAAACATGCTTGCCTGCTTCAATAGCTTCTAAAGCTAAGCGCGCATGATAAGCTGCAGGAACTGCAATAACGACACCATCTATAGTTCTATCATTTAAGACTTCTGTCCAAGACAAGATTGGTACATTATATTCTTCTGATATGGGTTTAGAAATGGATAAATTTTCATCACAAACGCCAATTAAAACACCTAACTGTGAAAAATTTCTTACAAGATTTTTTCCCCAATACCCGGTGCCAACAACAACAATTTTTAGCTTCATAAATTAAACCAATATAATTTTTTAAGGATCTTTAAATGAATTAAAGTATACAATTATACTTTCTAAGATTTGTACATTCCTAGTAAAAAAACAATATTATTAAATTTTTTATAAAAATGAAAGCAATAAAAGAAAATGATTAATCATTGTCCATGATAAAAAAAGGAGCTGTTAAAGTCAATAAAGAAAAGGGGAAAGACTGGAAGTAATTTCAATGACTTATTTTGTCAATTTCGCTTGGAATAATCTATCCAAGATTGAAACATTAGTATACCCCATAATAAATGATGCCAATTTTTTCCCCCGTTTAAATGTTCATTCCAGATGTTACGAATGAGGTGAGAATCCAATAATCCTTCACTTTTTAACCGTGGTTCAGAAATTAAATGTTCAGCCCATTCTTTTAAAGGAGAGACTTTCAGCCATTTATCTAAAGGCATCGTAAAACCCATTTTTGGCCTATCAACTAAATGATGAGGCAAATAACGTTTAAGCACTTCTTTAAGGATCCATTTACCCTGCGAATTTCTTACCTTATATTCAAGGGGTAAATTCCATGAAAAATTTACTAGTGACATGTCTAATAAAGGTACTCTTACTTCCAAACTATTGGCCATGCTCGCTCTATCGACTTTGGTCAAAATATCATCTGGAAGATAGCCTTTTATATCGTAGTATTGCATTTTTTCATATTTTTGTAATCCACTTGTCTGAGGATTTAAAATTGGTGGAACGTCAAAATTTTCATTGTTAAATTCATTTAATATAATAGATGAATTCGAACCTACCTTCACAAGGCTTTGGTACATTTTATAATCACTTTCGGATTCTATAATTTTGGATATTTTATATATTTTGTCACCTAATTGGTTAGTTTTGGCATTAAGAGGTAAAAAAGCATTTAATTTATCCCATTGACCGGGAGACAATGTATGTATCAAATTTTTAATGGCTTTTCTTAATGGTAATGGAAGAAATTTCGCATATTCCCAAATTTTTGAACCGGTACAATAGCGATTGTATCCCGCAAATAATTCATCTCCCCCATCTCCTGATAAAATTACTTTTACCTGTTCTCTTGCTATTTTAGAAACCATATAAGTTGGAATTTGCGAATAATCGGCGAAAGGTTCATCATAACATTTTGCTATTTCAGGAATAACCTTTATAATGTCACTCGAAGAAAGATAGTATTCATGGTGGTCTGTCTTTAAATGATTTGCCACTTGCTTTGCCCAATTTGCTTCATTAAATTCTTTATCTTTAAATCCAATACAAAATGATTTAATAGGCTTATTACTTTGTTGTTGCATCAAAGCGGTTACTAATGAACTATCTATGCCCCCAGATAAAAATGAACCTAAAGGAACATCAGAAATCATTTGGTTTTTTACAGCTTCTTTCAATACATTATCACTTTCATTAATCCATTCTGCCTCAGATTTAATGATAATTTCTTCTCGCGTTTTTTCAATATTAGTTTTAAGATCCCAAAAAATTATTTCTTTAATGCTTTTTTTAGAATCAATTATAACAATTTCCCCTGGTAAAATTTTTCTAATATCTTGATAGATTGAAAAAGGGGCTGGAAAATAGTTTAATTCAAAATAATGATTTAATGCTTTTTTATTTATCCTGCCTTCCCATTTTGGATGAGCTTTCAATGGAGTGAGTGTAGAACTAAAATATAAAATATTTTGTTGTAAACCCCAATATAATGGTTTTATTCCCACTTGATCACGGGCTAAATAAATTTTTTTATTAATCAAATCAATAAAAGCAAATGCGAACATTCCGTTCAACCGTTTACAGGTATATTCAACACCCCAAATTTCACAGGCTTCAACCAAAATTTCCGTATCTGAATGTCCTTTTAGTTGGCCCAATTTATTTTTTAATTCCTGTGAAAGTTCGGTATTATTATAAATCTCTCCATTGTAAATAATTATCGAACGTCCACTTTTTGACATCATAGGTTGATTGCCGGCTACCGAAATATCTCTAATTGATAGCCGTTGATGGCCTAGGGCTATTCCTAAATTTTCATCAACCCATATTCCCTGTGAATCTGGGCCTCTTTTGATAAGTTGTTCGGTCATTTTTGTAATTATTATTGAAAGCTCTGACTTGGTATAACGATTATTAAAGTCCCAAAAACCGACTAATCCACACATAAATATACAAGGCCCCTTTATGAATCATTTTTTCATGTTAATATGTTTATCGTTATTTAAAAAAATTTATTTACTGTTTATTAAGAATGATATAATTAAATTTACACATCCAACTATCTATAATGTTAATACTATCACTATTGAGTATATAAATGACCATACTTATAACTGGAGTCGCAGGTTTTATTGGTTATCATTTAGCAGTTACCTTACTTAAAAGTAAAGTAAGGGTAATTGGAA
Organism: Francisellaceae bacterium; assembly: GCA_028293705.1. GTDB lineage: Bacteria > Pseudomonadota > Gammaproteobacteria > UBA6186 > Azoamicaceae > JAQGOH01. The sequence continues at coordinate 1,730 of JAQGOH010000064.1, read as the reverse complement.
TTGATAATATAAATGAATATTATGATATAGGTTTAAAACAAGCCAGGCTGAACAATTTAAAAATTTATAGCAATTTTATATTTTATAAATTAGATATTGCTGAAACAAAAGCAATTTTAAATTTAAAGATTTTACATCCTCATATAACTCATATCATCCATTTAGCAGCTCAAGCAGGCGTACGCTATTCCCTGAGCCACCCTCATACTTATACTCATTCTAATATAGAAGGCCATTTAAATATTCTTGAGTTATGCCGTCAACTAATTCCAAATCAATTTGAGCAGTTAGTTTACGCTAGTTCATCCTCTGTTTACGGTGCTAATACTAAACTTCCCTTTTCAATAAAAGATCCGGTTGATACACCGATGTCATTATATGCGGCAACTAAACGAGCAAATGAATTAATGAGTTATACTTATTCTCATCTTTATAAAATACCAGCAACGGGCCTTCGTTTTTTTACAGTCTATGGTCCCTGGGGACGTCCTGATATGTCTGCATTTATATTTACAAAAGCTATTTTAGATGGTCAAGAATTACCAGTTTTTAATCAAGGCCATATGAGACGTAATTTCAGTTATATTGAGGACATAATTGGGGGTATAATAGCCTGCCTTAATAAACCTCCCTTTAAAATTAAAGAGCTCAATTCATGTTTTGTACCTCATAGGTTATATAATTTAGGCAATGATCAATCAGAATCACTTTTAGATTTCATAAAAACTTTAGAAAAAATTATTGGTAAAAAAGCTATTTTACGTCTAGAAGATATGCAACCGGGTGACGTAAAAGAAACTATTGCCGATATATCTGAAACCACCAGAGATCTAGGCTTTATTCCTAAAACTAATATTTCAGAAGGCTTAACCCATTTTGTTAATTGGTATAAAAATTTTTATGGTTAAATTTTCTTCTTGGGATTTTATTGGAATGTGGAATATCGATAGGCGCTGAGCGTGCCCTTATTAACAAAGGCGGAGAAAACTGGGTATCTGAATCATTTATTTTAAAAAAGGGTTCAGATACTATTGTTTTTTGTTTATAGGTAAATTTAAACCTTTGATTTTCTTGCAGAAAAGGATAATAGCTAATATTTAAAATTAGAGTGTTATTTCCACAACCTTTATTAACTATTAAACCGATTTTATCTGTTATTTCCCTATAAAGTTCGTCTATGTTTTTATTCATACTCTCAAAACAATAAACCTGTATAGATTTTCGCAATAATTTTTCAATTAATGCAACTTTATTTATAAAACAAGTTTCCAGTTCCTGTCGTTTTTCTACCAAATCATTCACATTAAAATTCAAATTGCTCGATACTTTTGCAAAAAATCTTAAAGGATTGTTTTTGCTTGATAAAACATAATTACATTCAATAATTTCTTTTATTTTACATTTTATTTCATATAAATTAAATGCATCCGTTATTTCTTTATTAATACGCCTAATATAATCTTTTTTAAATTGCTTACAAATTTTTTCAAGCTTATCTTTCCTGGCAATGGAACACTCGGGAATTACAATTTCTAAAGAATATGCAAATGGGTTACGGTCTAATTTAATAGAATCTTTTTCTAAAATATATTTAAAAAATAGTTCCTCAATAGACTGAATAAGATCTTCATCTACTAAATTACTAATATAATTTATTTCTTGATTTATTCTCATTATCTGATTAGCTTGCAAATCATTGTTTATCATATTCAAAATTTTAAATCTAACAT
>JAQGOH010000139.1 GCA_028293705.1 Francisellaceae bacterium | reverse complement strand
GAAACGATATAAAATTATTGCCGACCGTTACCGAAATCGCAGAAAACGTTTTGGACTTAGATTCAATTTAATTGCAGGAATTTGTAATTTTGAAATTGATAATTAGGTTTCGAAAGAGGTCTAATGTTAATTCCGAATGCAAAAGAAGATCCGCGTTTTGCTAATAACCCGCAAGTTACAGGTCCAACAAACATTCAGTTTTATGCTGGCGTTCCACTAAAATCTTCTTCTGGCAGTAAACTCGGCGCCTTTTGTATCTTGGATACAAAAGAAAGAAATTTAAAACCTTTAGAAATAGAACTTTTACATGAGTTAGCTCAAATTGCTGAAGATGAACTTAATCAAATTGAATTGATCAAGGCTAACCAAAAATTGCAATCTACTACTTCTTCTTTAAAGGCACTTATCGAAGCATCTCCAGCGGCCATTGTTATGTACAATGCAGATGGAATTATTGAGGTATGGAACCGAGCTGCAGAAACCATGTTCAAATGGAAGGCAGAAGAGGTTATTAACAAGCCCTTGCCTAATTTTACCATTGGTATTAATGATCCTATTTTTGACATACAACTTGAAAAAGAAATGGGACAACATATTGATACAATTAGATATGATAAGCAAGGTAACTCCATTGAAGTAAATTTATCTATTGGTCCTATAGTAAATGCAGAAGGTAAAATTATCGGTGGAGTACAAATTATTCATGATATTACAAACCGTAAAAAAATTGAACGAGCCCTACAATTTCAAGCTCAGCATGATTTATTAACCGGGTTGCCTAATCGGGCTACTTGTATACATGTTTTATCAGAAGCTATAGAAAGAGCTAAGGTAAATAAAAAAAATATGGCTCTTATGTTTTTAGATGTCGATTATTTTAAAAGTATAAATGATAAATTAGGTCATGATGAGGGAGATTCTTTATTAAAACAATTTTCAAACCGTTTAAGTCAAAATGTTCGCAGTATAGATATGGTGGCTCGTTTAGCGGGGGATGAATTTATTATTCTATTTGAAGGGGTTGATGATAATAAAGAAAATTTGAATATAATTATTGATAAGATTTTACAAAGTATGTCTTTGCCTTTTACCTTAAATAAAGAACCTTATTATGTGACCACCAGTATAGGGGTTACTTTCTATAATGGAGGTGATGAGACCGCTGAAACCTTGTTAAAGCAAGCAGATATAGCCATGTATAAAGCTAAGCAAAAAGGGAGAAACCGTTTTGAATTTTATACGCAATGATAAAAAATAATCATATTATTTAAAGTGATTTATTGAAGAATGTTTTTGTAGGTCTTATATCCCTCTGACCAGTAAATTCACTAGCCAAATTAGGATACTTTATTAGCTTTTTTAATCTATTTTAAATAGAAAAGGGTGTCCCTATTGACCCATTTGAAAGAAAATAACACGGCGAAAAATTGTATGGTAAAATATCCATTCAATTAATACTAAATCGAATAAGGATATTCTGATGCTTTATGTATTTTCATCCTCTTATATGAACCGCGAAAACTCTGATTTTGGTTTAAGATTCAAAATCGATCGCCAATGTTCATCAAGTTCTGGTTTGTTAACTCAAAAGCAAAGGTTTATTCATCAACAAAATTTAAAAAATTTAATAGAACTTTTAAGGAAGAATCCTCATATAAACACCCTTTGTTTATATAAGAAGCTATCACACTTGGGCGATAGACCAATACGAGAAATCAATGAATCTAATTTAACTGAAGTGAAGCGTTTTAAAAACCAAATGAATACCTTTATTGATTTTGTAGATGGTTTTATTAGTGTTGATGATATTGTATATTTAATAAAACACTGGGATTCTCTTAAATGTTTTGTTATTGAAAGTAATAGTTTGAAAATTGAAGAGTTAAAAATGTTTATAGAGGCTATAACTTTTAATCCTGAAATTAAGTACCTTTTTTTTAAAACAATGGATATTTCCTTCGGCTCTGGATCAGAGGATGTGCTTCATTCATTAAGTTCAATTTTTAATAAAATTTTCAAAAAAACCCATATTGAATATTTGGTAATAGAAGAAGTTACTTTCCAAACCTTGTTTAATGAATATAATTTTAATAATCCTATTTTAAAAATGTTATCTACTCAGGTTCTTAAAAAAACCATGGTAAGGTCTATTGGTTTAAAATTTACGATAACGGATACGCTTTTGGAAGGGATGGAAGCATTAATTGCTAGCCTAAAGGATGAGGATTGCACTTTGGAATGTTTGGGCATTTATTCACCCCTTTCTGAATCTATTATAAAATGTATATTTGAAGGTGTGAGTATAAATAAATCACTCAATTACTTATCGCTTAAAAATCAAGGTTTTGGAATATCTCAATCGTATTTAGAGCCTCAATTAACCCAGGGGGTTGTGGATATGCTCAAAAAAAATAAACATTTGAAATATTTAATATTACCACCTGGTTTTAAATCGGATTCTTTTTGTAAAATTATAGAGGCATTAAATTTTAATGACAAAATAAAAACTATTGAAGGATTTGACAAGCAAAGCGAAAAATATGTGAATTTATCAAAGATAAATAAAATATTTTGGCAGACTGTCGAGATGCACCCTAGTATTGAAAGAATCTCGATAGTTAGCGAGGGAGCATCTAAAAGTGATTTTGATAGCTATACCCCATCTTATCTAAGGAGTGCCTATGATGTAAATGCCTATAAATTTTTGAAAGAATTACGTGATTTAGATAAAATAAAAGTTAATAATATATTACAGAGCCTCTCTTTGGAAAATGCTTCATTTATTCCTAAAGTGCTTTGTAACTTAGTGGCAGACTATGCAGCTCAAGTACTAAGACCTTGAGTTAATATTGCATAAAAATTAAATCTATTATAAGGTTAGGAGCTTATTAAAAATAAGGCTTAAGTTATTAAAAAGGTGTGTGTATGTGCCCATTAGATAATGATTCTCTTCAAAATTTAAATAATCCTTCTCAAACTAATGCTACACCAGTACCACTAATAAATACCCCCCGTCGTGATGCCATGGGTTCAAATGAGCTTAGAAGGTATATAACAAATCAATCTATTATTCAGGTAACTAATTGTTTAGAGCAAGCACAGCTTACAGAATCTTCTATAATTCGCTCAGATACTAAGGCGCCAACCTCAATACCCACTTCTATTTCCAGACCCTGATTCTGGAATACTTGCAATTTTCACTTAGACTCAGTATGATATCTACACTTGACGCGGGGTGGAGCAGTCTGGCAGCTCGTCGGGCTCATAACCCGAAGGTCGTAGGTTCAAATCCTGCCCCCGCTACCAGAATAACTTAAAAGCCCCGTTAAAAGCGGGGCTTTTTATTGTATATGTGCGCAGTGGGCGAATACGCCCATTTTTTATTTAAAGAGATTAGGCTTGGATTTACATTAATGGTGCGAGATTTACGTTTAGAAAAGATGATTTCACCGATTATCCAAGGACTTGGGTTTACTTTTGAAGGCCTGGAATATATTCCTCAAAAAAGGTCTATCTTAAGAATTTTTCTGGGTAAAGACGGTGGAGTAAATGTGGATGATTGCCAAGCGGTGAGTCGCCATATAAGTCTTTTTTTAGATGTAGAGGATGGCATCAAGGGAGAGTATATTTTGGAAGTCTCTTCTCCTGGCCTTGATAGACTTTTACTAAGTAAAGAGCATTATGTTCAACAACTAGGAAAAGAAATATCCGTTAATGTAAAAGCTTCCCTGAATGGCCATAAACATTTTAAAGGGATACTAGATAGTGTCTTGGAAAATGAGATATGCATTGCAGTAGGGGATGAGAAGGTGGTACTTTCTTTGGATAATATTCGTGAAGCACGCCTTGTGCCTAAGTTTTAGGCCAAGACTAGGGTGGTAGTTAATATGAGTAATAAAGACAATGCTTTATTGACCTGGGTTCGCTCTCTTTCTAATGCGAAGGGAGTTGATTTAGAGGTCATTTTTCAGGCTATTGAATCAGCTTTAGGTCAGGCAACTAAGAAGCTTCACGAAGAAGACATCGAAGCTAGAGTAGCCATAGACCGAGAAACGGGGGATTTTGATACCTATCGTTTGTGGGAGGTTATTGCTGATCCTGAAGAGGGAGAGTCAATAGAGTTTCCTACGCGGCAAGTTACATTAAGCCAAGCTAGACTTAAAAATCCTAGTATTAATCTTCATGAATTTATTGAAGAACCTCTTAAATCTTTTGAATTTAGCCGGATTGCAAGCCAATCGGGTAAACAAATGTTTATTCAAAAAATTAATGATGCCGTTAGGGCAGTTCTTGCTAAAGAGTTTTTGTCAAAAAAAGGGCAATTAGTCACGGGTATTGTTAAAAGAATAAATATCAATAATGTATACGTTGATTTAGGCAATAATGCGGAAGCTTTATTAAAAAAAGAAGATATGTTACCTCGAGAGTCTGTGCGTCCAGGCGATAGAATTCGGGCTTATCTAGAAGAAGTATCCGCTGAGTCCCGTGGGCCCCAGCTATTTTTAAGTCGTACTGCCAAAGAAATGCTAATTGAACTTTTTAAATTAGAAGTGCCAGAGGTGGGCGAAGGCATTATAGAAATTAAAGCAGCTGCCAGGGAACCTGGAGTTAGAGCCAAAATTGCTGTTAAAACCAATGATGGTCGTATTGATCCCGTAGGCGCTTGTGTAGGCATGCGAGGCGCTCGAGTCCAAGCGGTGTCAAATGAGCTTGGCGGAGAACGGGTTGATATTATTTTATGGGATGATAATCCTGCCCAATTGGTTATGAATGCAATGGCTCCTGCAGAAATCCGTTCAATTGTGGTCGATGAAGATACCCATGTCATGGAAATTGGGGTAGCAGAAGAACATCTTTCTCAAGCGATTGGGCGTAATGGACAAAATGTCCGTTTAGCGAGTGAATTAACGGGTTGGGAATTAAATGTAATTTCAGACTCCCAAGCAAAAGAACAAAGCCAAAAAGAACAAGATAGGCTGCGGGATATATTTATGCAAAGTTTAGATATTGATGAAGAAGTTGCAGATGTATTAATTGAAGAAGGATTTACAAGTCTGGAAGAAGTTGCCTATGTGCCATTAGAAGAGTTAATGAGTATTGAAGGCTTTGATGAAGAGACGGTAACTGAATTAAGAACGCGTGCTAAAGATGCATTAGTGCTGCAAGCCTTAGCCGATGAAGAACAGCAAGATAATCAAAGTACACAAGCTGACTTGTTAAGCTTAGAGGGGATGAATGACACTCTAGCTAAAACATTGGCTAAAAATAAAATTTTTACCAGGGATGATTTAGCCGAACAAGCAGTAGTAGATTTAACCGAAATCACTAATTTGAATGATAAAGAAGCTGCTGATTTGATTATGAAAGCCCGAGCACATTGGTTTGTTGACGAGAAATAAAATGTTGGAGGTACATCCATGACGGGTACGACTGTCGCACAATTAGCTAAATCTATAGGCGTTCCTCTTGAAAAATTGATGCAACAACTTCAAAAGGCAGGGGTAGATATTTCTGATCCTAAAGCTCAAGTGAGTGATCAGCAAAAGCAAGATTTATTGGCTTATCTTAAAAAAGAATCTGGAGAAGGGCAAGAAAATTTGACAGCTCCTAAGAAAATTACTTTAAAGCGAAAAAGTGTCAGTGAAATTAAAGTGACTAGTTCTTCTGGTAAAAAAACGACTGTCAGTGTTGTCAGAAAACGACAACGCGTCTTTGTAAAAGATGATTTAAATAAAACTGAAGAGCCTTCTGAACCTATTGTAAATGTAGAAGAGCCACCTGTTATTAATAATCCGGAGCTTATTGCAGAGCCAAAAATGGTAGCTGAAATAGCGCCTAAGGTGACTCCCCAAGCGATTGAGCCTAAGCATCCCATTGAAGCATTAGAAGAAGAGGCTCTAGTTTCTGAGGTAGAATCTAAAACTGCTAAGGTAAGCACCCCTATTAAAGAAACGGTTACCGCAGAAGCGGATAAGCCTTCAGCGAAATCTTCTAAAGATAAAGATTTAAAGTCTAAAGGTAGAAGCTCAAAAGCAATTGATGAGGAAGAAGGGGCTGCTAATAAGAATAAAGGGAAAACTAAAGGCAAGCACCCTGCTAAAAATGAAGTTCAGGACTGGAAAAAAGTCAAAGGTCAATTAGTTCAAGCTATTTTAGAAGCAGATGTTGAAGAAGACGAAGAAGTAGTTGATCCTGCTGATGTAGTTGAAAAAATTATTACGCCTTATAAAAAGCCAAAACCTAAAATTAAATTAGATTATTCCACGATTAAAAAACAAAATAAAAAATCGGGGAGTGACTCTCTCAAACGACATGGTTTTGAGAAACCAGTAGGATTAGTAGTGAAAGAAGTTTTAATACCAGAAACAATTACGGTTGCTGATTTAGCCCAGAAAATGTCCATTAAAGCCGCCGAAGTTATCAAATCTATGATGAAAATGGGGGTTATGGCTACTATTAATCAGCCTATTGATCAAGCTACCGCAGCACTTATAACTGAGGAAATGGGCCATACTCCAAAATTAACTAAAGATATTTCTGTTGAAGAATCTATTAATATCGATTATAGCGGTGAAATGGTACAACATGCGCCTATTGTAACGGTGATGGGACATGTTGATCATGGTAAAACTTCTTTATTAGATTATATTCGTCGTACAAAAGTGACAGCAGGTGAGGCTGGTGGGATTACCCAACATATTGGCGCTTACCATGTTGATACTCCAAATGGTATGGTGACTTTTTTAGATACTCCAGGACATGCCGCTTTTACTGCTATGCGAGCTCGAGGTGTTCAATGTACTGATATTGTTGTACTGGTGGTTGCTGCAGATGATGGGGTTATGCCTCAAACTATAGAAGCTATTAAACATGCAAAAGCAGGCAAAGTTCCTGTTGTCGTGGCAGTTAATAAAATTGATAAACCTTCAATTGATTTAGATAAAATTTATAATGAATTAGCTCAATATGAATTACTTCCCGAATCATGGGGAGGAGACACGATGTTTGTTCATGTTTCAGCTAAAGAAGGTACCGGTATTGATAGTTTATTAGAAGCTATTTTATTACAAGCTGAAATGTTAGAACTCAAAGCCCATGCTAGCGGTCCTGCTAAAGGAATCGTATTAGAAGCTCGTTTAGATAAAGGTCGGGGACCCGTGGCTTCTGTATTAGTTCAAAGCGGCTTACTTAAAACCGGTGATATTATATTAGCGGGGCTAGAATATGGACGCGTCCGGGCTTTGACCAATGAAATTGGTAAATCTTTAACCAGTGCTGGTCCTTCAATTCCAGTGGAAGTACTTGGACTTTCCGGTGTTCCTCAGGCGGGTGATGAGTTTAGTGTCGTCCCTGATGAGAAAAAAGCGAGAGAAGTTGCCAACTTTAGACAAACTCGTGAAAAAGATCTTAAAATCGCACGTCAACAAGCCTCTAAATTAGAAGGCTTCTTCGATAGAATGCAGCAATCTGAGACTAAAACATTAACTATTTTATTAAAGTCCGATGTTCATGGTTCCAGTGAAGCATTGAATGATGCACTGGAAGCATTATCGACTGAAGAAATAAAAGTCAAAGTCATTAATAGTAGCGTGGGTGGAATTAATGAATCTGATGTTAATTTAGCCATGGCTTCAAATGCTATTATTATTGGTTTTAATGTTCGAGCTGATGCCAGTGCGCGACGACTTGCCGAAAAAGAAGGCATTGAAATTAATTACTATAGTATTATTTATGAAGTAGTGGATAGAATCAAAGCTGCTGTAACAGGTATGTTAGCACCTCAATTTAAAGAACAAATTATTGGTTTAGCAGAAGTACGCGATGTATTCCGTTCTCCTAAATTTGGAGCGGTTGCAGGCTGTATGGTAGTAGAAGGTTCTGTTAAAAGAGGGCGCCCAATACGAGTATTAAGAGATAATGTGGTTATTTATCAGGGCGAACTTGAATCCTTGCGCCGTTTTAAAGACGATGTTTCTGATGTTCGTAGTGGCATGGAATGTGGTATTGGGGTCAAAAATTATAATGATGTAAGGCCTGGTGATCAAATAGAAGTATTTGAGACCATTGAAGTGGCTAGAACTTAAAACATCTAAGTAATAAATATATAATGATAAGGGGGCTTGATGCCTGCTCAATTTAATCGCACAGCACGAATTAATGATGTTATCCAACGAGAGTTGGGTAAAATTATTAATTTTGAATTTAATTCCTCTATGTATGGCATGATAACCATTATTAATGTTTTAGTTAGTCCTGATTTATCGTTTGCAAAAATTTTTATTTCGATATTACAAGAAGAAAAAATCGCCGTAACTATTCAAGCCTTAAATGATAAGGCAGTTTATTTACGGCATCAATTAGCCCAAAAAATAAAATTAAGAGCGATCCCAAAACTTAGATTCATGCATGATGATTCCTTACTAAAAGCCCATAAAATTTCCTGTTTGATTGATAAAGCTATTAATTTAGAGAGTAAACCTTTGGTTGAAGACGAAGAGTAAGGTATTACTAATTTTATGCCGAAAGCTTTACCTAAAAGAATAATTAATGGTCTAATTTTATTAGATAAGCCGAAAGGGATTAGTTCTAATAAGGCTTTACAAGAAGTTAAGCATTTATTAAATGCAAAAAAAGCAGGTCATACCGGCAGCCTAGATCCATTAGCGACTGGTCTTTTACCTATCTGTTTAGGCGAGGCTACCAAATTTTCTAGTTTTTTACTCGATTCTACTAAGCATTATCTTGTCACAGCTGAATTAGGCATTAAAACGACGACTCTGGATTTGGAAGGCGAAATTATTCAACGAAGAGAAGTCCCTCCTATTTCTCATGAATACCTTGAAAGGGTTTTAAATTCATTTAGAGGAAAGCTTCAACAAATCCCCCCTATGTTTTCTGCTATAAAAATTAATGGTAAAGCCTTATATGAGCACGCAAGATTAGGAGAGACTATAGAACGCCAACCCCGTGACGTAATTATTTATGAACTCAATTTATTAAAATTGACTCCTTGCAGTTTAAGTTTAGAGGTGAAATGTTCTAAAGGAACTTATATAAGAAGCCTAATGGATGACATTGGGGAACAATTAGGATGTGGGGCCACCGTTACAGAGCTTAGACGTTTATCAGTTGCACACTATACGCAGGACTTAATGATAAGTTTAGAGGACTTGCACTCAATAAAAGCTGAACAAGGTCTAATGGGATTAGAAGCATTATTACATCCATTAGACATTATTTTAACAAATTATCCATTATTAACTTTAGAATCCAGCCAAATTCAAACTTTACGTCAAGGTAAGGTGATTAACTTGTCCTGCGAAGCTGTCATTCCAGGTTTAGTCCGACTTTATGATCAGTCTCATTTATTTTTAGGGCTTGGGGAAATTGATGTAGAGGGTTGTTTGGTGGCTAAACGACTTATGGCATTTTAATTTTTTATGATATAATTCTGGCTTTCGTTTGGGGGTTAGAAAATAATTTAATTTTCTAACTATTTTTGTGTAAATGGAGAAATAGTAGTATGTTAATTACCGAAGCTAAGGCTAATCTCGTTGAACAATTTCAACGACACACAACTGACACCGGTTCTACCGAAGTGCAAGTGGCTTTGTTATCGGCGAATATAAGTTCTTTAACAGGACATTTAAAAGTCCATAAAAAAGATTTTCATTCTCGCCGTGGTCTCATTCGAATGGTTAATCAACGCCGCAAGCTTTTAGATTACCTAAAAAGAAAAAATTTAAATCGTTATACGACTTTAATTCAAACTTTAGGTATTCGTCGTTAAGAATTTAAAAATATTATTAATCGTCAGTAACTGTTAAAAGGACAATTTTGTGTTTGGAATTAAGAAAATCTTACAATATGGCAATCATACGCTTACCTTAGAAACGGGCGTAATTGCCCGCCAGGCTTCTGGTTCTGTTTTAGTCACCATGGATGAAACAACCGTTTTAGTAACTGTTGTAGGCTTACAAGAAATGAAATCCATTCCTGATTTTTTCCCGCTTCGGGTTGATTATCAGGAGCGATCTTATGCGGCAGGTAAAATACCTGGTGGATTCTTTAAGAGAGAAGGTCGACCCAGCGAGCGAGAAACTTTAATTTCAAGACTAATTGATAGGCCATTACGTCCTTTATTCCCTGAAGATTTTAGGCATGAAGTGCAAATTATTGCTACGGTTTTATCTCTTAATCCAGAAATGGATGCAGATATTCCTGCATTAATTGGGGCTTCAGCTGCTTTATCGATATCTGGAATTCCTTTTAACGGTCCTATGGGCGCTGCTAAAGTTGGATTCATTAATGGCGAATATGTTTTAAATCCTACTAAAAAACAATTGGAAACTTCTCAATTAGAATTAGTGGTAGCAGGAACTGATACATCTGTTTTAATGGTTGAATCTGAAGCCTCTGAATTATCAGAAGCTACCATGTTAGGTGCTGTTAAATTTGGATTTAATGCTTTTCAAACGGTTATTCAAGCAATTAAAGATTTTGCAGAAGAATCTGGAACTCAAAAATGGGAATGGAATGCGCCCGCTACGCTTAATGACTTATTAACCAATATTAAAGCTCAGTGTTTTGACAAACTAGTCGATTCTTATAAGATTCATGATAAATTACAACGCAGGACTCAAATAAAAAATATCCATGCTAGTATTTATGAAACTTTTCTAAAAGAAGGTGAAACCGATTCTCCGACTCATTCTGAAATTAAAAAAGTATTAGAAATCATAGAAAGTGATATTGTTCGTAACCAAATTCTCGAGGGCAAGCCTCGTATTGATGGGCGAGACAACAAAACTATTCGCCCAATTAGAGTTGGAACCGGTTTATTGCCTAGAGCTCATGGTTCTGCTTTATTCACAAGAGGTGAAACACAAGCCATAGTGGTGGTTACCCTAGGTACCAGCCGTGATGCTCAAGTTATTGATAGTCCAGTTGGTGAGCATAAAGATAATTTTATGTTGCATTATAATTTCCCTCCTTACTCCGTTGGTGAAGTGGGTCAAGTGGGCAGTCCAAAACGTCGAGAAATTGGACATGGTAAATTAGCTAAAAGAGCTATCCAAGCAGTGTTACCCAGTATGACAGAATTCCCCTATGTTCTACGTGTGGTTTCAGAAATTACCGAATCCAATGGTTCAAGTTCCATGGCCTCTGTGTGTGGTGCAAGTCTTGCATTAATGGATGCAGGCGTCCCTTTGAAATCTGCTGTGGCAGGTATCGCAATGGGCTTGATTAAGGAAGGCGATCGTTTTGCGGTAGTCAGTGATATTTTAGGGGATGAAGACCATTTAGGTGACATGGACTTTAAAGTAGCTGGTACCCAAAATGGGATTACTGCCTTACAAATGGATATTAAAATCTCAGGTATAACCTTTGATATTATGGATGTCGCTTTATCTCAGGCAAAAGAAGGCCGAATTCATATACTCGGTATAATGAATGAAGCACTCAGCAACACTCGTCAAGAAATGTCAGTTTTTGCCCCTCGAATAATCACTTTTAAAATAAATCCTGAAAAGATTCGAGAAGTAATAGGTAAAGGGGGCGCAACCATCCGTGCCTTAACGGAAGAAACCGGAACTGTAATTGAAATTACAGATGATGGTACCGTTCAAATTGCTTCAACCGATCAAGCAGCTAGTGATGAAGTCATTAGACGTATTAATGTGTTAACTGCTGAAGCTGAAATCAATAAAATTTACGAAGGTAAGGTTGTAAGAATTGCAGAATTTGGTGCTTTTGTTAATTTCCTTCCAGGTAAAGATGGCCTCGTGCATATTTCACAAATCACCAATAAAAGGGTAGAAGATGTGAATGATGAATTACACGAAGGACAAATTGTTAAAGTAAAAGTACTTGAAATTGATCGGCAAGGAAGAGTGCGGTTAAGTATGAAAGAAGTTACTGAGGAAGAAGCTAATAATTTTTCAGATTCTTAATTTTATATAAGTCAAAAAAAACCCCTTTTTTATAAGGGGTTTTTTTTGGACTAAAAATAAAATAAATTAATTAGTGTTATCATTCATTTTATTATTTATGCCATTTGCCGCTTTATTTTTAAGATCAACGGCTTTATCAGCAGCCTTATCTTTCATATCTACTGCTTTATCTTTCATATCAACGGCTTTATCAGCAGCCTTATCCTTTAAATCTACCGCTTTATCAGCAGCTTGGTCTTTTACATCAACTGCCTTATTTTTACTGTTTTGTAACATATCTACAGTACTATCTTTAACATCTTGATATTTATCAGCAGCTTTATCACCTAATTCTACTGCTTTATCTTTAACATCTTGTGCAGCATCTTTAACGGCATCAACAGCTTTTCCCGTTTTATCTTTTACAGCATCAACTACTTGTCCAGTTTTATCTTTCACTGTTTGCATAGTGGTAGTATCGGTAGTGTTGTCAGCTGCAAAAACATTGCTAGCAAGGGCAAGACCTAATACGGTAGTAAGATTTAAAATTTGTTTCTTCATGAGTGCTTCTCCTAGTAAAGTAAATACCACATATAAGTCTTTCGACTAAATTCAATTAACAAAATCCCATTATATCATATCACTTTAAATTTATACTATTTATAAACATACAAGCTAAATTTGGTTAGTCTATTTAAAGTTTTAAAGTATATTAACTAGTGTTTTCTTATAGGTTAATAAAGCTTTAATAATTATTTAAGGGCTAATTATAATTAAGTTTAGTACATTAAAAAAAAATGAATAAAATAATAGGGAGTATGCAAGCAATTGTAAATCTTTTGTAAAAAAAGA
>JAQGOH010000105.1 GCA_028293705.1 Francisellaceae bacterium | reverse complement strand
TATAAATGCTAAATAGCATATGGTTGACGAGGACGAGCGCGGCATATTAATCAGTCGTCGCGTTTTTGAAGATTATTTATTGGCAGGGATGCCTTTAAATAATTACTGAAATTAGCGACGCTATCATATGAGAATTTGCTATTTCTTCCTCATGAATTTCTTTGGCTATTTGTAAAAGCTTAGGAAAATTAAAAATAGTAATATCTTCTATTACCATTGTATCAAAGTCATGTTCCTTTTGAGTCTTTTTACGAAAGACTACCTTTGATTTTATATCTTCTATTAAGTCAGATGGAATTTTTCCAACAGATCTTAGGAATTCAAAAACTGGTTCACATTGCTCTTCCAAATAATGCTGAGCCTCAAAAAAAAGATAGTACTTACCTGAGTCTTCATGACAACAATTCCGAATGAATTTTTTTACCTTTGAATTCATTTCTAATGAGTCAAACCCATCTTGAAATTTTTTTATTAAGGGGGCAGTAATTTTAACCTCTTGATATAGGATACCCTTAATTTTTGAGATTTTAATTTCTTGAAGATAACTAGGTATTACATTATTCTTATATTTTATTACTGAAAAAATATCATTCTCTTGTACTATCTCTTTTTCCCAGGTCATCATTTATCTCCCAATTATAATCACACAAATATATTAGTTTGGAGCCTTAACGGTCAAGCATTTATATTTTCTAACCATTAAATGATATTATCCCTTTAAATAGTTCAGTAATTTTTCAATTTGCATAAGACGGTTTTCTCGATCACTTAAATCCATACTGAATTTTATTTTATCGCCCCCTTCTAATTTGTAGACAGTAGGCTCTTTTTGTATTAATTGAATAATGTTTTTAGGATCAACGCAGGTATTACTACTAAACTCAAGTCTACCCCCTTTAGCACCTGCTTCTATTTTGGTAATTCCTAAAGGTGTGGCTTTTAATTTTAGACTCGTAATCTTTAATAAATTTTGCGTTTGCACCGGCATCTCTCCAAACCGGTCTATCATTTCGACTTCTAAATCTTTTAAAGCATTTAGGGTTTTAGCATCACTAACTCGTTTATATAAAACCAGACGACTTGGGATATCGGGTAAATAATTATCAGGAATAATGGCAGGCATTTGCAAGTCAATTTCGGTGCCTTTTTTAAGTGAGACTTCAAAGCTCAATGTTTTACCTTCTCTTAAGGCTTTAACCGTTTGCTCTAATAATTCCATATAAAGATTAAATCCGATGGCTTCTATTTCGCCACTTTGTTCCTCACCCAATAACTCCCCTGCCCCTCTTATTTCTAAATCGTGAGTGGCAATCGTAAAGCCCGATCCTAAATTTTCCAAAGAAGCTAAAGCTTCTAGACGTTTAGCTGCATCCCGTGTCATAGCTTTCTCTGGAGGAGTTAAACAAAATGCGTAAGCTTGATGATGAGAACGGCCTACCCTTCCTCTTAATTGATGTAACTGAGCTAAACCTAATTTATCAGCTCGTTCTATAATAATGGTATTAGCGGTAGGAATATCAATTCCGGTTTCAATGATAGTTGTACAGACCAAGACATTAAAACGATGATGATAAAAATCAGACATCACCTGTTCCAGTTCTCGTTCACGCATTTGACCATGAGCAACCATTATTTTAGCACTGGGTATGATGGTTTGTAATTCTTCTACTCTTCTTTGAATGGTTTCAACGGAATTATGTAAATAATAAACTTGACCGCCTCGGTGCAATTCACGTAGGACTGCTTCTTGAATAAGATGAGTATTATATTCTCTCACAAAAGTTTTTATTGATAAGCGTTTAGCAGGTGGGGTGGCAATAATTGATAAATCACGAATACTAGCTAGGGCCATATTCAAAGTTCTAGGAATGGGTGTGGCAGTCAGGGCTAAGGTATCAACATGGGAGCGCATTGATTTAAATCGTTCTTTTTGCCTTACTCCAAATCGGTGTTCCTCATCTATAATGACTAAGCCTAAATCTTTAAATACAATACTTTCTTGTAATAGTTTATGGGTACCAATAATAATATCGACTTTGCCATTATTTAATGCTTCGATAATTTTACTTTGTTCTTTTGTGCTTTTAAAACGAGATAGAACTTCAATTTTTACTGGAAATTGAGAAAACCTATCCACAAAAGTAGTAAAATGTTGTTCAGCCAATAAAGTAGTAGGCACCAATACGGCCACCTGTTTGCCTGCATTAACTACTAAAAATGCAGCCCGAAGAGCGACTTCTGTTTTACCAAAGCCCACGTCTCCACAAACCACTCTATCCATAGGCTTTGCTGCCATCAAATCACCAATAACCGCTTGAATAGCTTTTTCTTGGTCGGGTGTTTCTTCAAAAGGGAAGATGCTAGCAAAGGCTTGATAATGTTCCTCAATCCCCGGAAAAGCAAAACCTTGTTTTGCTTCACGCTGAGCATAGATAGTAAGCAGTTCGGCGGCTACATCTTTTACTTGTTCAAAGGCCTTACGCTTAGCTTTTTGCCATTCGGGTGAGCCTAGTCGATGGAGAGGGGCATGTTCTACATTGGCTCCCATATAACGACTAATAAGATGTAAAGAGGATACTGGGATATATAATTTATCACCGCCTGCATACTCTAAATGAACAAATTCTGATTCTATATTATTAACGGTTATATGATTTAAGCCTAAATACCGTCCTATTCCGTAATCTAAATGAACAACAGGGCCATTTAAGCTTAATTCAGCAATGCTTCGAATAGAAGCATCAAAATCTTGATGCTTAGCTTGACGTCTTTTAGTGGGTAAAGCTTTACGACCAAAGATTTCAGCTTCCGAAATAATTGCGTAAGAATCCTCAATGATAAACCCTTGATAAATAAAGCCCACACTTATGCACAAAGCTTCTGAACTATCCAAAAATCCCTGCCAATTTTCTACCACCTTAGGATAGACTTTTAATTGTGCTAATAATTGCGTTAGCATTTCTTTTCGGCCGTTAGATTCAGCACAAAGCAAAATGCGCCCATTAAAAGTTTGCCGAAAATTTGCCAAAAGAATTAAAGGATTTTGCTCAAGCTGATTATTATTCAGAGTGGGTATATTCTGAATATTAAAATTAAAACAATTACTACGGGAAGCTTTAGTATTTGGCTCAAGCTGCAATAAAGCAAATTGATTAATAGCAGTATTAAGCTTTTCTTTTTTTAAAAAGAATTGTTCAGGTTTTAAAATGGGTCGAGTAATATCATGACCATATTGATTAAAGCGATAATTTATTTCATTCCATAAATCTTCTAATTTTTTATCAAAATCCCCAAGCTTTATAATTAAAGTATTTTTTGGTAAATAATCAAATAAATAAGATGCCTTATCAAAAAATAAAGGTAAGTAATATTCTATACCTGCAAATGATTGTTTATCACTGACTTGATTGTAAAGAGGGGATAAGGTTGGGTCTCCCTCAAATTGCTCGCGCCATTGGCTTCGAAATAAACTAACTGATTCATCCGTAAGTGGGTATTCCCGAGCGGGAAGTAAATCAATCGCATTAATTAGTTTAGAGGTTCTTTGAGTATCGACATCAAAAATTCTGATAGAATCGATAACCTCATCGAATAAATCAATACGAAAGGGAGTATGACTCGCAGAGGGATATAAATCTATAATAGATCCCCGCACCGCAAATTCACCATGCTCCATTACCTGAGAAACACAGCGATATCCACTTTGCTCTAAGCTTAATCGTAAAGCACTTAGATTGACTTTATCCCCATTTTTTAAAATTAAAGTATTTTTTAATAAAAAATCTAGAGGAGGGACCGGATGAATCAGGGTAGTGACAGGAACAATTAAATAGACATTGCTTAAATTTTTTAAGCGGTACAAAGTTCTAAGGCGCTCTGCAATAATATCAACATGAGGCGAGAAACTATCGTAAGGTAAAGTTTCCCAATCTGGAAATAGTAAAATTTCGGTATCAGAAGACATAAAAAATTTTAATTCTTCCATTAGCCGATTGGCTTCTAAGATATCTTGAACTATAAGAACTTTTAAATTAGTGTTAAGTCCGGCAATTTTACTTAATAAAAAACTGCTGCTACTTCCTTTAAGATTAGCCCATATTTTTTTATCAGGGGGAGTATTAGGTAAAATTAATTTTTCAGAGTTCAAAATTAAGGACATATTAATTTACTTATTGTTAAAATTTAGCTAGTGATTATATTGACGTGAATATGAGCTGGGATCATATCAAATAATTCTATTATATCCAAATTAGCCATTCTAATACAGCCTTTTGAGCCAGGCTTGCCCAAAATGGTTTGATCAGGTGTACCATGAATGTAAATATAACGACGCATTGTATCTTTATTACCTAAGCGATTATAGCCAAGTTCTAAACCACTTAACCACAGGATCCGAGTTAATATCCAATCTCTATTGGGAAATTGAGTGAATAACGCTTCTGAAAAAATTTCACCTGTCGGACGTCGACCTTTAAACACCGTATTAATAAGCGCATTTTGGCCAATTTTTGCTCTAATTTGATGCCAACCCCTTGGGGTTTTACCACTACCATTTTCTTCGCCTACCCCATATAAACCCGAAGAAATTAAATAAGTTTTTAAAATAGTATTGGTGGGTTTATGGATTAGATATAATTTTTGCTCTGTAATATTAATTAATAGGTAATTCATAAAAGCAAAACCCCTTAATTCCATTAAGGGGTTTACTTAAATATTAAGCTATTTCTGAAATGTTTTCAGAAGCATGCGCTTTATATTTAGCATCTTGCGGAATAATCTTATCTAACCATTCTTGTAACCATTTACATTGACGAATAGAAAGCTTTGGATCTTTAAAGGTATGGGTTAAAAGATGCATACCCTGAATACTGCTTAATAAATTCAAAGCGATATCCGCTGATTTCTCACCTAAACCTAAGGCTTTAAGCTGAGTTTCAGTCCACTCTAATACATCATGTAACAATTTAGCCGCCTGATCTGCAAGCGAGCCTCCTTGTTTACCCAATTCTTGGCAAAGACCACCAACTGGACAACCATAACGGGCAGTTAATTCTAAATCTTCTGCAGTAAATTGAATTAACCCTAATAGGCGTTCACGAGGATCGGGGTTTTCGTTTAAACGGTTAAAATATTCAGTATATTCCTGAGCGCGTTTTTCAATAACCGCTTCACCAATAGCTTCTTTAGTTTTGAAGTAATAATACACATTACCCAGAGGTACATCAGCTTCATGAGCGATGTGAGCGAGGGTGGTTAAGTTGAAACCCTGTTGATGAATTAACACCTTAGCAGCTTCAATTAGGCGGATTCGTTTATCTGTTTTCCGTGGCATAGCGTTCTAAATCCATACGTTATAAGGGTAATTTTACCCTATAAGTTTTATAACACGGCCAAGCGGCCCCCTAGTGTCTTATACGACACACTAGATTTACCATAATAGGGCAGTTAGTACAAGACCCTATTTTCTTGACCGTAACCTTTTATCGAGAATACTCTATTATATAAGATTCCATGTCAATTGAATACCTATTAAATTGGCGCTGGTTTTATATTTCCCATTCAACTGGATAGGGTAATGAGGTACCGTAGGTCCTCTATCAGCTAAGCTAGCCTTCTTAAAGAATAAATGAGCATAACCAAAATCTAGTGCCACCTCTTCGTTAACCTGATAGCGAGCCCCTAGAGCTAACCAAATTCTATCGCTATCGGGCAACCTTGCTGTTCTATACTGAGCCCGCACAGGCGTTTTATCTAAACTTAAGCCTGCTTTTAAGGTCCATTCATTATCCCATTTATAAAGAGCACCTAAAGACGCTCTATAAGCGTTTTTAAATTGTTCATTGGTAATGGTTTGAGTGGCATCGGATATATTTAAAACTAATTGTTTAAATTTTGCCCAATGCGTCCATTGTAAATCAGCCGTCATTGCCCATTCACTATTTAAATCCTGGTAGACACTGAAAGTAGCCATATCAGGAAGTTTAATAGTTGATTTTAAACTTTGAACGGTTTCAGCAGCAAAGGCATTCCTTTTTTGATGTCTTGAGCCTTGAGCTTTTATTTTAATTTGAGAACGATAGGCTAAGCCAATTTTAGTATTTTGAAATTCACTTAGTACCCCAGCATGCCAACCATAACCCCAACGTTTAGCATAATTATTTTGATAACCATCCAAAGCTATGGTCCCGTTACCAATTGCTGCATTTAACCAAGCTCTTAATTGCAGTGCATCAGCCCCGACCCCTACTGAGGTATGTTCATCAATTTTAAAAGCAATACTCGGGCTAATATTTAAAGTTCGGATTTCAGAACGAGTAGCTGCGTATCTTGCGACAGTCGTGTCGGCATATTTGGTTTCTAAACCGAAAGGACTATTTAAAGTTAATCCTAAAGCTACTTTATCATTTAATTGTTGAGCATAATGGAATGCGGGAACCACAGCACTGCCACGTGGTTTAACTGTCGATAAAGCCATCGGTGACCCATCGGTGGCATTAGCTGAAGAAGGAATAAATTTAGCATCAGTAATGATACCTACTGAAGATAACACTAAATTCTGATGACCTAATTTTACAAGACCTGCAGCATTATAAAAATTGGTGCTAGCATCATTGGCCATGCTGGCAGTCCCGGCATAGGCCAAACCTAAATTGCTTACATTATGCTCATTAAGAGCAAATCCAGAAGCAAAAGCCGTTTGAGAAATACCTGTTACCGCTACTAAAGATAATAACCTGACCCAAATTTTGGATTGAGGGAATAAATTATTCATACTAACTTGACCTCCATAAACATTAACCCTTTTAAAATTACTAAAAAAATTCCTTAACCTTTTCTATAAACTGATTGAGTTGTAGTAAAGCTTCTTGGCTACCTTAACATATTTTTTTCTAAATTGCTTAACTTTTTACTCTGAATGATTCCAACTTTTATCTAATTTGAACCGCTCCCCATAGCGTTCATGCAATGCTTTAAGACGCAGCTTAATGATTTCTATTCCTTCATTTTTAATATATTGCATAGGCCCTCCCCGAAAGGGTGCAAAACCTGATCCAAAAATTAAACCTGCGTCGACATAATCACTATTACTAACAATATTTTCTCTCAAACACGCTTTCGCTTCATTAATCATTCTTAAAAACAATCTATCAGTCATATCACTAGGAGGTAAATATTTACTAGATAATTTTGATTTGATTGCTTTTCCATTTTTATATTGATAAAAACCACGGCCTGTTTTTTTACCCAAATGTCCTTTCTCTACTAAGGCTAATAATTTCTCTGAAACCGAATCTGATTCTTTATTAAGATTTCTTCCTGCAAATAAGGCAACATCTAATCCTACGGTATCCGCTAACTCAATTGGACCCATTGGCATTCCGAAAGCCAAGGCTGCTTCATCCACGTATTCAGGCGGCACCCCTTCTTCTACTAATAAAATGCTTTCCATCATATAAGGCATTAATAAGCGATTAACTAAAAAGCCTGGTGCACTTTTAACCGGTAATGGTAATTTATCAATTTGGGTAATAAACTTAAATACTTTATTGATGACATCAGGATTGGTGTCATTTTCTTTCACGACCTCTACTAAAGGCATCTTAGCTACCGGATTAAAAAAATGTATTCCAATTAAGCGAGCTGGACTAGTCATTATTTGAGAGATTTTTTCTAAAGGAATTGTCGATGTATTAGTAGCTAAAATAGCATCACTGCTTGCTTTAGATTCTAAATATTTAAAAGCATCTTGCTTGGCTTCTAAATTTTCTACAATCGCTTCAATAACTATTTGAGCATGAGCTATCCCCTCCCCATTCGGATCTGGCATTAACCTATCTAAAGCCGCTTGCACTAAGTGAGGCTCTTTTAATTGTTTAATGAAAAGTGCTTTTGCTCTTTGAAGGGAACGGCAAATAGCCTCTAAATTTTGATCTTGCAAGCTTACTTTAAAACCCTTTAAGGCACACCAAGCTGCTATATCCCCGCCCATTACTCCAGCACCTAAGACATGAATATGTTTAAGATCAAAATCAAGAGCTTTACTTAATTTTTTTAATTTTTCTTGTAAGAAAAATACTCGACCAAGCATTTTGGTTTTTGCTGAAACCACAAATGATGCAATGGAATGTGCTTCTTGTTCAAGCGTTGCACTTGAAAGTTTACTCCCTAATTTTTCCCAATTATCAATAACTTTAAAAGGTGAGGGATAATGAACCTCACGTACCATTTGGCTAAGCTTTTTCCTTAAAATAGTGGCTGCGATTTTTCTAAAAATTTTAAAAGAAAATAATGGTTCATAAAAAGGCGTTCTCGGTTTAAGTTTTGGTACATTATCTAGATAATATTGAATAGCGGTTTTTATATTTCGCTCAGGCACTGCACAATCAACCAAACCTAATTTATAAGCGGTCTTTGCATTAACCGTTTGACCAGATAAAATTAAATCCATTGCCTTAAAAATTGCAATTAATTCAGGTAAGCGCAAAGTCCCCCCCCAACCGGGATGAATGCCTAATTTAACTTCTGGCAATCCAAGACGGGTGCTGGGGTCATCGACACATATTCGATATCGACAACTCAGTGCTAGTTCTAAAACGCCCCCAAAACAAACCCCTTTGATAATAATCAAGGTTGGAAAAGGAAGGCTGGCTATTTCATTCATCACATCTTGGCCTTTTTTTACCACAGCATAGGCCTTATCTTCTTCAGTAATTGGAGCAAATTCTTCAATATCAGCTCCCGCTCCTAAACCATTTTTTTTACCAGATCCTATAATAAGAGCTCTAGCTGGGGTATCTTGTAAAGATTCAACAATCGATTCTAATTCAATTAATACTTCTTCACTTAAAGTATTCATAGATGACTGAAATTTATTAAAAATTAGGGTTGCGACATTATGCTCATCCCGTTGTAAAATCCAATTTTTATAAGCTGAAAGTCCATTCATATTATTCCCCTAAATTGATGATTCCAATAAAATAGCTCCCCCTTGACCACCACCAATGCATAGGCTGGCTATCCCTCTTTTAGCTTTTCGAGTTTTAAGCACATGTAGCAAATGTAAAACGACGCGTGCTCCACTGGCTCCCACCGGATGCCCTAATGATACCGCACCCCCATCTACATTTATTTTTTCAAGATTAATCTTGCCCCAAGCCTTATTTTGATTTAATTCTTTTTTACAAAATTCTTCGCTTTCTAAGGCTTTTAAACAGGCTAACACTTGACCGGCATAAGCCTCATTTAATTCCCAATAATCAATATCTTCCAGTTTTAAATTTTCAGCTTCTAAAATTTTAGAAATAGCATATACCGGTCCTAACCCCATTACTGAAGGATCTAAGGCTGCCCAACTTACCCGTTTTATTTTTCCTAATACACTTAATTTATATTGATCGACAATTCGTTTTGAACCCAAAAATAATAAAGCTGCCCCATCGGTTTTTTGTGAGCTATTCCCAGCGGTTAATTTTCCAAAAGGTTTATCAAAAACCGGTTTTAATTTTGCTAA
>JAQGOH010000102.1 GCA_028293705.1 Francisellaceae bacterium | reverse complement strand
CCCCATGACGGTACTTATTGTTATTGTTATCGCTGTTATTATTATTAATATTGTAGTGATTCCGGCTTTTGCTAGTTTTTTTAAACAATTTGGCGCAACTCTACCCCTACCGACCCGTATTTTAATGGCTACTTCTAATTTTATGCTTCATTATTGGTTTATTTTATTAGCAATAGTAATTGCGAGTATTAGCTCATGGATAATGTATTTAAATACTTCTGAGGGAAGATTTTTTTGGGATAAATGGAAACTTAAATTACCCATTGTAGGTAGTATTTTTTTTCGGAGTTTATTAGCCCGTTTTTCGAGATCATTTGCACTAAGCATTCAAACGGGTGTTCCATTAATGGAATCGATAGGACTTATTGCTAAAGCCACTGATAATAGTTATGTGAGTGAAAAGATTATAAATATGCGTCAGAACATTGAACGCGGTGAATCCTTAACACAAGCAGCTGTGAATAGTAAAATGTTTAATCCTTTAGTGCTCCAAATGTTAACTATTGGTGAAGAAACAGGGGAAATCGATCGTTTATTAGACGATGTAGCTAAATTTTATGAAGATGAAGTAGATTATGAAGTCAAACGAATTGGAGCCGCCATTGAACCCATTTTAATTAGTGTGATTGCCATCTTAGTCTTAATTCTGGCACTTGGGGTATTTTTACCTATGTGGGATATTTCTAAGGCGGCTATGAGTAAACCGGGTTAATAATTAAGAATAGGTCAGAAGTTTAAAGAGTTATCTCAAGTGATCTCTAAACTTGTCGATATGTTGTATTAAGAAAATCTCGAAATAGATATTTATTAAGCGTAATAAGGCAATGGTAAAATTAAGTTAATATAATTATTTAATTAAAGGATGAAAAATGAGCACAATGAAAAAATTACAGGGTTTTACTTTAATAGAGTTGGTAATGGTTATTATTCTTTTAGGAATATTAGCTGCGACGGCTTTGCCAAAATTTGCTAATTTGACAACACAAGCTCGAGTTGCAGCAGCCGATGGTGTAGCCGGAGGCCTTGCTGCCGCCATTAATATTGCTCATGCTCAATGGTTGGCTTCCTCACAAGCTACCAGTATTACTTTAGAAGGTACAACGACTGTTAAAATGAGTACAACCGGTTGGCCAGAATGTGCTACTTGCACCCCAAATGGAACAGCAACAGATGCTAAATGTTTAGAAGTTTGGAATACTATTTTAAATAATCCGCCTCAAGGTGGCGCAACAACTTGTACTGCTCCTTGCCAATATTTAATTACGGGAGCTACCTCCACTTGTACTTTTAAAGATCAACTAGGGGGCACTGGAGCAAACTCGATTACCTATAATATTTCAACAGGTACAGTTGTTGCTCCCTAATGAGTAAAAATTAAGAATTTTCAAAATAAAGAAAATTTCTTAAAAATATAGGGCGAGTAATGAGAGGTTTTACCTTAATAGAATTAGTAATGGTTATTATTTTAATTGGCATCTTAGTAGCCAGTACATTACCTAGATTTTCTAATTTGAGGGCCCAGGCTAGCTTGGGCTCTACGCAGGGAATAGCGGGTAGTTTTTCTGCAGCGGTTAATATCGCGCATTTGCAATGGCTAGCATTATCTCAAATTAGTAGTATTACCTTAGAAGGAGGACAAGTAGTTAGGATGAGTAGTACGGGTTGGCCAGAAGATGTTACTACCATACCGAATGGTGTGGCTACCGATGCCAAATGTTTAGAGGTGTGGAATGCGGTTTTAAATAATCCTCCCCAAGCAGGTGCGACTACTTGTACGGGCGCTTGCCAATATTTAATTACAGGAACTGCTAATACCTGTACATTTAAAAATATACAAGATGGATTGGGAATGAATGCGATTACTTATAATATTTTGACTGGTGCCGTGGTTGCTCCCTAAAAATTTTTTTATGGAGCATTAATATTAAAAATCCCTTGGTTTATACCATCGGTTATGTAGAGAGGAAAGAAAGATGAAAAAAGTGTTAAGAGGTTTTACCTTAATTGAGTTAATAATTGTTATTATTCTCTTAGGTATTTTAGCTGCAACTGCCTTACCTAAATTTGCTGATATGACAGCTCGAGCTCGCCAATCAGCCTCAGATGGAATAGCAGGAAACTTGTCCTCAGCAGTTAATATTGCTCATTCTCAATGGTTAGCTAATGAAAAACCAGGTTCGGTAACTTTAGAGAATAATGCTTTAGTGCAAATGAGTACAACGGGTTGGCCTGAATGTACCACTTGCACCCCAGACGGTACTGCAACTGATGCAAAATGTGTAGAGGTATGGAATGGTATTTTACAAAGCCCTCCAGTAGCTAATTCAACAACATGTACTGGATCTTGTAAGTACTTGGTAACAGGAACAGGTACATCTTGCAGTTATGTAGACCAACAAGGTACAGGTGCAAATACAATTACCTATGATATTTCTTCAGGGACTGTTGGAGCCCCTTAAGTTATTTTTATCTGAGCATCTTTATTTTATTGATTTTTATAGAATAAAGATGCTCAATCTTTAAAAATATGAAATACTACATCAGTGGTTTTACCTTTTCAAAAATGAGATTTAATAAAGATAGTTAAAAACCCTTTTATTTAAACCTTATCAATTGATTTTTAAATTAATAGAGGACCAGGTACTAATTTTGTTATTGCCAAATTGTCATCAAGCCACTTTCTTAAAAGGAATAAAACAAAAATTATCCTATCCTTCGAATTTAACTCTTGTCCAATCTTCTATTTTACAAAAAGGCTTTACTTTAATTGAGCTTATCTTAGTAATCATATTAGTGAGTATCCTGACGGTGATGGCCGTGCCCAAATTTAGTTCAACTTCAACTTTAAATTCACAATTTTATTTTGATCAAGTCTTAGCCAGCGTGCGTTTTGCACAAAAATTAGCGATTGGAAGTGGTTGTCATGTTCAGCTTTCTTTAAGTGGCAGTTCAATTACTTTGCAAATGCGTAACAGTTGTATTGGAGGGGGTGCCTTTACTCTGGCAGTACGAGATCCTGCCACCGGTGCAGGCACTTATACCAAAACAGCTCCTATAGGGGTCACTATAAGTTCTGCTAATTTGCCTTTTTACTTTGACGGGTTAGGACGTTGTTATCTAAGCTCTTCAGGGGCTATTTCCAGTAATTATTCAATTACCGTTGGCACTCATACATTAACGGTATTAGGGCAAACAGGATTTGTAAGTGGTAACTAAATTATTGAATCCGCATCATACTAATATTAAAGCATTTACTTTAATTGAATTAGTGATGGCAATAGTCATTATTGGGGTATCTGTGACGGGTGTTTTAATGGCGATTACTAATACTACTAAATTTAGTTCAGATCCTTTGATATCTCGCCAAGGCATTGCTATTGCAGAAAGTTATTTAGAAGAGATAATGAACCAAAGTTATCCCACCTCACTTCCATGTCCTGCACCTAATGCAAACGGTCGAAGTGCTTATACGAATGTATGTGATTATAAAGGATTAAGTAATACAGGTACTATTGATCAAACCGGGGCCGCTATTCCGGGATTAGGGTCTTATTCTGTAACAGTTAATATTGATACCAGCACAGCTTCAACTTTAAATGCATTACGTATAGATGTAACTGTAAGCCATTCATTTATGACAACGGTGACTCTAAGTGGATACAAAGGTAATTATTAAACAAAAAGGTTTTACTCTTATAGAGTTAATAATGGTGATTATTTTAATAAGCATCATCTTTACCTCTATTAGTGGCTTTATTGCCTGGCCCATGCATGCTTATACAGATATCACTCGACGTTCAGAAATGGTGGATTCGGCAGATCTCGCTTTACAAAGAATGTCTCGTGATTTAAGAAGGTCTGTACCGAATAGTGTTCGAGTCAGTCCTTCTAATAGTGGGGCTCTTGAAATGATGAATATTGTTGAAGGAATGCGTTATAGAGCAGCTTCCCCCAATCCTTATTTAAATATGAATACCACCAATACAAACTTTGATGTCATTGGTTTATTCCAAACAACCAGTTTAGGTTCTAATGGGTATCGAGTCGTGATTTATAATACAGGGGCTTATACTACCAATACTGATAATCCCACTGCCGGTATTAATCTTTGGAATCCCAGTGCTTCAGCTGGGCCTTATCCAACGGCGGGTACACATGTAATAACTCCTGCGACCACTACCGTGACGCTTACTAATCCTTTAAGTACAGAAGGTAATATTGCTTTAAATCCTGCTTTTCAATTTGCATTACCTTCTGCTCGACAGAGGATTTATATAGTAGATACGCCTATAACTTATCTTTGTGATTTAACTGCAAAAACTTTAACACGATATTGGGGATATACTTCTACCGCCGTTCAACCTACAAATCCTTTGGTAGCACCTTTATCCACTGCTCAGCGTGCCATACTAGCCCAAGATGTCAGTGCTTGTACGTTTAATTACCAGTCAGGCGTTGCAACTTCAAATGCCATAGTTGAATTAACCATTAGCATTACTAAAAATAATGACAGTATCCAATTATTTCGTGAAGTTAGCGTAGGAAATTCTCCGTGAAAGGTTTTGCTTTAATTAGTGCCATATTTATATTAATTGTTTTATCAGTAGTGGGGGTCTATATAGTGAGTATCGCATCTTTAACTCAAACCACTACTAATTATTCTCTTCTTGGTGCTAGAGTTTTTTTTGCAGCAAAAAGTGGTTTGGAATTAGGCACTGCTGCTTTATCTGCCAATGGCTATACGGCGTGCCCATCTACCATCACTATGAACTTCAGTACCGCTCAAGTGGGTCTTAACGGAATAGCATTAACGGTCACTTGCACATCGACTACTTTTACGGAAGGAACTAGTAATTATAATTTATTTACTTTACTTTCTTCTGCCAATATCAATACTTTTGGAAATTTAGATTATGTATCAAGAAACATTACTACCCAAGTTACAATCGGAACATAAACGCATGTTAAAAAAAATATTATTTTTGATTATTTATTTGATATTACCTATCGAGGTAGGAGCTACAACTGGTCAGTGTTCAAACACTTTTACAAATTCCTTGAATGGGGTTTTTACCAATAGTACTGTGAATTTTACCTGTGGCGCATCCTTAAGTTCTCCTACCAGTACGGTATTAAGTTTAGTAAATGTTAATAACCCGACCGGAAACTGTACTAAGACCTGTGCTAGTGCTAATTGTTCTGCCTTGGGCGTACCAGTAAATATTATCAATCCGACTTTTCAAACCTCAAACAGTACCACCGACTTAAACGCTGCAGGGAATGGAACCTTGACGTATTTTGGAAATGCGGGCGTTACTAATTATCGGAATATAACGGTAGCCTCTGGGGGCTATTTAGCGGGGAATCCACCAGCCGGTACACCGGCCATTGTTTCTAATATTACTGTAGGAGCTAATGCTTATCTTGCCTTTGAACCCGGCGATTATTGGATAAATAATTTAACTATGGATCCTACGGCTACTATCGTCACTTACTCTGCTACCCAAGGTAGTATTCGATTGTTTGTTAATGGCAGCATTACAATCCCGAACTCGGTTACCTTATATGGATCAAGTAGCCTATTTATTTATAGCAATCAAAATGTAACCATTAATAGTGGATTTAATGTGCCTGGGGTCATATATGCCCAAAATAAATTAAATTTATTATCCAATGCTTCTATCACAGGCGCTGCGGTCGCTAATATGACCAATTTAGCAGCGGGCGCTACTATTACTTATAATGCCTCAACCATTGCCGGGATTGATTATAGTACTATCTGTGATGCGCCTCCTAGCAATACCGCAACAAGTTTTAATTTAGTTCATACACCTGCTAATACGAATTGTAATTCAGTGAATGTAACGGTTAATGCTAAATATAATAGTAATCAGTCTATCAATTACATTAAAACGATTGTATTAGATACCCAAACGGGAAGTGGGGATTGGAGTTTAGTAACTGGTAACGGAACTTTCAATCAAGCAACCGCTAACAATGGTGTGGCTACTTATACTTATGATTTAAGCGATAACGCACAAGCAGTATTTTCTCTAGCTATGACTAGCTATCCTGCTACTGTCACCCTGAATGCCTATGAGCAATCTACCCCTACCATTAAAACCGATGGTACAGATGGTAGTATTAGTTTTACCTGTGGGGTAGTGGCGAATTCTTGTACGAATGTTTTTAAGGCTGCAACCCAAACAAATAGTAGTGGCTCTGCTAAAGTAGTATTTGGTTGTGGCGCCCAAAGTTTAAGTAATACTTCAACTATTTTACCCACGGTTGGTATTACTAATCCAAATAACTCTTGTGCGAAAACTTGTGGGACGGCAAATTGTACCGCTAGCGGTACTGCTACGGGTACTATAAGTCCGGGCACCTTTCAGACATCCGCCGGGGGCACGGCTTTAACTATCAGCAGCCCCACAACTATTGGTACTACCAGTAGTTCTAATACTGAATTTGGTAATATTACGGTTAATGGAACTACTTTAAATTTTGCAGATCATAGTTCGGTTGGAACCAACTATTATCATATGAATACCCTAACTTTAGCTGCCAATTCAATTGTTAATTTTTTACCGGGAGATTATTGGATAAACACCTTAAGTGTTACCGGTACTAATGTTCAATTTAATGTTGTAGGAACGGGCACGGCTAGGATTTATATTAATACTGCAACTTCTATTAATCAGAAAATTTTATGGAACACCAATAATTCTATTAGTAATCCGGCACAAAGTTTACTTATTTATTCCTATAATACTTTTGCCGTCAATACAGCGGCTTCAAAAATAGTAGGGTTTATTTATTCCCCGGCTGTAGTTACCTTAGGAAATAGTGTGACTCTTATAGGGGGTATTAATGGTAATGGTTTAACTTTAGGCACAACCACTACTGCAACCTATGATGGTATTGCAGCACTTGCTACAGATTTCGGTAAAAATTTTGGTACGGCTTGCGAATCCCCGGGTACGGTAGATAATTTTTTAGTAAGTGGAAATACCAGCGTACCTTATTGTCAATTGGTTCCTATTAAAGTTTCAGCACGCTCTGGAACTTCATTAGTTGCAAACTATACAAATCAAATTATCCTAAATACTGGTAATGGGGTGGGTACTTGGACTGTAATAAATGGAAATGGTACTTTTAATCAGCCTACCGCGAATAGTGGGATAGCTTATTATAATTTTGACCCTAACGATGAAGGAACTGCTTCCTTTTCGCTTGATTATCCGGCATCAGGTTCAGCCACTCCTACTATTACCGTTAAAGAACAAGGATACTCTACTATTTCAGGATCTTTAACGCTCA
Source organism: Francisellaceae bacterium (assembly GCA_028293705.1). Taxonomy (GTDB): domain Bacteria; phylum Pseudomonadota; class Gammaproteobacteria; order UBA6186; family Azoamicaceae; genus JAQGOH01. The sequence continues at coordinate 18,299 of JAQGOH010000102.1, read as the reverse complement.
ATTTTACTAATAGCACTATCATTGTGAGTTCAGTAGCAGTGCAAAATCCACCAGCAACCCTAGCCCCGGATTTTGCAACGACTGAAACGGCAGGCACTAATTTTACAGCCTATCTTACTAATTATGGAAAAGTAGGTACTAGCTGCGGTATTAATACTTCTTATACAGGGTCTAAAAATATTAAATTTTGGTCAAGTTATATAAATCCTATGTCTGGCACGAAATCTTTGCTAATTAATGGTACAAGCATTGCAACGAGCCCAGGTTCTGCTGTGGCAAGGGCAATTACTTTTACTAATGGGGTTGCTACGGTTACCGCAAATTATCCCGATGTGGGTATCATGCAGTTTGCTCTATTAGATACAGGGACAGGATCTGCTACTGGTAGTACCGGAAATTTTGTTGTTAAACCTGCAAATTTGGTGATAACAGTACCTTCTAATCCGGCGGCAAGTTCTGCAAGCGGCAGTGTTTTTACTAAAGCAGGTCAAGCATTTACGGCTTCAGTACAGGTACAAAACAGTGCTGGGGCTCTCACGCCTAATTTTGGAAATGAAATTCCTGCACAATCCCTTTTATTAAGTTCTTCGTCTTTGGTTTTGCCTAGTGGGGGTCGTAATGGAACGGCTAACAATGGGGTTCTTGGAAATGGAACCAATTTTACAATGGTCTCTCCTGGTAATTTTCAGGGTACAGCGTTCACCTTTGATGAAGTAGGTATTATAAAACTAGTAGCAAGTATCAATGGGGGTAGTTATTTAGGAGCAGGTGATGTTACAGGTACTATTTCAGGAAATGTAGGGCGTTTTACCCCAGATAACTTTGATGTAAGTGGTAATACCCCTGCATTTAGCGCAGCTTGTGTGAGTGGAGCATTTACCTATTTAGATCAACCTTTTAAATACAGCGCTCCTCCGATAATGACCGTTACAGCGCGTAATGTAGCAGGTACGACTACTCAAAACTATACCGGTGCTTTTTGGAAATTACCCACTAGTTTGCTTAATACCATTTACGATAGTAATTTACCCACCGCGACACTTAATAGTACTGCAGCGCTTAGCAGTGTCAGTTTTGCAGATAATGCAAATGGGACCGGCACTTTTACTTTTGGTGATGGGGGAGGTTTGTCTTTTCAAAGAGTAAGCGGTACCGATATAGCTAATTTCAGTGCTGAAATGAGGTTGAGATTAACGGTAACTGATTCAGATAGCGTAAGCTATGGTAATAATCCATTTACTTTTGGAAATATAACCTCGGGTAACGGTATTAGTTTTATTGGCGGTAAAAATTTTTATCAAGGCCGAATGTATATAAAAAATGGTTCAGGTTCCGAGCTACTACCTCTTAATATTCCTATTATTTTACAATATTATTCAAATGGTGGCTATAATACGAATACGAATGATAGTTGTACTGTGTTTAATAACCCTAGTTGGTTAACCTTAACTCCAACGCCAAGTTCTTTATCCACTTCTGCTAGTTTGAGTGGTTTTTCAGGGGGTATTAATACCCTAACCTTATCGGCGCCTACGCCAAAGGGTACTACCGGTTATGTCACGATTCAAGCAAATTTAAGTAGTGGAGGAGCGGCAATTCCTTGGCTTCAATACTATTGGAATTATACCGGTAATGCTTTAGGTAACCCTGTAGGGCAAGCCAGTTTTGGTGGCTACCAGGGAAATACGAAAATTATTTATCAAAGGGAATTATATTAATTATATACCTTGGAATTTATTGGAGTGGTTAAACTAAAAACCAGGTCCCCTGGGTCTTTTATCATCAGGAAAGATTATAGAGGTTCTTCGTTGGTAAAAGGTAAGGACATCGCTTTCTAATAATTCTGTATTATCATCACTAATAATTCTTGCTTTCAGGGTATGTTCTCCTCTGGGTAACCAGGGGAGCGTAAAGTTTAATTTGTTTTCAGGATCGTTTACTTCTTTTCCATCTAAAATCAAGATAACTTTATCTGTATTTCTTAAAGTAGGGGTAATTAATATTGTCACGTCGATGGAAGACACCGCTGCAGGAAAATTTTCATGTTGTTCGGGTTTTATAAATTCAAGACTATATTTAGGAATTTCTTTAGCCTTCTCTGGGGCCGGAGAGGAGGGAGTAGATGCTGTGTTAGTAACTGGGGATAATTGAAAAGAAGGGACATATTTTTCAGGTAGTACTTCCACAAGCTTTTCAGGATTTGGAGAATCGGTATAGGTAATGCTTCCATCTGTATCAATCATTTTATAAATACTGGCGACCATCGAACTATTCATTAAAAAATAAACTAAGGCCGTACAAAATTTGGTTAACATGATTAAATTCCTATTTTCATAAGCTGTAGTACATTTCAAATTCAACGGGATGAGTCGTGGTCATTAACCTTGTGACTTCTTCTTGTTTAAGATTAATATAAGCCTCAATTAATTCATGAGTAAAAACTCCCCCTTGAACTAAAAACGCTCTGTCTCTATTTAAATTTTCCAGAGCCTCACTTAACGACCCGCAAACAGTCGGAATACTTTTTTTAGTAGAGTCTTCTAATTCATATAAATTTTTATCTATGGGTTGTCCTGGATGAATTTTATTTTTGATGCCATCAATGCCGGCCATTAATTGTGCTGCAAAACATAAATAAGGATTAGTCGCTCCATCTGGAAATCGAACTTCTATTCTTTGAGCCTTAGGATTATTGAGATAGGGGATTCTAATAGCCGCTGAGCGATTCCCTGCTGAATACGTTAATAATACAGGAGCTTCATATCCTGGGACTAAGCGTTTGTAACTATTGGTTGAGCTGTTAGTAAAGGCATTAAGGGCTTTTGCATGATGTAAAATACCTCCAATATAAAAAAGGGCAGTTTCTGATAAACCGGCATATTCTTTTCCTGAAAATAAGTTTATCCCTTTTTTGAAAAGTGATTGATGACAATGCATTCCAGAGCCATTATCATTCATCAGCGGTTTTGGCATAAAGGTAGCTGTTTTTCCATGTTGATGGGCAAGGTTTTGCACTACATATTTTAAAATTTGGATTTCATCGGCTTTTTTAACTAAAGAGTTATAAAGAGTACTAATTTCATTTTGATTACCGGTAGCAACTTCATGATGATGGGTTTCAACTTTTACGCCCATTTTTTCTAACAATAGACACATAGTCGATCGCATATCTTGTGAAGAATCAACGGGAGGCACCGGAAAATACCCTCCTTGAATAGCAGGTCTGTGACCAGAATTACCAGCTGGATAAAAGGTGCCCGAATTCCATGCTGCTTCTTTGGAATCAATACGATAAAAAGTTTCCTTCATATCCGAATGCCATTGAACATTGTCAAAAATAAAGAATTCTGGTTCTGGGCCAAAATAGGCCGTATCAGCAATTTCTGTACTAATTAAGTAGTTTTCTGCTCTTTTAGCAATTGCTCTGGGATCTCTTTCATAACTTAAGAAAGTTTTTGCCTCGTACACGTCACATCTGATATTAACAGTTGCTTCTTTAAAGAAAGGATCCATTACTGCGGTGCTTGGATCTGGTAAAAGCACCATATCTGATTCATGAATATTTTTCCAACCCGCTATGGATGATCCATCAAACATTTTCCCTTGTTTAAAAAAATCCTCATTGATAAAATGAGAAGGAATGGTGACGTGATGTTCTTTACCAAGGGTGTCTGTAAATCTTAAATCAATAAATTTAGCACCTTGTTCTTGAATAAAATTAATAGCTTTTTTTATATTGTCCATGTGAGTCATTTCCCTGCAGATCTTTTTTATTAAGGTAACATAATTTGTAAAAACTGTCAGGTATCTTAACTATTAGTTTGTTTTAAAACTAAATAAATACTTATCTGAATTTATCTATATTTAATTTCATTAAGTTTAACAACTATGTTAGAATGGCGACTCTTTGAAGGGGTGGTTGATTTAAAACTATGAGGAAATTGTGAAATGTCTGAAAAATTAAGAAATATTGCTATTATTGCCCATGTTGACCATGGTAAGACCACCCTGGTGGACAAATTGTTGCAACAATCAGGTACTTTAAATACCCGAGGTGGAAATGTTGAAAGGGTAATGGATTCTAACGAATTAGAAAAAGAAAGAGGGATCACTATCTTAGCTAAAAATACAGCTATCGAATGGAATGGCTATCGTATTAATATTGTAGATACCCCCGGTCACGCGGATTTTGGTGGCGAAGTAGAACGAATTTTATCGATGGTCGATTCGGTTTTACTTTTAGTGGACGCAGTGGATGGCCCTATGCCTCAAACCCGGTTTGTAACTCAAAAAGCTTTCGCTAAAGGCTTAAATCCAATTGTTGTTATTAATAAAGTAGATAGGCCAGGCGCCCGCCCTGATTGGGTAATGGATCAGGTTTTTGATTTATTCGATAAATTAGGCGCTAATGACATTCAATTAGATTTTCCCGTTATTTATACTTCTGCTCTTTTGGGGTTTGCCACCCTTGATTTAAATAAAGAATCTTCCAATATGGATCCTTTATTTCAAACTATTGTTGATAAAGTATCTCCTCCTAAAGCGGTACAAGATGGTCCTTTCCAAATGCAAATTACGTCTTTAGCTTATTCCAGTTATTTAGGAGTAATAGGGGTTGGAAGAATTAACCGTGGAAAAATAGGGACCAATACTCAAGTCTCCATTGTCAATGCAAAAGGGGAAGTGCGCAATGGTCGTGTATTACAAGTCTTTGGTTACATGGGGCTTGATAAACATGAAATAAAAGAAGGATATGCAGGCGATATTATTGCTATTACGGGTATTGAAGACTTATATATATCAGACACCATCTGTGCTAAAGATGTTCCTGAAATGCTCCCTCCTTTAAAAGTAGATGAACCGACTATTAGTATGACTTTTCAAACTAATGATTCTCCCTTTGTTGGAAAAGAAGGTAAATTAGTCACTAGTAGACAATTAAGAGAAAGATTGACTCGTGAATTAAAAATTAATATCGCGCTACGTGTAGAAGAAATGAGTGATGCTGATAAATTCCGGGTGTCGGGTCGTGGAGAATTACATTTAGGAATATTGATTGAAACGATGAGACGTGAAGGGTATGAATTAGCGGTTTCAAGACCTGAAGTAATTATCATAGAAAAAGAGGGCGTTAAACAAGAACCTTATGAGCAATTGGTGATTGACGTAGAAGAAATTCATCAAGGCTCGATTATGCAACAATTAGGTGAACGTCGTGGTCGACTAGAAACCATGATGCCAGATGGTCAAGGAAGAGTCCGATTAGAATATATGATCCCAGCAAGAGGTTTAATTGGGTTTCATGGTGAATTCCAAACCTTAACTTCTGGTTCTGGAATCATGACCCATATTTTTGATCACTATGGTCCGATAGAAAGTATTGCACCCGCTTCACGTACTCAGGGGGTTTTAATCTCTAATAGCGCGGGTAAAACCACCGGTTATGCTTTATGGAATTTACAACCTAGAGGTCGCTTATTTGTAGGTCCTCAAGTAGAAGTCTATGAAGGTATGATCTTAGGAATACATACCCGAGATAACGATCTCGTGGTAAATGCTACCAAGGAAAAGCAATTAACCAATATTAGAGCTTCCGGTACGGATGAAGCGATTGTATTGACCACTCCCATTCGATTAACTTTAGAATATGCTCTAGAATTTATTGAAGAAGATGAATTAGTAGAGGTCACGCCTCAAAGTATTCGACTTCGTAAAAAGAATTTAAAAGAACATGAGCGTAAAAAAGCTTCTCGCGGAGGCTAAAAAAAAGCCCAGGCAATATGCCTGGGCTATAACACCGAATATGGATCGGTTGGAGATTGACAAGTTCATAGTGCCTTATTCAGGTTTAACGAGCTAGGGATAATAGCTTAATATTTTGTAAGATATTATCCATTCAAGAATAATTTAAATAAAAAAAACCCAGGTGATGTACCTGGGCTATAACACCGAATATGGATCGGTTGGAGATTGACAAGTTCATATTGCCTTATCTTGTTAATTGCGTATAGGGTGTTCTTCCTAATCTCTTGTAAGAGATTTGCCCTATTAAAAAAGTTAGTTAATATAATACCTATTTATGAAGAGCGTTTAATATAAATATTCAGCGTGTTAATATAGATTCCATATTTTTTAAGTAAAAATGAATGTCTTAATAGGAATGAATACTACATGGCTAATTCTATCAAGCCTCGCATTTTAACAGGTGACACCCCGACAGGACGTTTGCACTTAGGTCATTGGCTTGGATCATTAGAAAATCGGGTAAATTTGCAAGACAGCTTTGATTGCTATTTTATTATAGCTAATATGCATGCTTTCACGACCCGGGCGGATAAACCACAAGAAATATTTGATTCTGTTATAGATATAATGTTGGATTATTTAAGTGCGGGTATTGATCCTGATAAAAGTACCATTTTTATTCAGTCGGAGATCCCAGCTATAGCCGAGTTAACATTTTTATTTAGTATGCTCGTCTCTTATCCTCGTGTGATGCGTAATCCGACCATCAAAGATGAAATAAAAGATAAAAATTTAGGCGATCAATATCCATTTGGATTTTTATTATATCCTATTGGACAAATAGCTGATATTTTAGCTTTTAGACCAAGCTTAGTACCGGTAGGAGAAGATCAACTTCCTCATTTAGAAATGACTAGGGAAGTTGCCCGTCGATTTAACCATTTATATTGCAATGTACCACCAGAAACTCAAGATAGTGATCATATAAAACAAGGGGGTTTATTTCCCATTATTGAGCCCAAGCTTGGTAGAGTAAAAAGATTAATTGGCACCACAGCACCCAATGCTCAAGGTCAATTATTAAAAATGAGTAAATCTTTAAATAATACTATTTTGTTAAGCGACTCTCCTGAGGTTATTCAGCAAAAAGTAATGAATATGTATACTGATCCTAATAGAATAAGAGCTACGGATCCTGGTAATACTATTAATAACCCCTTATGGATATTTCATGAAATCTTTAATCCTGATACGCAATGGGTAGCACAGGCTAAAGAAAGATATGCTTTAGGTAAAATTGGTGATGTCGAATGTAAGAAAAAATTAATTGAAATATTAGTTAATCTTACTCAACCGATGAGAGAAAAAAGAAAGCTTTATGAGCAAGATAAAGGTCAATTAATTAGTTTATTACAGGACGGCACCCAAAAGGCTAATAGGATTGCTGAAGAGACCTTATATAAGGTTAAAGCTTGTATTAAGCAAGATTTTTTCCCCAGAAAATTAATTGTTTAAAAAGGATTGAATTTTTAACTATAGGCTATAATTAAGAGTATAGCTTTACTAGTATTGAAAAGGTGCATATGTCTGATAATGTGGATACACCCGAGCAGGGCCGTAAGTCCTTTCTTTTGAAAGACAGTCCTCTTTTAGCCATTGAAAAAGATATTAAACAAGAAACTGATGAAGATGAGGAAGGAAAAGGCGGTTCAGGTACTTTGTTATGGCAAGGGACAGAAGAAGAAGGGAATTTGTTACCAGCAGAACGAGCGGCCTTACTGGATAAAATTGTTAGAGGAATGGTGTCAGAGGGACACTTAGCCTTTGGTCCTAAGGCTTTAAAAAAACTTTTATCAGAAGAAAAAATTCGTTTGTATAATTTAGATAAAGATAGAAAAGCCGAGAACACTTCAGGAAATGGTCAAAAAAAACATCCCCTTCTACCTCAGGGTAGTGGGTTAAGAGCTGAAGTGTCCCCTGAATGGAAAAATAATAATAAAAATGCTAATACTCAAAAAGATGCTCTCTTAAATAAACATAAATTACAAAATAAATTAGCGAATAAACAGAAATTAATACAAATTGCAAAACCCAAAGCCGAACCTAAACTGGATATTAAATACGCACCAAAATTTAATCCCAGACCCCCTGGGATGTAATATCAATGCACAGTTTAAGTGAGACAATTTTATTTGAGTCCTTTAATCAAGTAAAAACATTAATAGAAGAAGGGGCGGATTTAAATGAACAGGATGAATATGGTTATACTCCCCTTATTGAAGCAGTTATATCAGAAAAAATAGATATTGTAGATTTACTATTAAAAAAAGGGGCAAGAGTTGACGGAGAAGATATTTCAGGTTGCACGGCTCTTCAATGGGCCTCTGATTATAACCATTTAGAATTATGTCAATTATTACTTCAATTTAAAGCTAATCCAAATCATTATTCTGCTGATGGTCAACCCATCTTAGTCAATCCCATTTTAAGAAAACAACAAGCTATTATTGATTTATTTGCACAATTTGGTGCTGATTTAGAATTACCAAAAGATTACATTTCTGCAAAATTAATAGGACACCGTTTTGAATTATCGGGTCAAGCCGATTTAGTGGATGCTGATGGTAATTTTTTTGAGATTGAGTTTGAGGGATTTTTTTTAGAGTTTACCTTAGGCCTTATTCAGCGTTCTTTTTGGGATTTTTGTCAAGATCCTATTAGTCAATCTTATGATGCGTATACCGTTTATTCTCAAAAATTAATTAAGGCCTTCATTAATGCATCTGCCATTATGCAACGTAAATTCGCGAAAAGAACCAATCTAGAAGCCTTAGAGTTTGATGATTTATTCAAAGAAGATTTATTAATGATTCCGGTGACTTATCAAGGACATGCTATAACCTTAATAAAATGGGGTAATTTGTTTGCTAAGTGCGATCGGGGGGTTAATAAAATAACGGATACGGTTATCGTTTACCAGATGAAAAATTCCCTCGCTTTAACAAATGAATTGCTTAAAGAATTAATTATAGAAAATAAACCCGATTATTTTATCAATACGGAACTTAAAAAAATATTAAATCTTAAACCCCTTATTACTATTCCCACTAAGTCACAATTAGCTGGTAATTGTTCATGGGCGAATGTTGAAGCGGCAATTCCTGCTATGTTATATATGATTTTGTTACAAGGAAAAGAGCTTAAAAATGATTTGATTGCGGGTCTTAAAAAACAAGTGATGACTTTTTTTAATACCTGGGTTGAATGGGATAAAGATCGGGCGCTTGAAGAATGCATAGCAGAGTTTCATAACGCAAATAGAGCAAAAAAAGCTGCTAAAGCAGCAATTTTAGCTTCAATTTTAATCCAACGCTGTAGTCACCTAAAACCTTTACAAATTGCACGAGCTAAGAAAATATTACCCATCTTAAGATTACCGGATTACCGGTATATCTTAAAAAGTTATATATCTGTTTATATTTCAAAAAGAGCAGGTAAGCTAGGTGAAAATTTTAAAAAATTATTAGAATTATGCGGTATGAATATTGCTACTTTGGAGCTTGAAGATATAAATACTAAAAATAAAAATATTGCTATTAAAATAAATTTTCCCTTGCATATTGCTGCTCGCCGTGGAGATTTAAATTTAATGAAAGATATTATGCACAAAATGAAAGTGTCAGCTGATTTAAAAGATGAAACCGGCAGCACCCCTTTAATGTATGCCGCTTGGATGGGACATTTTGAGATGGTTAAATATCTAGTTGAAATTCAACATGCTGATTCTAGCATCCGCAATCATAAAAATGGCTTAGCTATCCAATATGCTATGTATAATAATCATTTAGCTATTGTTAAATATTTAGCAAACCTTAAGTAACTTATTTTAACTCCTTGCATTTAATGATAACATAATGATTATCTAATAAATCTTATATATGTTAATAAGGATTGTTATGCCATATGATTTATTGCCGGCCTATAATGAAGATTTAGCGAAAGCAAAATTTCTTACAGAAAAAAAAGCAGAAGATTTACTTAACACTGTCAATCAAATAAAAACTGATGATTTAAAAATTTCAAGAAAAAAAACTATCAAGACAGTAAAGGAAACCCTTGCACCCTCGATTATTCAGTAATTAACTGCGAGGACCATGAGTCTGTGTTTGCTTTAAACAAGGGTAAAATGAATCACCTTAGTGAAAACTGTAATGAGTATGATTGGCAAAAAGTAGTAAAGTTTGCTCAAAATTTAAAAACTCAAGAAAAAGTAGTGGTGAAAATCCATAAAATGCTTATTGATACTTGGAATAAGTCAAAGGATAGAAGCTATATTGATACTGAAATTACTTATTTAAATTTATATGATCATTTTCGTGGAAAAAAAATCATTAAAAAAAACCCTAACCATATTAAAGTCTATATTTTTGAAGGGTATATTGAAGGAGAAACATTAGCGAATATAATTGAAAGAAATAAAAATAATCAACTTAATTTAATTGATTTTTTATGCATTGCCACTGAGATGCTGAAAGAATATTATTATAAATTTCATAAGTTAAAATTAATACACAGGGATTTAAAATCCCCTAATATCATTTGTAACCTTAAAGATTCAGTTATTATAAGGTTTATTGATTATGAATCAATAGTTAGATTAGATAAAAAAAATAAATATGAAAGTGATTATTTATTTGGTACAACTCGGTATTTCGCGCCTGAACTTAAAGAGGTTTCTCAATTCAATCAAAAAAATAACACTTCATATAGAAGCTTTAAACCTTATTGCTTTAATGAAAAAACAGAAGTATATGCATTAGGGTGTATTTTACAAGAGCTATATAATTGTGTGGATAAGAAAACCGTCGATAATGTGGTCGATAATAAAATAAGTTTTACTATCGAAAGGATGCGATCTGCTGAAATTAGATATAGATATACAGTATTAGATTCATTTGAACGTTTATTAGATGCAAAAGATTTATTGGATAAATTACTGAAAAAAGAGTCAGCTCTTTCTCGCTAGTTTATTTTACTGAATTTACCAGCTAATAAACCTAATTCATATAAACCCCATATGGGTAGGGCTAATAATATTTGAGAGACCACATCTGGAGGAGTTAAAATCATCCCTAATATAAAAGCTAAAACGATTATATAAGGTCTTATTTCAGTTAATTTTTCAGTGCTGACCCATTTGAAATGTATAACAAGCCAAGTAATAATGGGTACTTGAAAGACCATTCCGGCTGCTAATAAAATATTTAATACAAAATCTAAATAAGAGCTTATATCCGTCATGACTTTAACATCTTTTGGTGCGCAGCTTGCAAAAAATGCTAGGGCTAAGGGACAAATGATATAAAAACTAAAAATTATACCCATACAGAATAATAAAGAACTACCGATAAAAAAAGGAAGTATCTGTTTTTTTTCTTTTTTATAAAGTGCAGGCGAAATAAAAGACCATATTTGGTAAAAAATATAAGGATGACTAAAAAAAAGAGCGGCTATAAAACTTAATTTGGTCGGCACATTGAACGGAGAGGTAACTGAAGTGGCAATTAAATGGGCCCCCGATGGCAACTGGGCCAATAATGGTTTTGCAATGAGTTGATACAATTCATCTGAATAAATAAAAAAAAATATAAATAACAATATTAGGACAGTTAAGCATTTTAGTAATCGCTGTCTTAATTCAACCAGATAAAAAATTATTAGATCAGTATTTGCATTAATCATCCGGTTTTATATTTTTCTTTCGAGTTTTAGGTTTTGGCGTACTCGGTGTTTTATTTTCAGAGAAATCTGGCTGATTAAAAGAATTTAAAAATTGCTCACTTTCAATTTCAATTTTAAAGATCCAATGCCTAAGCCTTGCTAATGTTAAGCCTAAGACTCTAGCTACCTGAGGGATCTGCTCGGGTTTTATCACAACTAAGGCCACAACTAAAATAACGAGTAATCCTGCAAAACTCATTCATCTTCCTCTTTTTTATTGGTTAGGGATTTGTCAGACCCTTCTTCAAAACCTTTACGAAAGTTTTTGAAGGCAATCCCTAAATCTTCCCCAATGTTTCGAAGACGTTTTGTACCAAATAAAACCAAAATAATTAAAAATATAAGTAATAATGATCCGGGACTAATACCACGCAAACCCATGAAGACACTCCTATTAGTTATGGTTCCCCTAATAAATGAAAATGTAAATGATCGACAATTTGCCCGCCACCGACTCCTGTATTGATCTGTGTTTTAAAGCCATCATGTAGTCCCATTTGTTTAGCAATTTCTGAAAGACTAAAAATCATATGGCTAATAAGGCCTTGATGTTCTAATTGTAAATGATTAAGACTTTTAATATGAACTTTTGGAATGAATAATAAATGAACCGAAGCTTTAGGATGAATATCTTTAAATACTAAGATATGTTCATCTTCATGAATTTTGTTAGCCGGGACACTTCCTTTTACAATATTACAGAATAGACATTCAGACATTTAAGGTTCTCTATTTAAGGTGATTAAATAACAACATGCAGCTATACAGAGCGTAAGTGTACATAATAAAGTATGATGTATCATAACAAAAGAAAAAGTGGTTTTAAAAAATAAAAGGCTTATTCCTGTCAAAAAGAAAGTGCTACCTAAACCTTTAATAAAACCCTGTCTTTTAACCTTTTTTAAATATAAAGATGAATAGGTTCCCATTTGTCTTTCTTTAATAGTTTCTTGATTATTAATGGATAAAGTTAGGGCTTGATATAAAAGATTAGGTATATCTGGTAATTTCTCTAACCAAAATGGTCCATTTAATTTTAATTTATCCATAAAGGCTTTAGGCCCCATTTGTTGTTTCATCCAATTTTCTAAAAAAGGCTTGGCAGTATTCCATAAATCAAGTTCAGGATAAATTTGTCGACCCACCCCTTCCACACTAATTAAAGTTTTTTGTAATAACATCAATTGCGGTTGAACTTCCATATTAAAGCGTTGGGCGGTGTGGAATAATCTTAATAAAGTTTTACCAAATGAAATGTCTTTTAATGGGCGCTCAAAAATGGGTTCACAAACGGTACGGATAGCCGATTCAAATTCATCAATTCGAGTATTAGGGGGAACCCAACCTGATTCAACGTGAAGTTCTGCCACACGGCGATAATTACGCTTAAAAAAAGCTAAAAGATTGTCTGCAATATATCGCTTATCATTGGGACTTAAGCTGCCCATAATACCAAAGTCGATAGCCATATAAATGGGATTTTGTGGATCTTCTATTGAAATAAAGATATTACCAGGATGCATATCTGCGTGAAAAAAACAGTCTCTAAAGACTTGGGTAAGAAATATTTCGACCCCACGTTCTGCTAAGAGCTTTAAATCAGTTTGTTTTTGATTAAGTAGCTCAATATTAGTGATGCAAACACCAAATATTCGTTCCATCACTAAAACATTTTTTCGGGTTAAATCCCAATTGATTTCAGGCACATAAAGGATAGGGGAGCTTTCAAAGTTTCGTTTGAGTTGCGAGGCATTTGCTGCTTCCTTCATTAAATCTAATTCGTCCATTATAGTTTTTCTAAATTCGGTTACGACATCTTTTGGTCTATACCGTCTTGATGAAATAGAAAACTTTTCTATAAGATAGGCTAATGCCTCGAGTAAACTTAAATCCCTCGCAATAATTTTTTCAATATTAGGTCTTAAAATTTTTACAATAATATCCTTATTATCTAAGGATTTAGCACTGTGGACTTGAGCAATGGAGGCTGAAGCAAGCGGAATTTTATCAAAACTTAGGAATAGGTTTTCAATTTTGTTCTGAAGTGATTTTTCTATAATTTTGATAGCCTTATCACTCGCAAAGGGTGGGACATTATCTTGTAACTTTATAAGCTCTATTGCTATATCATCGGGTAGTAAATCAATTCGGGTAGACATTAATTGACCAAATTTGACAAATATAGGGCCCAATGATTCTAAAGCTTGTCTTATTTTGCATCCTCTTTCATGTTGAATTTGCTCATTATAATTAGTAGGAGCCAGCAATAATAAAATTTTTAATAATATACTATCTCTATTCTGTAAAGCCATAAAGGGTAAATGATATTTAAAACATATGTAAATGATATAGAAAAGACGGTAGGTTTTTTTAACAATCAACATGTTTGCTATCCATTTCCTGAATAAGATTTTGATTAAGAAAATTTAATCTAGCTTCAAGACGTTCGATACCATCTCGTAGTTCAATTATATCCTGAATCAAATTTTCCATTTCTAGTTTAGCGGGTGTTAATTCTTGTTCAAATTGAATATGTTCTGAAAAAGAATCTAATAAATTATTTTTAATACTTTGTGTTTTATCGAATAAAAAAGATATTTGATTCATGATAAGGTGAGCAGGCTTATCTCCTAGTATAAGAGAAAGACATTCTTCTGTATCCCATTCAAATTGAGAAAAAAAGTCATGCAATTGTTCTAATTTTTCATTATTTCCTTCCAAGTATAATCCTTGTGTAATTGCAGCTCGAATATTTTGTGTCTTAAGTAAATTAAGTATTGTTATTAAGTTGCCACTAACGACGATATCAGGGTCAATCTCTTTTGGCTTTAATTGAGCAATAATTTTTTTATCGATGACATGTAAGAAAAAAATAATAGGAAGGGATGTGATTTCTATTTTTATCAGACTATTATTTAAAGAAGTGAGTAGGTTATCTTGATAAGTTTTTTTTAAATAATAATTAAACAAATTAAATTTTTCAATTAGGGTTTCAATTGAAATAGGTGGATTTAATGAAGGTTTTGTATCTAAGCTAGATCTCATAATATCTAAACTGTCCTTGTCATGTGGAATAAAACCCATATGAATTGCTACTATTCCAAAGGTCAAATTCTGATAAGTACAATTGATAAAACCACATGCATTCATTAAATTTTTTAAAGTTTCTTGATCGGGATGCATTCGTATAGATTCTGCTAAATATTGATAGCTTTGGCTATCATTAGCTAATAATTTTCCTAATAAAGGAATAATCTTAAAAGAATAGAAATCATATAAAGGTTTAATGGTTTGAGAAGGCTTAGAAAATTCTAGAATAACAAGCCTTCCTCCCGGTTTTAATATTTTATACATGGTTTTTAAGGCACGTGCTTTATCAGTGATATTTCGTAATCCAAACCCAATAATAATACAGTCAAAATAAGCGTCTGGAAAAGGTAGGGATTCAGCATCTGCTTGAATAAAATGAATTTTATAAATAAGTCCTTTATTAATTAATTTTTTTCGTGCTTCTATGAGCATGGCAGCATTGATATCTGATAAAATTACTTTTCCCTCAATGCCTATTAAAGGTAATATCGCTTGGGTTAAATCCCCAGTCCCCCCTGCTAAATCTAGCACTACCTGATTAGGTTTGATGGCGGCATGATGTATAGCTATTTTCTTCCATAAGCGATGAAGGCCCCCAGACATACAATCATTCATTAAATCATAATTAGGGGCAACGGATTCGAATACGGATTTTACTTTTTGTGTTTTTATTTTAGGCGAAACTAGCTGAAAACCAAAATCTGTTAGGGGCCTTTTATCTTTACTTGCCATGGATTGGTACCTAAAAGGTTTAATTGGATTAAAAGATACTAGGACCCTAACATATAATCCTCAATTTATAAAATAAATTGGCTTAAATCTTCATCTTTAACTAAAGCACCTAATTGATTTTCAACATAATTTCTATCAATTTCAATGCGTTTATTAGTTAAGTTGCTTGCATTAAATGAAATGTCTTCTAATAACTTTTCCACAATAGTATGTAGCCTACGAGCTCCGATGTTTTCAGTTCGTTCGTTAATTTCCCAAGCCATTTCAGCAATCCGATGAATGCCTTCTTTTTTAAATTCTAAATCAAGATTCTCAGTTTTTAGTAATGCTTGATATTGTTCGGTAAGGCTTGCATTGGGTTTGATTAAGATTTTTATAAAATCTTCAATTTTTAGAGCTTCGAGTTCTACTCTTACGGGAAAGCGACCTTGAAATTCTGGTATCAGATCTGAAGGTTTGCATGCATGAAAGGCACCTGAGGCTATAAATAAAATATGATCAGTTTTAACAGGGCCATGTTTGGTAGAAATGGTACAGCCTTCAACCAAAGGTAATAAATCCCTTTGTACTCCTTCACGAGATACCTCGCCCCCACTGCGATTTTCAGATCGTTGGGTAACTTTATCTATTTCATCGATAAAAACGATGCCAAGCTGTTCAACTCGTTCTAAGGCAATAGCCTTGATTTCATCTTCATTCATTAATTTTGAAGCTTCTTCTTCTTTTAATATTTTTAATGCCTCTTTAACCTTAAGTTTACGTTTTCGCATTTTATCATGTGATAAATTTTGAAAAATACTCTGTAATTGGCTCGTCATTTCTTCCATGCCAGGTGGAGCCATAATTTCCACTCCTACCGTATGACGTAACATTTCTATTTCAATTTCAGTGTCTTGCAATTCCCCTTCACGTAATTGTTTTCTGAATAATTG
Organism: Francisellaceae bacterium; assembly: GCA_028293705.1. Taxonomy (GTDB): domain Bacteria; phylum Pseudomonadota; class Gammaproteobacteria; order UBA6186; family Azoamicaceae; genus JAQGOH01. Next base: position 2,019 of record JAQGOH010000102.1, on the reverse strand, counting down.
TCTTTTTATCTGATCATCCATCTCACCAATGGGGAGGTCTTTATCTTTGATATTCAAAAGAAGGGCATCTAAAATTCGTTCTTCAACAGCTTGTTCTGCTTTATCATTTACTTTTGCCATCTCGGCTTCGCGTGTTAATTTGATACCGACATCCATTAAATTTCTTATAATAGAGTCTACATCACCTCCAACATAACCTACCTCAGTAAATTTAGTAGCTTCTACTTTTATGAAAGGGGCTCCAGCTAATTTAGCGAGTCTTCTTGCGATTTCCGTTTTACCGACACCAGTCGGGCCAATCATTAAAATATTTTTAGGGGTAATTTCATTTTGTAAAACACTATTTACTTTCAACCGTCTGGCCCTATTCCTCAAGGCAATAGCCACGGCTTTTTTGGCTGCTGCTTGCCCAATAATATGTTTGTCTAATTCTTGAACTATTTCTTGGGGAGTTAGGTTATGGCAAAATTCATTCATTTTCAGTTTCCATTTCTTCTATGGTTAAATTATCATTGGTATAAATACATATACGTGCAGCTATTTTCAGAGCCTGTTGTACAATTGTTTTAGCATCTAATTGCGTTTGTTCTAATAAGGCCAAAGCTGCAGATTGCGCAAAAGCCCCCCCCGAGCCAATAGCTATTAAACCATCTTCTGGCTCTATAACATCACCATTACCGGTTATCATTAAAGAAGTTTTACTATCTGCTACCGCCAATAATGCTTCAAGACGTCTTAATAATTTATCGGTTCTCCAGTCTTTAGCAAGTTCTACCGCGGCTCGGGTTAAATGTCCATTATAGGCTTCCAACTTATGTTCAAAACGCTCGAACAGGGTAAAGGCATCAGCGGTTCCCCCTGCAAAACCAGCTATAATTTTATTATGATATAATCTTCGTACCTTACGAGCGTTACCTTTTAAAATGGTATTACCAAAAGTTACTTGCCCATCCCCACCGATAACTACTTTATTATTACGACGTACACATACAATAGTGGTACCACAATATTGTTCCAAGGGAATTTTCCTTATAAAGTAAAAACAATCATAGTTTATACTAATTTTTTATAGTTAAACTGCCAAAAATTTTCAGAGCTTCTAAGTGCTCTTTCTGCTTATTCAATGCTGTTTCATTGTGAAAAGGCCCCAGTATTACCCGATGCCATTCAGAACCATTTGAAGCTTTAAAGTATTGAAGATGGGGGTTAAAACCCAATAATACAAGTCTGGCTTTTAAAACTTGTGCATCTGCTATCGAATTAAAAGAGCCTGCTTGCAAATAAAATTGAGTAGCAGAGGATGGTCTACTATCGGGTAAAGAAGAATTAAGGGCCTGCGGGTAAATAGGTTTAATTTCAGTTTTAGGTAAAATATTATAAAAATCAAAACGAGGCTCATTCACTTTTTTCGGTTTTGATTGAATGGCAGTAGAAGGAAAAAAAGGCTCATTTTTTTTGTTAGAAATACTACTTTCATTTACTAATTGAGTAACATAATCTTGAATGGGCTTTATTTTTAATTTTTTTAATTCAGGATTATTATTAATAAGGTAGCCTATTAAGCTTCCTAACAGTAATCCTAGTAATAAATTTTTTGTGCTTCTTGAGGACGAAGTTTTTCGATTTGGATTAGGTTTAGAATTAATTTTGTACTTGGAATTCGATTTTCGGTATTGAATAAAATAAGGCATCAATGCATCCAATTAAAAATTTTAATATATTAATTTAGTATAAGGATTATTATTGTTTTTATCAAGATGGTCGCATGACTTAAGAAGTGGCTTGACTGACATCTATTGAATTCATTACTATGGACTAGTAAGATTAAATTGATATCTACAGGATTGGGAGAATTATTATGCCTAAATTAACAGATAAGCTTAAAAGAGAAGCTGCAAGAATTGGAACACAGATGGGTGATGCATTACAAAAAAATGGTGAAAAACTTTCCGAAGAAGGAAAAAAAACACAAACTGATGCCCAGCAAAAAATAGATCAACAAAAGGTAGTTGAAGCTGA
>JAQGOH010000086.1 GCA_028293705.1 Francisellaceae bacterium | reverse complement strand
TTATAAAAGTCAAAGAATTGATAAAAAAACATAACTTTTCAATGATTTGTCGAACCGATAATTCCTTGGTTCAACAAGATATAGAAGTTTTTCTAGGTGATACCATGGGAGAATTAAACTTTTATTATGGCTTAAGTCAAGTTGCTTTTATTGGAGGAAGTTTAGTACCTATCGGTGGGCATAATATGTTAGAAGCTGCTTTATATGCTATTCCAATCCTTTCTGGACCACATTTAAATAATTTCCTAGATATCAGTCAGAAATTAATAGAAAGTGAAGCTATGCTGATAGTAAGGTCTGCACAAGAATTGAGCCTCGCTTTACTTCAGTGGTTAGAAGATTGTAAAGCCAGAAAGCAACTTGGTTTAAAAGCAGAAACCGTTGTGCTTAAAAACCAAGGTGCCGTCCTTAAAATTGCCTATAAAATAAACGAATTTTTATAAGTTATTTTTACGCTTGCGTCTTGGTTTGGGGATTGTAAAACCCTCCATATTTGGTGTGGGTTGAGGCTCGATAGATGATGCTTTCGGTTGAATGGTCACGGGAATGTTTTCTACTTCATGCTCCGCTAATGCTTCAAATTTATTATTGCTTTTTAAAACTTCTGCATAAGTTTTACGCTGATATAAAATTTCAGGCTTAACTTCGGGCTGGGAATCTGACTTAATATCTTTTTCTAATTTCTCTGGACTTAAATTTGTTGAAGAGAGTGATGCTTCATTGTTTGGAGCATCCCAGGTAAAAATGTCTGAAAATTTTGTTAAATAAAAAGAGATAGAGGAAAAGTAAGAAAAATTATTTTGACCGTTTTCTTCCTGACTAGCCTCTGTTGTTTTATTAATTTCGCTGGATTTTGTATCTTCGTGGTTCATTGATAAATACTCCCTTAGTGATTAAATATTACTCATGTAGCCAGTTATTGATAAGCTTAAGATCTTCGACGCCCAAGGTACCTGCTGCTAACTTTAATTTTAAACTATTTAGAATATAATCATATCGAGCAAAAGCATAATCTCTTTTAGCCTTTATAAAATCGCTTTGTGCATCTAATACATCTACTAAGGTACGCGTGCCGGCATCAAAAGCAGATTGACTGGCATTTAAAGCGCTCTGATTAGAAATTACTGCTTGTTGAAGAGCTTTAATTTGAGCAATTTGGGTAATAACACCTCTAAAGGCCTGACGACTAAGACTTTCAGTATTACGTGAAAGTTGTTCAGTTTTAAATTGGGCCTGTTTATAAAAATGTAAGGCTTGACGTCCTTGAGCTCTTGAACTTCCACCTGAAAAAAGAGGAAGATTCAAACTAATACCTATCATCTGATTAGTGGGTCTTCCATAAATTTTAGTAGAGGCAGATGAACCTTTAGAAATTGATCCAATGAGATCGACAGCAGGGAAGTTAGAACTATTAATAATTTTAATGTTAGTTTTTAAAGCTTCTGAAGCTAATAAGGCTGCTTTTAATTTCCAATTTTGTGCAATTGAAGTTTTGACCCAGGCATTAATGTCATTAGGAGAGGGCGGTAGTAAATTTATTTTTTTTTGTAAGGGATTAATTTTTTCAACAGGGCCCCCAATTAATTCTCTTAATGACTCGTATTCATTTAATACTGCAGTTTGTGCCGCTATTTCACTCGCATTGGCACTATCGTGGCGTGCTTTAGATATTTCGACATCCGTAATCGCTATTAGACCAGCTTTAAATTGTTGATTAGCCTGTTCTAAACTTTTTGCAAAGGCCTGTCTTTGTGTTTTATTAAACTCTAGATCATCAATTGCTTTTAATACAGAAAAATATTGGTCAGCTGTATCATAAATTAATTGTTGTTCGGCAGCAGTTAAGCTTGCAAAAGCTGATTTTACATCTAAATTCGCTTTTTTAAGAGCAATAAATTTATTCAAATTAAAAATAGGCTGGGTTAAATTTAGACCAAAAACCTCAGTTTTATAAAAAGTAGAATTAGTGTTAGGCGTTACAACTGATCTATTTTGGGCACTGTTGATATTAGCCCCCACTTGAGGAAACAGGGAAGCTTGAGCAATGGGTATATTTTGTCTTTGGGCATAAAAATTAGAACGGGCAGCTATAATATCTGCATTATTCTTATAAGCAAGCTCATACATATTAATAAGATTTTCCGCATAACAAAATTCCAGGTTTTGAATGAATAAAACGGCAAGCAGAATGAATAATCTCATAAATATCCTTATTAGAAATTAAAAGTACCCTCATTTAATGGCAGCTTAGCTGTTAAAAAAGGAATTGATGTTTCAAAAAAAATATTTTTTTTCCATTCGTTGTCCTGTTCTTGCTCAAGCAAAACGGCCGATTGCAAGTTTTCAGAACCGATAAAGTGAAAAATTTTTCCGTTTTTATTCAAGGAAGATAATATAAAAGTCGGTAAGTAACTTAGACTCCCTGTTAGAATAATAACATCGTATGATTGATTATAAATTGAATGCGTGGCTTCAAGACCATCCCCCCAATTTAAATGAACATTCTGTATGCTATGGTTTTGTTCTAGGTTTTGCTTAGTTTGATTAAACAAGCTTTCGTGAATCTCGATGCCGGTAACCTTTTTTGCTAATTTGGATAAGAGGGCAGTTAGATAGCCTGACCCAGTACCAATTTGTAATACCCGATCTTGGGGAGAAATTTGAGTAATTTGTAATATTCGACCAATAAGGGAAGGAGTTAACATGCATTGTTGGTAAGGGAGAGGAATAAAAGTATCAGAGTACGCTACTTTTTGGAATTCAACTGGCACAAAATTTTCTCGTGGTATGCTCATCATTAGTTTTAATACTTGCTCATTTAAAACATGATTAGGTTTAATTTGCTGATAAACCATATTGAATCGAGCTTGCTCAAGGTCCATAATAACAACTATTTTACTAGGAATCGAATTGAAAAATCATAACATGGCTACCGATTGGTTACCAGCTTTTAAACATGAAGATATTGAATTAATAAAAGAAACCACTTTATTTAATAATTATCTGACAATAAAAGAGTATTCTTTTAAGCATAAGCTTTTTTATGGGGGCTGGAGTAAAACGTTGACTCGAGAGCTTCTCGTAAAAAATCCTGCAGTGATGGTCTTATTATATGATCCGATTAAAGATTTAATTATTATGGTTGAACAAATTAGAATGGGGCTTTATAACGATAAATTAAGTCCTTGGCTGCTTGAACCTGTAGCTGGGGTCGTTGAGGCAGGAGAGTCGCCCCAAGAAACTGCTATACGGGAAACCAAAGAAGAATCGGATTGTGAAATATTAGACTTAGAATTTATTTGTGAATATTATCCAAGCCCCGGTACTAGTAGTGAAAAGTCTATTTTATACTGTGGCCGGGTAGCGGCACCCGAATCGGGTGGTTGTTACGGATTAATAGACGAAGGTGAAGATATTAAAATTCATATTTTAAGTTCTAATTTAGTTTTTAAATTATTAAAAGAAAATAAATTAAATAATGCGTCTGCCATTATTTCAGTTATGTGGTTAAAAGAACATAAAAATGATTTAATCCAAAAATGGACAAAAGATAAATGACTTTTTTTGAAAGCCTGATATTTTTATTAAAATCTAATTTTTTAATTTATACACTTAATTTGTCTTCCTCATATGTTGCCTTGTCTCATCAAAGTGAGGTTAATCTAAAAGATTTTTGTTTGGCTTTTCAACAAGCAAAAAATGTTAAAAATATAGTTTTTTCTTTTAAAGATTTTAATGAGTTGCCAATTAACCTGCAACATATGTTTATTAAATCAATGAATAAGAATAAGAGTGACTTTAGAATTGAATTAAATTTTAGTGATAGTTTCTTAGCAATTAAATCTTATACTTATTACGATAACTCAACACTTGATTTTGAAAAATTTAAAAATTTTGCATTAAGGATAAAAAATTTATCAAGTTTAGATTTATCTCATTTGGAATTGCCAGACTTAAATTTTTCTCAATTAACAAGATTATTCTCATTTATTGAAGAGTCAAATAGTTTAGATTCATTGAATCTAAAAAATACCAGAATGGATGAATTAAATAGAATAGATTATACTATTTTAGGAAATACCGTTAATAGAAAGAATATTATATGCCGATGGGACAGGATAGATAAATTTTATTTCTTTAAGGCTAACCCCCTTAAAGAAATAAAAAATTTAACCGAATATAGGGAATTGGATGACTATCAAGATCAGGGTGTATTAATTAATAATTATATTATTCATAAAACTATTACTGAAGCATCTTTAAATGATTCATGTTCTAAAGATAACTTCAATAAAGGCCAAAAAGATTTTGTAAATCAATTTTTAAGTTTTTCTAAAGAAAAAGAATCAGTTAACATAGAAGAAGCTTCTCCTTTAAAAAAACAAAAAACCTGTAAATAACTTGTTTATCAATTTTTATATTCTTCTTCAATAAATTCGATCATTGATGAGGCTATATCTAAATGAGTTGTTTTTTCGATAAGCTCCAGACTAGGAGAAGGATCGATATCTAATACCAGGGGGCCTTTTGAAGAGCGGATTAAATCAACTGAAGCAACATTTAATTTCATAGCTTTAGCTGCATGACTAGCCATTTTACGTTCTGCGGAGGTTAGCTTAATAGGGGAAGCATTATTGGGAGATAGATGATTTTTTAGTATTCCTCCTTCTTTAGGGGTGCGTTGAATACTAGCAACCACTTTTTGTCCAATCACGATACATCGTATATCTTGTCCACTAGTTTCTTCTATACATTCTTGCACTAGAATATTTGCTTTAAGCTGTTTGAAGGCATTAATGACACTTACGGCTGCTTGAGGTGTTTCGGCAAAAACCGTTCCCCGTCCTTGAGTACCATCTAATAATTTCACAATTAAAGGAGCTCCGCCTACCAAATCAATTAATTTTTCAGCATCCTCTGGGGAATCCGCAAAGCCCGTGATAGGCATTGAAATTTGTTTTTTGGCCATTAATTGTAAAGCACGTAATTTATCTCGTGAATTATTAATCGCATTAGCTGAATTTAAACTATATACATGCATCAGTTCAAATTGACGTAATACCGCTGTGCCATAAGAAGTATTCATGGGGTCAATTCTTGGAATGATAGCATCTATATTTTTAAAGATTTCTGAACTTCTGTAATAAACTTCAGGCGAAGTCGCTGAAATATTCATATAACAATAAGACATGTTAATTAAATGCATACTATGCCCACGCTCTTCGCCAGCTTGAACTAAACGTTGGTGGCTATAGGAATTAGGGTTTTTGGTTAAAATTGCAATGTGCATAATCAATGGTGCTCAATCTAGTTTTGTTGATAAAATTCTTTAATTTTTCTGGACGGTATTTTGCCTTGACAAAGAATTCGCCCCGGATCAATAAGCGCATGTTGATGGATTGCTCTTCGGCCTAACAACATTCTAAAAGATAAAGGGGCTCTGTTTGTTAAAGTTATTTCTATATCCCAGGTCAAATCCCCTAAGGTTATAGGAGTTTGGATAACATATCTTTTTTCCTTATGCCCACCTGAATTCATTATCATTCTCTCATCAATAACTTCAGCAGTACAAAACCTTTCTATCTGTATATTCTGTTGGAGAGGATGAATTATAAAATGTACATACAGATTTCCCTGACGATGAAAGGGTTTAATTTCATGGGCATGAAGGGCTGAGGTTTTAGCTCCTGTATCAATTTTTGCTTTTATAGCAGGTAAATGTAATTTAGGTAAGCTACACCATTCTTGCCAACCAATTAGTATTTTATCTGTTTGGATTGAATGGGGTCTTAGCATTTTTCTAAGTTATTTAAATATCTTGTTTGGTCATAAGTTAACATTATCAATTATTTTCCAAAAAAAACCTTATGTTAAGCTTAAAATAAGCTCATTAAAGAAGCAAATATTCTCAATATTAAAAGATTTTTAAGGGAATCTATTTACCTATATTCAAATATATTATAAGATGCGCGTGTAGTTCGAAACTATTAACGTCAAAATGGTTGGAGAAAACTTATGATGAAAAAATTTGTTGCAACAATTTTATCTGCTGCTGCATTAGCAAGTAGCGCAGCTTTTGCTTTAGAAAATGATGCTAAATTCTATGCAGGTGTTGAAGGCGTAGTTGGACGTGCCAAGTCTGCTAGTACTGTAACTCTTAGTAACAATACTACTTTGACTAATACTACTGCTAACACCTCTGGTAAAAATAAAAGTATATTAAATAACGCCTCACGAGGAGTTAATTTATTTTTAGGAACTCGTATTGAAAATTTTGGTTTAGAAGCAGGTTATTCCTTCTTAAACACCCAAAAGAAGGATGTTCAAACAACTTCTAGCCCAGCGCTTACAGGGCAGTTAAGATCTAAGAATCGTAATGTTTATATTGATGCCTTAGGATATTATGCTACTAATGAAGAAGTTGATTTAATCGCATCTATTGGAGTTGGTCGCTTACATAGTAAAGTAAGTTCTACCGTTTCTTCTAATGTAACTGATACAAAATCTTTTGCAAAATTAGGTGTTCGTGTAGGAGCTGGGGCGCAATTTAAGTTTAATGAAAACTTATTTGGTCGTACCTTAGTAACTTTCCAAAAAGGTAACCAACTTATTAAGAGCAATGTAGTTGCTCGTTTAGGGATCGGATACCAATTCTAATTAACTAATAATACTGTTTTGACGTGTAAAGGGCTCTTCGGAGCCCTTTATTTTGGGTAAATTAATAATTTTGAAACTTAAATAACCAAAAATATCTATATTAATTCTTGCAATTCATGGTATAAATCGAGACACTTTTATCTTACCCTTTAATAGATTGGTACAAAAAATTTATGGCTAAAAAATATACAGCAGAGTCTATAGAAGTCCTAAGTGGCCTTGATCCTGTAAGAAAACGTCCTGGAATGTATACTGATACAACAAGACCTAATCATTTGGCTCAGGAAGTAATTGATAATAGTGTTGATGAAGCATTGGCAGGGCATGCCAGTAATATCAGCGTTATCTTACATAAAGATGGCTCAGTCGAAGTTTCTGATAATGGCAGGGGTATGCCTGTTGATATCCACCCTGAGCATAAAATCCCTGGTGTAGAATTAATTTTAACAAGATTACATGCAGGTGCTAAATTTTCCCAGAAAGATTATCGATTTTCTGGTGGATTGCATGGGGTAGGGGTATCGGTTGTTAATGCTCTTTCTAAAGTTTTAGAAGTGTGGGTTAAACGCGATGGCCATTTATATCATATGCGTTTTGAAAATGGGGAAAGAGCTAGTAAATTAAAACAAATCCAAAAGATTTCTAAAGCTGAAACGGGAACTACTGTCAGGTTCTGGGTTGATCCTAAATATTTTGATACCCCTAAAATTCTAAGTCAAAAACTTAAGCATTTATTGCAAGCCAAAGCGGTTCTTTGTCCTGGTTTAAGAGTAAAATTAAGTGATCTACAAACTGAAGAGAGTTGGGAATGGTTTTATGAAGATGGTTTAAGGGATTATTTATTAGAGAGAATCGGCAAAAGTGAGATTTTACCCACAACACCCTTTGATGGTCATCTTGAAGCTTCTGATGAGGAAGTAGCCTGGGCCTTACTATGGACTCCTAATGAGATTGAAAGCTTACAAGAAAGCTATGTCAATTTAGTTCCTACAGCACAAGGAGGCACCCATGTTAATGGGTTAAGGACAGGTCTTATTGATGCAGTGCGTGAATTTTGTGAACTGCGTAATCTATTACCCAGAGGAATTAAACTAGCCCCGGAAGATGTTTGGGAAAAAATTAATTTCGTCTTATCGGTTAAAATATTAGAACCCCAGTTTTCAGGGCAAACAAAGGAGCGGCTTTCTTCTAGACAAAGTGCTGCTTTCGTAGCGAATGTTATTAAAGATGCTTTTAGTTTATGGCTTAATCAACATGTACAATTAGCCACCGTCCTAGTCGAATTTATTATTGAAAATGCTCAAAAAAGACTTCGAACGGGTAAACAAATTTTACGTAAGAAAATTACTACCGGCCCCGCCCTACCCGGTAAATTAGCAGATTGTGCTAATAGCGATCCTAATTATTCAGAATTATTTTTGGTAGAAGGGGATTCTGCAGGTGGCTCCGCTAAACAAGCTCGTGATAAAGAATTTCAGGCTGTTATGCCTTTGCGAGGTAAAATATTAAATACTTGGGAAGTAAATTCTAATGATGTATTAAATTCTCAAGAGGTTCATGATATTAGTATAGCGATTGGTATTGAGCCAGGATCAGACCAATTAGATAAACTTCGGTATGGTAAAATTTGTATTTTA
>JAQGOH010000072.1 GCA_028293705.1 Francisellaceae bacterium | reverse complement strand
TAAAGCTAAATCTCTATTAGAAACCTTAAAAAAAATTGATGCGGTTGTTGATGAGCAGATTAAATTATATACGGATAGACGGACCTCTAATTTAAAAAATAAGACTTGAGTAAAATACTTTTACTCGCTTTTTTTGTTAAAACAAAAGCTTAGATTTTGAAAAGGCAGATCATTTAATTATTAAATTGATGGGCGTATAAATATTCTCTAAATTGTTTATTTAAATCAGGGTGTTTCAGCCCATAATGGACTATAGCTTGTAGATAACCTAACTTATCACCACAGTCAAAACGTTTTCCTTGAAATTGATAAGCTAGGACGGGTTCTATTTCTAACAATTTTGAAATGCCATCAGTTAATTGAATTTCCAATTGAAATTCAGGTACTTCTTCAGCAAGATAATTAAAAATGCTTGGGGTTAAAATATACCTTCCAACGACTGCCAAATTAGAACGAGTAATGCTCGAGTTTGGTTTTTCAATAATATGCTGAATGGTTTGAAAATTTGAGGACTTTTCAGTTTTAAGCTCTACGATTCCATATTTTTCTGTTTCAGACAAGGGGACAGGTTGAACCGCTAAAATACTATGAGGAAATTCTTTATAAGCCTTTATCATTTGTTCAAGACAACTAATAGGCTCGCCTTCGATTAAATCATCCGCTAATAATACTGCAAAGGGTTCATGATTAATAAGATGCTTCGCACACCTAATGGCATGGCCTAAGCCTTTTGGCTCTGCTTGTCGAATATATACACAGGAGATGCCCTTAGGCAGAATATTTTTAACGATAGCTAATAATTCTTTTTTTTCTGCTTCTTCTAGGCGTTTTTCAAGTTCAAAATTAGTGTCAAAGTGGTCTTCTATCGCCCGTTTAGTATTACTGGTCACAAAAATTAATTGATTAATGCCCGCCGCTATAGCTTCTTCTACAGCATACTGGATCAGTGGTTTATCTACTATTGGCATCATTTCCTTAGGAGTAGCCTTAGTCGCTGGTAAAAACCGGCTTCCAAGTCCTGCCACCGGAAATATCGCTTTTTTAATAGGCAATGGCTTCATACCTGTCCTTGTGAATGATCTAAATTAAGTAAAGCTGCGTCCCTAGCTACTGCTTCTTTTTCTAAAATTTCTTTCTTTTCTTTACCTTCTAATTTGTATTTAAGCCATTTATTTTCAATTTTTAAACGGATAACTTTAATACTTTGTACGAGTAAACCAAAAAATATCCCAATTATAAAACTTGAAATTAAAAGCAAAGATAAAGGTAAATTTTTGGAACCCACATAATAATGAACTGGGACCAGCGTCGCATTTAAGGATGCAAAACTAATAACAAACATACTGACTATCAATAAAATTAGCCACATTAAATAACGCATTATTTATTCCCTTTTATAAAAAAAACGGCATGTTTAAAACATGCCGTTTTTTAGGGTCCTTGTCAAATTTTTATTCTTCTGACTTATCTTTATTTTCCATCTGCGCTTTAAATAGATCGCCTAATGTAGTCGTACTACTTCCTTCATTACTGCGTAACTCTTTTAAAGTTTCCTGTTCTTCTTGGCTTTCCTTGGCTTTAATAGAAAGTTGGATACTTCTATTTTTTCTATCAACATTGATTAATTTAGCTTCGACTTCTTCGCCAACACTTAAGATGGTACGCGCATCTTCAATACGATCACGACTTAATTCAGACGCTTTAAGATAGCCTTCAATACCATCGGCTAAACTAATTACAGCACCCTTAGCGTCTACTTCGGTAACGGTTCCTTTCACAATGCTACCTTTAGTATTTTCGCTTAAGTACATCGAATAAGGATCGCCTTCTAGTTGTTTAATCCCTAATGAAATTCTTTCACGCTCAGGATCAACTGCTAACACGATGGCTTCGACTTCTTCACCTTTCTTGTATTGACGTACTGCATCTTCACCGGTTTCATTCCAAGAGATATCGGACAAATGAACCAGACCATCTATGCCGCCTTCAAGCCCAATAAAGATCCCAAAATCGGTAATAGATTTGATTTTACCGGAAACCTTATCACCTTTTTGGTGAGTTGCAGCAAAAGCATCCCAAGGATTAGATTTGCATTGTTTAAGTCCTAGAGAAACTCGTCTACGCTCTTCATCAATATCGAGTACCATTACTTCGACATCATTTCCTAGCTGCACAACTTTGCTTGGATGAATATTTTTATTAGTCCAATCCATTTCAGAGACGTGAACTAAGCCTTCCACCCCTTCTTCTATTTCAACAAAGCAACCATAATCAGTTATGTTAGTAACTTTACCTACTAATCGGGTGCCTTCTGGGTAACGGTTGGTAATTGCTAACCAAGGATCATCGCCTAATTGTTTTAGTCCTAAGGAAACTCTAGACCGTTCGCGATCAAACTTAAGTACTTTAACGGTTAATTCTTGACCAACGGTTACTACTTCGCTAGGATGCTTAACCCGACGCCAGGCCATATCAGTAATATGAAGTAACCCATCGACACCGCCTAAATCTACAAAAGCACCATAATCGGTGAGATTTTTAACCACACCTTTGGTTTCTTGGCCTTCTTGTAAATTCATCATCAGGGTTTCGCGTTCAGCACTATTTTCAGATTCCATAGCAGAACGTCTAGATACCACCACGTTATTACGTTTTTGATCAAGTTTTATAACTTTGAATTCTAATTCTCTGCCTTCAAGATTAACGGAATCTCGAACAGGTCTCACATCTACTAAAGAGCCTGGTAAAAACGCCCGAATAGTTTGGATATCAACAGTAAATCCACCTTTAACCTTACCAGAAATAATTCCACGCACCGGTTGATTAGCATCAAAAGCAATCGCTAATTTAGTCCATGCTTCAGCACGTTTCGCTTTCTCACGTGAAAGTCGGGTTTCTCCCCAGCCATCTTCCATAGCATCTAATGCTACTTCAACTTCATCTCCGAGTTGGACTTCTAAATTTCCAGCCTCATCATAAAATTGTGCACGAGGGATATAACCTTCTGATTTTAGGCCAGCATTAACGGTGACATAATCATCATTAATATTAATAACCTTACTTTTAATAATGGCACCAGGATATAAATCAGTCCTAATTAGGCTCTGTTTAAATAGCTCCGCAAAGCTCTCTGTCATGTTTAAATTTCCTAAGAATCCCGAGGGATTTTAACGTATAATTCCCCAATTTTTATGGTTTTAAGGCCTAAAAAAAATTGTGGGTCTTTAAAATAAAGTTCGGCAGGAAAATATAAGATTCATTAATCCTATTAATCCCACCCCCAAATTTCTTTTGCTTTTCAACAAGAATCAATCCGCTTCATTAGAGTTTCAAAAACCGCTTGAATAGAAAGACCTGTCGTGTCTATCAGATAAGCATCTTCCGCAGGTTTAAGGGGAGCAATAGCTCTTTCCTCATCCTGTTTATCTCGCTTTCTTATAGCATGCAAAAGATGCTGTAGATTAACATCTTGGCCTTGCTCCTTCAACTGTAAATATCGTCTTTTTGCTCGTTCCAGGGGATCGGCTATTAAATAAAACTTGAATTTTGCTTCTGGAAAGACAATAGTGCCCATATCGCGGCCATCAGCCACTAAGCCTGGCGCTTTTAAAAACGTCTTTTGCCGTTCCAAAAGTGCAGCTCGAATAGCACCACTACTTGCTAACTTGGAGGCGGCCATTCCGACCCTTTCTTCTCGAATTTTGCTTGTAATATCACGCTCTTTTAAATATATTTGAGGTGAATCGTAATTTGGGTGCGGAATAAATTGGAGATCTAAATTAAGGGCTAAGTTTATTAAAGATGCTTCTAAAAGAGGCTCTAATAAATTTTGTTCCAAGGCCAATAAACCTAAAATTCTATACAAGGCACCACTATCTAAATAGTGCCATTTTAAGGCTTTTGCTAGCAATAAACTAAGAGTGCCCTTCCCCGTACCACTCGGGCCATCGATAGTGATAACAGGGGGTGGGGTAATTGTATCCATAAATATACCCTCCAAAGAGGACTTACCTTAGCATAAGTTATATATTAATCCCAGCAGGGATAATCAATTATTTTATAAATTTCTAAAACCCAACATTAAGACTTAGCTAAGGCCCACAATTTTAAACCACTATAATTAATTAGAACGATGAAAGGCGTTATGATTAATTGTAATATTAAGGGAGAAAACGATGTCACTTTTAACAACCAGCTTAGGCTTATTAAATTAAACCCAAATGAAGAAAGATATATTATAAAATATTGTAAAAACCTTTTTTTAAATTGCAATTTCTCTTGCAATTTAAAAGCCCATAAAAAATTCAATAAATAGGAAAAAATAATTCCTAATGTAGTCGAAATACTAATAGCATACAAAGGGTTTAAGTTAAAAAACTCTATTAATGAAGTAAATATACTTAAAGTAAATAAGGTATTAGCCCCGCCTACCATTAAATATTTTATAAAAATTCTATTAAAGAGAAATTTTCTTGAAAAAAATAGTTTCATTGATTTAAGCCATTTTGATATGAAAAATTCAGGATACACTATTAGAAATAATCTAAGCAATTTTCTTATTTTTTTCTATTAAAGATGAGGCTTTGATTTCGCCCTTGAGCTTTAGCCATTAACAAAGCTTTATCCGCTGTGGCCAATAAGGCTTCTTGGGTATCCGCATGAATAGGGTAGGTCGATATCCCAATAGAAATGGTAACTGGGGGAATAGTTATGTCTTGATAAGTGATAACTTGTTCAGATATTTGAACTCTAATATTTTCTGCTTTTTCAAAAGCTTCTTCCTGGGTGGCATCTGGTAATACGATTAAAAATTCCTCTCCTCCTAAACGATAGACATTATCAGAATTTCTAATATTTTTTTGAAATAACTTCGCTACTTCTTTAAGAACTATATCCCCTACTTCATGACCGAATTCATCATTAAACCGTTTAAAGTGATCAATATCAATCATTAATAGGCTTAATGGAGAATGCATTCGCTTTGCAACCGAAATATCTTTGACCAAAGTTTCTTCTAAATAACGACGATTAGAAAGTGAGGTTAAGGGATCTTTAAAAGTTTGTAACTGTAAAGCGTCTTTTAACTGAATATTAGAAATAGCTAAACTTATTTCAATTACAAAGCGAGAGATTAGAGGAATAATAGAATTATTAGTATTAATCAAATCTGATTCCAGGCCCCTTCAACCTTGAAGTGCAATTCTTTCGGCTGGTTTCATCGCTTTTGACATTATCTCTATTGGTTTTCGATACCCTAACAC
>JAQGOH010000052.1 GCA_028293705.1 Francisellaceae bacterium | reverse complement strand
AGGCCTTAATTCGAAAGCTTTATGGGCATGTAAATGAAAGCGCGAAATTAATACGCTTAAGTCCTTATACTCATTAGCAATTTTGTAATGATTACAAAATTCTTTAATGAGGGGGACCCCAGCTTCTTCATGCCCTCGATGGGAAGGCCATTCTTTTATGGGCGTTCGCCCTTTTCCCAAATCATGACACAGCACTGCAAACCGGGTGTAAGCATCCGCCTTTTCTAATTGAGCCTGCTCTAAGCATTTCATTACATGAATACCGGTATCAACTTCTGGATGCCACTGTTCAGGCTGCGGAATACCCCAAAGTTTATCTAAGTCGGACCATAATACTTTAAGGGCTCCCACTTCTTTTAATACTTCAAAGAAACGAGTAGGGGTTTGTTCCATCAAAGCTTTTTCCATCTCTTTCCAAACCCGCTCCGGTACTAAGGCATTTACTTCACCTTTTTGCACCATACTTTTCATTAATTGAATAGTTTCAGGCGCTATGGTAAAGCCTAAATGACTGAATCTCGCGGTAAATCTCGCTATTCTCAATATTCTTACTGGATCTTCCATAAAGGCAGGCGAAACATGTCTTAAAATTTTATTTTCTAAATCTTGTTTGCCATTAAAGGGATCTATCAATTGATTATTCTGATCAAAGGCCATGGCATTAATGGTAAGGTCCCGTCTAAGCAAATCTTCTTCAAGCGTTACAGAAGGATTAAAATCACACTCGAAACCATAATAACCACTCCCTATTTTTCTTTCGGTACGAGCTAGAGCATATTCTTCATGCGTTTTGGGGTGTAAAAAAACAGGAAAATCCTTACCTACTTTTAAAAAATTTTGTTTTATTAATTCAGCAGGGGTGGCCCCTACAACTACCCAATCTTTTTCAATAATCGGAAGCCCAAGCAAAGTATCTCTAACCGCTCCCCCTACTAAATAAGTATTTAATTTTTGCATTTAAGTATTCTCTGCTTGCCCATCTTGGTATTGCGCTAAATAATAATATACTTGGCCTGCTTTTTTGTGCTTCACAATATTAATTGAACTCGGTAAAGAATGAGCTAGAATCGGTTCATTATGTTCAAAATAAATTAAACTTTTAGACTTTAGCCAATGATGGTTAATTAAGAGCTCAATCGTTTTTTGACATAAATGCGTATTGTAAGGAGGATCTATAAAAACTAAATCAAAACTTTGAGAAGTTTCCATTTTAAGCCATTTTAATGCATCTTGATTGATTAAATTTAATTGCTGTAAATTTGTTAATTTAAGATTTTCTTTGTTATTTAGAAGCATTTGAAAAGAGTGAACATTTTTTTCTAATAAAAAAACACTCTTGGCTCCTCTAGATAGCGCCTCAAAACTTAAGATCCCACTTCCTGCAAATAAATCTAAGCATTTGGCTCCCTGGATAAAAGGTGCCACCCAATTAAAAAGGGTTTCTCTTACTCTAGAAGGCGTGGGTCGTAAATTCTCATCATTGCTCAATTTAATTTTTTTACCACGCCATAAGCCACTCATGATGCGTATGGCATTCCCTTTAGCTTGCATTTTTTCCTACTATAATAATTTGTAGTTTATCTAAACTTAAATACTTATTAAAAGCCGCTTTAATATCTGCCATGCTTACCTTATCGATATTGGCTCGGTAATGATCATAATAATCTAAAGGAAGATTATAAAAACTTAAAAAATTAATTTTTTGATCCATTTGGGCGTTACTTCCAAAAGTTAAGGGAAAGCCCCCTAATATAGCATCTTTAGCTTTAGCTAATTCGGTATCTGTAGGGCCATTGTCTAAAAATTCTTGATAAATGCTTTTGACTTTTTCCAAGGCTACCTGAGCTTGGTTACTTTGAGTCTGAAGATTAATACCGAAGTAGACACTATCTTTTAAAAAATGAAAATGGCTATTAACGGTGTAAGCAAGTCCTCCCTCTATCCTAATTCCTTTAACCAGTCGGCTAGAAAATCCACCTCCCCCTAGAATATGGTTTCCTACAAGTAAAGCATAATAATTGGGATTTTCAGGAGTAAGGGCCAAAGCGCTTAAAGCCAGATGCGCTTGAGTTGAATCAAAAGCAATATGTTCGATGTCTTGAGTGGTGGATGGATGATTAAAAGCTTTTAAAACAAATGCTTCCTGAGTTTTGTTTAAGTCTTTCGATATTTGTTCTGCAATGGCCTCGGCTTTTTCTTTGTTAACATTCCCCACAATGCTTATCAAGGCGTTTTGGGCGTTGAAAAGCTTCTCATGTTGAGATTTTAAATCCTCTATAGTGAGTTGATTAATACTTTCTTTAGAACCTTTAATGGGATATGCGTAGGGATGATCACCATAAAGATTTTTATAGACAGCATTTTTAATCAATTTGCGAGGTAATTGTGCTTCGTTTTCTAAGCGGCTTAAGATTTGCATCTTAACCTTATCTAAATTTTCTGGTTTAAAAGCTGGATGATAAATCATATCAGTCATTAAATTTAAAGCAGGGCTTAGATATTCTGAATCGGTTAAAGACAGTAAATGAATATATATTTTATCTTTGGTGGTTTTAGCAAATAAATTTATTCCTAAATTTTCAGTTTGTTCTGCAAATTCATTTTCGCTTAAGGAAAGCGTACCTTCGCTTAGCATTTGACTTAGTAAATAACTACTTCCTTTTTTAAGCTCATCGGCAGCGCTGCCTCCTTTAAAACTTAATTGAATATGGATTAAAGGTAAAGTTTCATTCTTAACATAAAATACGGGAACCTTATTACTAGTTTTCCAGCTTTGTATTGATATTAAAGGATGAAGGCTTATTTCTTTCTGTGAACTTAATGCAGAAGGGGTCACTGAGGATTTAGCTAAACTTACAATTGGTTTTTGAGCTTTTAATTTTTGCTCGATTGGGATGGGGCTATTTATTTTTAGAGGTGAATTAATATACATGATGATAGCTGGAAGAACCAATAAACTCATCATTAAGATAATCCAAAAGGATTTGGATTTATTATTTAAAAAGTTTTTCATAATTCATCCCCAGAATCTTTTGGTGTAGAAATATTGGTCTGCTCCGATTTTTCCAGGTGACCAATCGTTAACCTTTCAGGTGTCAGATATTTTTTAGCAACGGCTTGGATAGCTCCACTAGTGACTTCCTGGATGTTTTTCACATACGATTCTAAAGTATCGATAGGATATCCCATCGTTAATAAAGCCCCAATTTCTTGTCCTCTATGATACATAGAATCTAATTGATAAATATAACTTGCCATAACATTCGTTTTTATGCGTTTTAATTCAGTTTCGGATAAAGGTTCATTTTTAAAACGCTCAATTTCCAGTAATATTTTTTGCTCTAAATTAGCTAAAGAAATATCATTATTAAGTGGCCGTGCATTTACCTCTAATAAACCATTATATTGACTAAAGGGATTATAAAAAACACTTATTTGAGAGGCTGTTGGTTGTTGGTGAATAAGTGTTTTTGTTAAACGACCGCTTTCCCCCATATTAAGCGCTTCTGCTAATATACTGAGTGCATAAGCTTCTTTAATATCCTTTACCGATTTAAAGTTCGGTAAATTATAAGCCATAAATAAATAAGATACTTGAGAAGGAATATTAATATTCACCCGTCGCATACCCCGAGTCGGTAAATCAACAATGGGCTTAATCAAGGGCAAAGGTTTTGCAGGGATATTCGCAAAATATTGTTCTGCAAGGTTTTTTACAGCAGCCGCTTGTACATCTCCGACTACCACCAAAATAGCATTATTGGGCACATACCAGGTTTGATACCATTTCTTTAAATCTTCTATAGAGAAATTATCAATATCTGACATCCACCCGACGACCGGATGCTGATAAGGGCCTAAATAAGCGGCTGCATAAAATAATTCTTTTCCAGCCTGTTTAGGGTTATCTTCAGTCCTAAGTCTTCGTTCTTCTTTTATGACTTGAAGCTCTTTTAAAATTTCTTTTTCATCAAACTGCAAGTTTTGTAATCTATCTGATTCTAATTCAAATAGTAATTCTAAATGTTCTTTAGCAATATTCTCATAATAAGCCGTATAATCATAACTGGTAAAAGCATTTAAATGCCCGCCCTTTTCAATAACCATTTCCATAAATTTATTTTTAGGATAAAGAGTCGTTCCTTTAAACATCATATGTTCTAATGCGTGGGCTAAACCCGTTTCCCCCCGCTGTTCATTTTTAGACCCAACGTTATACCAAAGTTGGCTGCTTACCATGGGGCTTGAATGATCTTCAATGACCACAATCTGAAGGCCATTCTTAAGTTTATACTCATAGGGTTTGACTGTTTCAAAGAGTGTAGTATCAGCAAAAATCTTAGAAGAGACCATTAAAACCATTATTAAAATGGTAATTGTAGATAAAGGGTATCGCTTAACTTTCATGCTTTAATTTACCTTTCTTGAAGTGTTGGATTAGCTTGAAAACTAGGTTATGCTAATCCCTATTTTTACAACATGCCTTTAATTAAATAGGTAGTCAACATGCTAGATTTTATTAAGCGAAGTTTCACTAAAACTTCCACGCCGGACCCCGATAAAACTTTAAACATAGAGCCCCCTAAAAGTATTTTTTCAAGGCTTAAAGAAGGCTTAACAAAAACCAGATCAACTCTAAGCGAGGGCATTGCACAGGTATTTTTGGGAAAAAAAGAAATTGATGCAGTGCTATTAAAAGAACTTGAGACTTCTTTATTAAGTAATGATATTGGGGTGACAACTACAAAACATATTATTCAACAATTAACTTTTTCAGTCTCTCGAAAACAATTAAAAAATGTATCAGACCTTAAGGATGCTTTAAAAGTTACTCTTCTAGAAATACTAAAACCCGTTAGCCTCCCCCTACAATTAGAATCTTTAAATAAACCTTATGTGATTTTAATGGTCGGCGTTAATGGAACTGGAAAAACTACCACCATTGGTAAATTAGCTAAACAATTTAAAGAGAAAGGTCATACCGTATTGCTTGCAGCAGGAGATACTTTTAGAGCAGCTGCAGTGGAGCAATTAAAGGTTTGGGGTGAACGCAATGAAGTCCCCGTGATTGCACAAACAGGCAATGCAGATAGCGCTTCAGTGATTTTTGATGCTATACAAAGCGCCCAAGCACGGGGAATTGACATCGTCATTGCAGATACAGCGGGTAGGCTACATACCCAACATAACTTGATGGAAGAACTCAAAAAGATTGTTAAAGTTATTCGAAAATGTGATGCCACAGCCCCTCATGAAATTATGTTAGTGTTAGATGCAGGGATTGGCCAAAATGCCTTAGTCCAAGCAGAAAAATTCCATGAAGCCATTCAATTAAGTGGCTTAACCATTACGAAGTTAGATGGCAGTGCTAAGGGCGGAATTATTTTTGCCATAGCTAATTCCTTACAGATACCGATTCGCTATATTGGAATAGGTGAGGGGCTGGATGATTTAAAACCTTTTGATGCTGAAAATTTTGTTGAGGCCTTATTCGCTGATATCGTATAATAATAGGTACTAAAATTTATGAATAACCAATTTAATGCAAATAAAATTCTAAGCGGTATTTTATTAATAATAGGCACCGCTACGGGTGCTGGTATGTTAGCGCTTCCTCTTAGCACCGGTGAAGCAGGATTTATTCCCAGCTTTTGCAGTTTTATAGCCTGTTCTTTTTTTATGGGTATTTCAGCGATCTATTTATTGGAAGTAAATTTAATTTTTCCTAGTGGCACCAATTTAATCACTATGGCAGAATCAACCCTCGGAAAAAAAGCTAAAATATTAACAGGCATAATTTATCTAATCTTATTACTGGCTTTATTAAGCTTGTATTTGAAAGCTTCAACGGGCTGGTTTAATGAGTTTTTAATCGAAAAGTTTTCTTTTACCTTTTCCCCTTCTCATCTTATGCTCATTA
Source organism: Francisellaceae bacterium (assembly GCA_028293705.1). Classification (GTDB taxonomy): domain Bacteria; phylum Pseudomonadota; class Gammaproteobacteria; order UBA6186; family Azoamicaceae; genus JAQGOH01. Next base: position 8,007 of record JAQGOH010000052.1, on the reverse strand, counting down.
TTTCCTGTATTGGAGCAGGTATAATATTTCTTGGCTTAAATGTAGTGGATAAAATTAATCGCTTATTAAGCTTTGGATTGTTTTTGAGTTATCTTTTATTAATTATTACGGCAGCCCCACATATTAAACCTAAGCACTTAACTACTTTTAATACCAGTGCTCTTCCTAAAGCATTTCCTCTTATTTTAACTACTTTTGGTTTTGGTATTATTGTACCTAGCTTAACTACCTTTTATAATAAAAATGTTCGAGTGTTAAAACAGGTTATTATATTAGGAAGCATTATTACCCTCGGTATTTATCTAGCGTGGGAGTTCGTGAGTTTAGGGGTACTGCCCTTAGAAGGCCCTCATGGAATAAAAACCTTATTAGGTTCTAATGACAATGGTTTAGAAATCACTAATTCGCTTCAAACCCTTATCGGTCTTCCACTATTTAGTCAAAGTGCTAATTATTTTGCTTTATTTGCCCTTCTTAGTTCTTATTTAGGGGTGGGTTTAAGCTTATTCCATTTTATAAAAGATGCTTTAAAAATAAAAACCACGCCTATTCATACATTTACCCTTTCTCTTTTAACTTTTTTTCCTCCTTTTATGTTGATGTATTTTAACGCCACTGGTTTTCATCAAATCCTAAGTTTTGCTGGTATATTTGTAGCCTTATTATTAGGTATATTACCAAGCCTTATGGTATGGAAAATAAGACATCATAGTGCCACCTCTTTTTACCCACAAGTTTTTGGTGGTAAAATAATGTTATGCATTAACATGTTATTTTTTATTTATATTATCATCCAAGAATTATTAAATGTTTTCCTTAAATAAAAATGAAACCTTCTATAACGATTGAATATCAAACAGAAGAGGATTATCTTAAGGCTTGCCACTTATCACATCAATTAGATATCCCTATTCGCCAATACCCTGCTGATTTTATATTAGTTATAAAAGATAAATTTTTAAGCCTTTCTTCGCTTCAAAATTTTCCTCAATTTAAACCTTTAACAATTGATTTTTTAACTGGAAATTTAGGTTATCGCCTTGATCTTAATCGAGTAAAACATGAACCTTTAATTAAAGCTTTGGGAATTAAAAAAGAAGAACCATTAAGCATTTTAGATACTACCACTGGGTTAGGTAAGGATGCCTTATTAATGGCCGCGGCAGGATGCCAAATGCATTTATTGGAGCGTTCCCCCATTGTTGGCGTCCTTTTCAGTAATGCATTAAATAGAGCCAAAGAAGATCCACAATTTGAACCTATTACTCAAAATATTAAAACCTTCGAAATTACTGATGCGATTGATTTTTTAAAAAATCTTCCCCCCTTCCCCCTCTATGATATTATCTATATTGACCCCATGTTTCCTGCTCGCACAAAATCAGCCTTTGTAAAAAAAGAAATGATCTATCTAAAGACTTTATTGGGAGATGATATAGATTCCCATAAGTTATTATCTGAAGCTTTAATACGCGCCAAGAAAAAAGTAGTGGTTAAAAGACCGCGGCTAAGTCCTTATCTTGCAGAGTTGAACCCTAGCTATAGTATAAAAGGTAAAAGTAATCGTTTTGATATTTACATATGCCCCCATAAAACTCAAAAGGTTTCGGAGTTTTAAAAAATCTTGTGTAAGAACTTAAAGTAACCAATTAGGATACAATAAAGGGTAGAATTCTAATTGGCACTATCACCGAATTAAGCGCGTGCGATGCACCAAATATCTACTCTCTCGGCTCCTTTTTCTTTAAGTAAAGAGGCTATCGCTTTTACAGTGCATCCAGTTGTGACCACATCATCTAAAAGAGCAATATGTTTTCCGGTAAAATCTTGCGTGACTGTAAATGCATTTTTTAAATTTTGTATTCTAAATTCTTTATTTAATAAAGCTTGTGCTCGAGTGGATTTATGCCTTAATATCCCAGCTATTTGAATAGGTAAAATTTTACTTTTTTTAAGCGGTAGTAATAATTCATAACTTTGATTAAATCCTCTTTTTTTTATTCTTTCTGAGTGTAAGGGCACTGGAATTACCATATCGGGTAAGTCTTCATTTTTATACCAAACAGGGATTTGATTAAGTAATAATTCCCCTAAGATATGACCAAAATATAATTTTTTAGAAAACTTTAAACCACTTATCCAATGGGTAATAGGGGGTTGATAACTAAAAAGGCAGCACATTCTATCGAAGGGAGGTAATTTATTTTGACATTTCTCGCAAATAATGGATTCGGTTTCTTTTTCTATTATTAGGCCACAGCGATAACATCGATCAAGCGCCCATGGTAGATAATCCTCACAGAGTTTACAGAGTGCCTTATCCTGATCGCTTTTTTGAGTACACCAACTACAAATATCTGGAAATAAAAATTTAAATAATCTTTGTAACAGGTTCACTTATCCATTACACTCTAAATTAGATTCTTTACTTTATTGTTAACTTATTATGAATAATTTAAAACTTCTTAGGTCTTATAACAAAATAGCTTCTAATTATTACAAATCTTCCTTTTTATTTCAAGAAATTGCGATGCGTTTACTTGAGAAATTACAGACAATCCCTTTTACTCCCCATACCGTTTTACAATTGGGCTGTAGAACCGGATTGATCAATGATGCAATTCAATTTCAGTTCCCTGAAGCTTACAGTATTCATTCAGAATTTTCTGACAAAATGTTACAAGAAAGTGTAAAAAAAACTAAGAAACCCTATGTTTTAGTAAGCCATTCCCTGGATAAACTCCCTTTCCTTGAAAATAGTTTTGATTTAATTATTTGTAATTTAGGTTTACATTGGTATCAAGATTTAAATACCGTTTTAAAAGAAATCAAAAAAATTTTAAAGCCAGGTGGGATCTTACTATTTAGTCTATTAGCTAAAGATACTCTAAGTGAACTTAAGGATGTGCTTACCTTGATTCAAAAGACAGGTATCATTAATGATTTTTTTGATCTGCATCATATAGGAGATATTTTATTAGCAGAAAAATTTATTAACCCAGTGGTTGAAGTGGAAAAAATTTTTGTATTTTATTCACAATTAAAAGAATTATTTTTAGATCTTAAAAATATGGGCTCTTATAAAATGTCACAAAAAAATATTTTTCTTACTAAAACCGATTGGTTATATCTATTAAAGTCTTATGAATTACTAAGAACTGCCCAGGGTCTTCCGAGTACCTGGGAAGTAATATATGGGCATGCTATAAAACCCTTTTTATCTTCTTCGAAAAATAAAAAAAATAATCAAAAACACATACCTATAAAAATTTATTAAATAAAAAAGCCCTAATAATTTAGGGCTTTTTAATAAAAAAATAGTTATAAAATTCAAGACTCAGAAGATAGAAATCCAGCTAAGAATTGACTGCGACCATCACGCCAACCCCCAAACCATAGACCTCTTGTGTCTCCTAAAGTATAAGGACAAATATTGCCGGAGTGTCCTCTTATACCTGCTTTATATCCTTGATGATAGGCTTTTTCAACGGGATGGCGTTTTACTCTTTTCATCGGCTCCTCCTTTATTTGAAATAAACGTTATCGTTAATTTTAGTATAGCTAAAATATTTATAAGAAACTACACCTTTATTTTAAGAGAACGCTTTCAAATTATAAAAAACTTGATGATTTTTAAGTAATTCCACTTTGTTCTAATAAAGCTTCAATATTAGGTTCTCGGCCTCTGAAATTTTTAAATAATTCAAGCGCATCTACACTCCCACCTAATTCTAAAAATTGCTGGCGAAAAGCGTATCCCGTTTCAGAATTAAATATGCCATCGTTTAAAAATTTATCGAATACATCTGAGGATAAAACTTCTGCCCATTTATAACTAAAATAACCGGCTGAATATCCGCCTGCAAATATATGAGAAAAACTATTTTGAAATCGATTAAATGAAGGGGGAATCATTACACTCACTTCTTTTCGGACCTTATCTAAAAGTGATTGTATAGATAACTCAGTTTGAGGTTTATCCTCCATATGCAATAGCAAATCAAATAAAGAAAATTCTAATTGACGAACCATTTGTAAACCCGCTTGAAATTTTTTAGTTCTCTTTAGAGCTAATAACTGAGAAATGGGTAAACATTCCTTGGTTTCATTGTGTTCCGAAATAAATGGAATGGCGTCTTCTTCCCAAGTCCAATTTTCCATTAGCTGGCTTGGAAGCTCTACAGCATCCCATGCAACACCATGAATTCCTGTAATACTTGGGTAATTTATAACACTTAGTAAATGATGAATAGCATGTCCAAATTCATGGAATAGGGTTTGTACTTCATCATGGGTTAAGAGGGATAGCTTACCCTCTGCAGGCGGTGTAAAATTAGTTACAATATGAGCAACCGGAAGTTCAGTATCCCCTTTCATATTTATAGATCTATTTTTACATTCACTCATCCAAGCCCCACCTCGCTTATGTGGGCGGGCATATAAATCTAAATAAAAGAACCCTATAGGTTGATTATTTTCTTGTACCGTAAAAAATTTGACCTCAGGATTCCAGGTATCAACGATATTTTCTTCAATTACCGTAATACCAAAAAGTTTATTAGCAATCTCAAATAAACCTTTTAATACTTTTGTAAGCGGAAAAAAAGGCCGTAAGGCTTCTTGAGAAATATTAAATTCTTCATGAGATAATAATTCACTATAATAGGTAATATCCCAAGCTTGTAATTTATCTATATTATCCTTTTTTTTAGCGAAATTTGCTAAGATCTGTATTTCTTCTTCTGCTCGTAGCTTAGAAGGTTTAACTAACTTATTTAAAAACTCGATAACTTTTTTTGGATCTTTATTCATCTTTGTAGCAAGCGAATATTCAGCATAATTATTAAAACCAAGTAGTTTAGAAGATTTTTGTCGTAAATTTATAATTTGTTCTAAGATAGGTCCATTATTAGCCTCTTGACTGGATGCCTTCGTAACATATGCTTTATAAAATAGTTCTCTTAAAGAACGGTTTTTAGCTAAGCTCATCACTGCAAAATATGTGGGAAAATGTAAATCTAATAAATATCCTTCTTCTTTTTTTTCAATCGCTAATTTTTTAGCATGATTTATAGTATGGGTAGCTAATCCTTCTAAATCTTTGACATCCTTAATAATTAAATTAAAATCATTGGTCGCTTTTAAAATATTTTGTTCAAATTTACTTTCAAGCTCTGATAGCTCACGATTTAAGTTTTTAAAAATTTCTTTTTCTTTTATATCTAAATTCACTCCCGACAATCTAAAGTCTCGTAAAGCATTAGTAATAACTTTTTGTTGAGCAATATTTAAACTTAAAAATTCTTTATCCTCATAAACCTTATTAAATAAGCTAAATAAATGAATATTTTGGCCATATTCTGACTGATAGTTGGTGATTTGCTCCAGTGCTTGATCATAGGCTTCTTGAAATTCAGGCGTATTTTGAACAGCATTTAAATGATTTATTTGATTCCATACATAACTTAATTGATTATCTATTTCTTCAAGGGGAGCTACAAAATTATCCCAAGTTGGTTTTTGATCGCTTTTTATTAAGTGATCAATCTGATTTTTAGATGATTCTATTAAATTAGAGATAGCAGGATTAATATGCTCTGCTTTTATTTTGCTATAAAGCGGGAAAAGAGCTGGGGTTAATAAGGGGTTTTGCTTCATTTTTATTCCTAAGTAATAAAATAGCTATAAGGCTCACCCCCATCAGTATTAAAAAAATTATCCATGGCATAAAAGGTAAACCCGTCTTACGACTGAGATAATAACTGAATAAAGGGATAGTCCCAGAAAATGTTGCTGAGCCTATTGCATGACCTAAACTTAAAATTTGGCATCTTTCCGTTACTTTAAATTTTTCAATTAAATAAACGCTGGCCGGCACATGAAAAAAAGGCATCAACAAACTTAAAATCATAAACCACCCATTATTAAGATGGTTAGAATATAGGCCTTGCATGATAAATAAAGCTATAATCGATAATATACAAGAACTTAAAACCAATACTTTGGATTTATTTAAGTTATCTGCAAGCCATCCCGCGGGTAATAACATAAATAAATACAGCGTTAAAGAAAAAATTAATAAATTTTTATCATTTAGTAACCAATAAACAAAATAAAATTGATAAGTACCACCCACTGCCCCACAAATAAGTATGGTTACTAATAATCTTTTTTTATTATCACGTATAGTTTCTAAAAGAGGTCGGGTAGGATAACGTTTTGCTTGCTTTAAAAAAGCATAGGTCTCTGTTAATTTTTGTCTTAATAATAAAACCGTAATTCCAAGTAGCCCCCCTAATAAAAAAGGAAATCGCCAAGCATTCGGATAATTTATAAAACCCGCAGCCCAAGTCATTAGAGCTGCTAAGCCAATACCTATACCCGCAGATAAGCAAACCCAACTATTTGTAAAACAAGGTCTTTTTTGATTTTCCATTTTCTCATAGACATAGACAGTGACATTGTCATACTCGACACCCACTAATAAACCTTGCAAGAACCGACAGCCAAATAAACACAGTGCCGCCCCTATCCCAATAGAATCAGCACCTGGCAGACAACCAATTAAAAAGGTTGGTAGAGCTATACCTAACATATTGATTTTTAAAACTAGGCTTCGTCCCTTAATATCGGCCATACGCCCAAAAATAACTGCTCCCAGTAATTTAGCGAATGACCCTGCTGCAAATATTGCAAATGCATAAGTTAGGGGATTCTTAACAGAATTTACTATAAAATATTTCGAAATCTCATTAATACTAAAACCATACAATGCATAATCATAATATTCTAAGACGGTGCCTAATACTGCTAAAAAAACACTTTTAGAAGAAGATTTAATTTTTTACTCCTTAACGATTACATTGTTTTTTTATTTTTTGGCTTAATTCCACATTGACTGTTTGATTCGCAATTACGGGCTCTTGTGGTGATAAAAGGCTATGTGCCTTATCAGAGGGTGAGATTGGAGAGTCAACGATAGACATGGATATAAAATTGTTTAACGGTAATTCATTTCCATTATCACTTCTAATTCTTTTTATCCCATTATTCCTATTCATTTCTTCATGATCTTTAACTTTTTTCTTATAATAAGACATTATCTCAAATGCATGTTTTTCCTCACTAAGCATGGTTGCCGTGCTTTCTTTATGCTCTTTAAGTGTTTTTAAAAATTCATTTAAAATTAAATCTTTAGGAAATTCACATAAACTACTAATAGCTTTTTTCCAAACTTCCTCATGTTCTGTCATTTTACCAAATAAGTTATCTCTAAAATGGAAAGTTAAATGATCGATCGCCATTTCTAAAACGTCTTTACTGGAATAATTAAAATCTTGAGTTAAGGATTCATATTCATCGTATATATGCACAAAAGATAGAGCGAATAAGCGATGTAATTCAATAATTTCCTTATAACATTTATCTTCTTTTCTAAGTAAAATGATTTCTTTTTCTTCATCTAGGAAATTAGTGACCGTCTGCTTATGTGCCCTTAAAATATCTAACATATTTTTCACTTCTTCATTAGTAGGTAATTCACATAATGCAATCATGGCGCAATTCCATGCTTTATTAAACTCTTTCACTAGATGTTCAAATTGGTTAGTGTTGGGAGGATGTCTATGTTTTATTGAATCTTTATAGGTGATAATTTTATTATAACAATTTTGTTCTTTGAGGCGCATATCATCTAAATTAGATAAATATTCACTTTCTATAATTTCTTCTGAATAATCGCTATCTTCCGCTAATTGTTGATTATCTAAAAGAAGGTAATCCACGCTCGATTTCTTAAAATCACCCGGCATTCATCTTTCTCCTTTTAATGCTTACATCATATAAAAAACTATAGCTTACTATACGCTGCATTAAAAAAAAGAGTCAAAAAAATAAATAAATTAAATAAAAAAAATCCCCTAGTAAAAGTACTAGGGGATATCTAAAAGGGTGCCTGGCAGTGACCTACTTTCACATGGGAAACCCACACTATCATTGGCGCTGTTT
>JAQGOH010000044.1 GCA_028293705.1 Francisellaceae bacterium | reverse complement strand
TTACGGTGGAGCGATTTTAACTCTTGTTTTTCTATAGGGTTTAATTTTCTAAGCATGGTAGGAATAGTAACATTTTATTGAGGGATTGTGCACCTACATATCGCATTTTAAATGACGACTGGTATAGTCCCTATGGTAAAGGCCGATCTTATTAAATTTTTTTCAATTGCCACAGTGGTTCATAAAGCTGCCCAAAACTCTACTAAAGGTTCAAATTTAAGCAAAGTTTGGGATCTATTTGATAATCCCATGTCGATTGGACTAGGGGAATTAGCGCAATACTTATTACCGTCTGGTAAAAATCCTTTTAACCAGCCAGCAACAAATCAGTTAATTCATGAAGAAGTTAAAGAAAATGCGCCGGACAATAAAAGAAAACTCGAAGCCGACGATATGGAAAGTAGCCCTAAAAGGCCCCGTCGTTAAAAATTAAATTTGTGACTTTAGTAAATTGGGGCAACTTCTTATGATTTAATGATGTCATATAAGTACAAGGATATTTACTTTTTTAGTAGCTAAGTTAAATGCTTTCTGAACAAACAGCTTGGATACCTTTTGAAATGATGGTGGATAGCTTTGCTAAAATAAACGTTTAATTTTTTTACAAGATAGTTGCAGAGTTAGGGATAAGAGTAGTAGCACCTCTTGTTTGCCGCAAGTGGGGGTATATTACCATCCTTTTGGTGCTGTTATCCTGAAATCAGATTAAAATGAAACTCTCCTACGAGTTGAGAAAACACCAAGGTTATTAATATGCATTTCTTTAACAAAAGCTGAAAAAAGGTTGGGAGTCAGATTTTAGAGCTTATAATTTTGTATAAATGTTCTCTAAAAAGCTATTTGTGAAAATACTGTTAGTATTTTTCCTGCCAATTGTAATTTTCTCGTTATTAAAACACTATTTATAAGACCTCTAATCATTTTCTATCCTCTTGCCGCTGAATATAATTTCCAATAACCAATTCTTGGTTTTGCTAACCTTTAAATTTTAACCAATAATCAGAACGAGCATGTTCATAAAGGGAATAACCATATTTAGCTATTCTTCTTGCCAGCCTTGTGCCCGGGCTTTTTTAAATAGACGGCGCTTGTTTTAATAAACTTGACAGCATCTGAGATAAACATTCGTTGTTGTAGAATTGAAACACTAGAAATTTCTTTTTTCAAAGCGATTAATTAAGGATACTTTTAGCTAAAATCTTTTTGATTGAGATTTAGGATATTAATTTTATTGTCACTTTTGAATATTATGGTTCGAATCCCATCAAATTTACATTCATAAAGCCAATCAGGATTTGAAAATCTTTTAATGCTTAAGATTGCTAACATAGAGCTTGCCAAACAGATATTTTAGTTTTATGTAACAGCGCCTTATCATTTTCAGGTAAATCACCTAATTTTCAGTATTTTAAATATTAATTAAAAACCGCTAGGATCCATTTTCTTTTTAGATTATAATAATTTATAAATTATTATTAATCAGGAATTTGAATTTGAGCATTAATGAGTCTTATTTAGCAGAACTTGAAAAAGTCAGTTTTTCTTATAACGAAAAAGTTATTTTTAATGCAATTGATATTAAAATCAAATAACGGCTATTATGGGGCCCAGTGGTTGTGGGAAAACTACCCTGTTACATTTAATAACGGGGATGAATAAACCCACCGCTAGGCGAGCACTCATTTTTGATCAAAATATAGCTATACTTAACCGTAATCAATTATTTCAACTAAGACGACGAATGGGTATGTTATTTCAAAGTGCTGCCTTATTTTTAGATCTCAATGTTTTTGATAATATTGCCTTTCCATTAAGAGAGTTAAATTGTTTATCTGAATCGATAATTCGAGATATCGTATTAATAAAGCTAGAGGCCATAGGCTTAAGAGGAGCTAAATATTTATCTATCTCTGATTTATCAGGTGGAATGAAGCGTAGAGTAGCTCTGGCACGAGCTATAGCGACCGATCCAGAATTATTATTATTAGATGAACCCTTTGCCGGGCAAGATCCTATCACCATGGGTGTATTAACCCAATTAATCGATCTGATTAATAAATCATTTAAAACCACAATAGTGTTAGTTTCTCATACTATCCAAAATACTTTTCAAATTGCTGATTATATTTATCTAGCTGCCAATGAAAGAATCATGGGTGAAGGAAGCCCCCAGCAATTATTAAATAATAATGATCCTTGGGTACAGCAATTTATTAAAGGTTTAGCAGATGGCCCCGTACACTTTCATTACCCAGCAAATCCTTTGCAGCATGAATTAGATTTATAATTAATTAGCTTGAATTAAGGTGCCCACTTCCCCTGTCAGAATCTTATCTGCTTGCCTTAAGCTGCCAATAAAAGATTTTTTTCCCGGTTTAGCAGCAAATTGACAAGCTGCTTCAATTTTTGGGCGCATACTTCCAGCTTGGAACTCTTTAAAATTAAATTCATTAGGGTTACACTGCTTGATAGGTTTTGAATGTTCCGTCCCCCATCCTAAATAAACGGCTTCAACATCTGTTAAAATTAATAAGATATCAGCATCAATACGAGTTGCCAGCAAAGCTGCCGTTAAATCCTTATCAATTACGCCCTCTAATCCTAGCCAATTTTTATTATTTGCTTGAATAACTGGAATACCTCCACCGCCTGCACATATTAATAAGATGCCAGCCTCTATCAATAGCTTAATACTCGATAATTCCAGTATTTCTAAAGGCCTCGGTGAGGGTACCACCCGTCTAAATATTTTTTTTTCGGCCATAAAGATCCAATCGGGATGTTTTTTTTGCAAGCTTTGATGCTCTGTAGGGGTATAAAAAGGCCCGATAGGTTTGCTAGACCTTTTAATACTGCAATCATTAGCATCTACTTTTATTCGACTTAGAATCACAGCCATTTCTTGTTCAGGCAATTCATTTTGAATCGCTTGTCCTATTAAGTAACCTAGCATTCCCTGGCTTTGAGCATCCAAAATATCTAAAGGATAAGGTGATATGGGTTTATAGGCATCCGCTTGTAGGGCTAACAATCCCACCTGTGGCCCATTTCCGTGCGTTATAATATAGTTAATTAAAATTTAAATGATCTATTTTAAATGCCTGATCGATGGCCTCTGCTAACGATGAATATTGACTA
>JAQGOH010000039.1 GCA_028293705.1 Francisellaceae bacterium | reverse complement strand
TAACATCAATAGTATACTCACTATGCAATTAAAAAATAGCGCACATGTAGAACCTCTTATAGAAAGTAATCCTCGTGGATTAATTAAGGTCTTAGATAATAAAATCAACAGCATCGAACTTAATATTAAAAAGGATAAATCCGAAATTAGCTTTCATAAAGAAAATTATCAATTTCTTAAATCCCAGTATGTAAAACTTGAAAAAGATATAAAGGGAATTATTCTAGAGAAACATAAAAACAAAGATAACCCTGATTTATATCGAGTCGATAATGCTACTTTTACGTATCTGGAAAGACTTTCTGAATCAATAAGCCAAAATTTAAGAAACACTTCTCAATTTGTTTATAAAGTGGTTAAAACCCTAGAAACGCATTGTAATAGTTTAGTAAAAACCCTAAGCTTTATAGGCAAATTAGTCCATACCGGATTAGATAAAACTTTTGGGGTAATAGATACCCTAACCGGTCTGCCATTACAAAAACTATATCAAAAAAAATCTGAAGATTTTTATAATAAAATATATGGACATGCTCTTATGTTAAGAGAGCGTAAAAAAGAGATAAAATTATTACAAAATGAAATTCTTGAGGCAGCCCATGAACAAAATGATAATATTGAGCCTGACATTAAACCCTCAAATAAACCACGTCCTAATTTACCAAAAGATGGCGCTTAAAAGATTATTTAAGTCGTTTCATTAGGATGGCAGCTAAACTTAAAAAAACTAAGGATGGGATCAAGGCGGCAATATAAGGGGGAATTTGGGACACAGAGCCAATGGAGGTAAAAATTCCATTTAAAGTTAAAAAAACAAAGGACAGTAAAATTCCCGCAAGCATTCTAAAACCCATGGTTGCAGATCTTAAGGGGCCAAAAATAAAGGGGATGGCTAAAAACATCATCACTAAAATGGCAATCGGTTGATATATTTTTTTCCAGAAGGCTAATTGATAACTTTGTGCATTTAAATCATTATTTTTGCGATACTCAATTATATTTTTCAAACTTTTTAAAGAAAGATAATCTAGATGTTTAGCGAAAGTATTTTTAACTACATCAGGATCTACAAAATTAGGTAAAGGTATAGAGTTAGGTTTTTCATTAAGGATAACATCTGGTAAAAATATACTAGAGTGTACGTCTTTAAGTTGCCATTCCTTGTTCTCGAGTTTAGCAAAGTTTGCTTGATTTATTCTTTTAAGTTGCAAAACTTGATCAAATTTAAATTGAGAAACGTTTTCTAATTCTTCTTTTGAAACAATATTATTAGCATAAATAAAGTCTTTTCCTTGACGCATCCAAAGACCATAAGGCGTATTAATAACTTGTCCACCGCTTAAGGCAAAACTTCTTTTAGATTGGGCCTTATTTTCAAGAAAAGGTGCTAGACCCTCCCCCAACATAACCACTATCATAATCAATATACACGCGGCTTTTAAGGTTGAGTAAGCAATCCTTGCGATAGATATGCCACACGAGCGCATTACGATTAATTCACTATTAGTAGCTAGCTGCCCAAGGGCAATTAAACTACCAATAAGCGAAGCCCAAGGAAATATACCATATAGGCGCCTGGGGGTTGTTAATAATAAATAAGACAGCGATTCTTTTAAAAAATAATTACCCCGCCCTATAAATTTATGTTCATTGATGAATCCAAAAAATAATTCTAATCCCAATAAAGCTAAGGCCACGGTTAAAACCGCTTTAATAATATTATTACCTAAATAAGTATCTATTATTTTCATGAGATTTTGCCTTTATTAAAAAATAATAAATGTTTCCAGTTTATTCTAATTTTGCCCATTTCAATTAAAATAAAAGTTAAGGTTAATGCCAGCATAAGCCCGTGAACCCACCATAAACCTAGGGTTGAAGGAAGTTTGTGTGTGATCATCCAACGTCTTGCTACTATTAAAAGATTATAATAGGCAATATATATTAAAATGGCCGGTAAAAATTTGGCAAATCTACCTTGCCGTGGCTCAACTTTTGATAAACATAATGCGATTAACCCCAAAATCGGTAAACTGATGGCAAAAGCCATGCGCCATTCTAATTCCGCTTTATCATCAATCGTTTGAGTCTGAATTAAGTCAAGAGTAGGTTTTAATTTTATCAAAGCTGGCGCTGATTGTGATTTCTGAATAATATTTGTACCATATTCTTCAAATTTAACTACGGTAAAATCGGCTTGACCGGGTATGCCGGTATATCGGTTACCCTGCTGTAAAACCAAAAAATAATCTTTGGTTTTCTCATTTTGTTTAAGTCGTGCAATTTCTGCTGTGATTATAGTCCAGGGCTTTTGAGCCTGTGGTATTTCAGTGGACTTAGATTGCTCTGCTATAAAAACATTATGCATTTGTTTTGTCTGCTGATTAATTTTTTCAACATAATAAACAATCCTTCCTTCTTCTAAAAATTGGAAACGTCCTGGTAAGATAGCATCCACGACTCCAAAAGCCTCACTCGTGGCTCCTATTTTTTCTCTTAATTCCACACATTTAGGAATTAACCACAGGCTTAAAAATAAAGCGATTAAAAATAAAATTCCCGAGATTTTTAAAATGATTTTCATTAAAAACTTAAGACCCAGACCTGAAGTTTTTAAAATTATCATTTCATGGTCAACATAAAGCCTACCTAAGGTGAATAAAATGGCTATGTAAAATCCTAAGGGAAGTAAATATCCTAATAAGTCAGGAATATATAAGCCTACCATTTTACATACTACGCTTAATGGGAGCATTCCGGCTGCGGCTTTACTTAAATATACGACCACCCGATTGCTTAAAGCCACTATTAATAATATGAACGTCACCCCCAAAAAACTTTGGGAAATTTCCTTAGTTAGGTATCTACTAATAATCAAAAAATAACTGCCTTATCTTAAATAATTTACTTAAAAACGCTTAATGAATAGAATACAATTTTAAAGCTTTAAAAGTGAATAAAAAATTTTAGTTTTTTAACTTTTATTCTTCCTCTATTTAATTTAAGGAACCCCCCACATGGAATTTAAGGTAAAAATTGGCCAACTTGAGAAACAACGCAGCCAATGTTTAGTGATAGGCCTCCATCAAGACCTAAAGATGGCTGAGTCCGCCCAAGTAATTGATTCACTAAGCCAAAATGCCTTAAGTCAATTCCTACACAAGGGGGATTTTTCCGGCAAATTAGGAGAAGGACAATTAATCTACGGCTTACCAGGTATCCAAGCCGCTAGAATATTGTTAGTAGGTTTAGGTGAAAGAAAATCATTTAGCCCTACTGCTTATTTAAATTGCGTTACCAAAATTGTTCAATTTTTAAAAAGAACTAAAATCAAGGACGCGTGTAGTTATTTAGTCGACTTTAACGTTCCAGGCAAAAGTGTCAATTGGAAAATTGCTCAATGGATTCAAGCAAGCATGGATGCTGTTTATTCTTTTGATGATTATAAAACCAAGTCTACAGATCCCTTATTTTTAAAAGAATTTGTTTTTATTATTCCTTCGCGCAAAGAGTTACCCTCTTGTGAAGAAGCTATCCATCAAAGTTTAGCTTTAAGTGAGGGGAAAAAATTAATTAAACAATTAGGCAATATGCCGCCCAATGTTTGTACTCCCCTTTATTTAGCGAAAGAGTCACAAAAACTAGCTAAAACTTATAAAAACATTAATGTAGCGGTTTTAAATGAAAAAGAAATTAAAACTTTAAAAATGGGGGCCTTATTAAGTGTGGCCCAAGGCAGTGTTAATCCTCCCCAATTTATAACCTTAGAGTATAGACCTTCTAGTGCCAAAGCTTCTAAAATTTCTCCTGTTGTTTTGGTAGGTAAAGCAATTACCTTTGATACGGGTGGAAATTCTTTAAAACCACCTGCTTCTCAAATGGGAATGAAATATGACATGTGTGGGGGCGCTACCGTTTTAGGGGCTATTCTTACCGCTTCTTTATTAAATTTACCTTTTCCAGTTATTGGTGTAGTCCCTGCAGCTGAAAACATGCCTGGAGGAGCCAGTAATCGCCCTAATGACATTGTAAAATCTTTATCAGGACAAACGATAGAAATTTTAAATACAGATGCTGAAGGCAGATTAATTTTATGTGATGCGCTAACCTACGTCGAACGATACAACCCAGAAATAGTTATAGATATTGCGACTTTAACTGGTGCTTGCGTTGTGGCCTTAGGATCACAAGCCAGTGGATTATTCAGTAATGACGGGGCACTTGCTCAGGATTTAATACAAGCAGGTTTGGAAAGTAATGATAGAGCCTGGCAATTACCCCTTTGGGATGAATATCAAGAATCACTCGCAAGCAATTGCGCTGATATGGCTAATATTGGTGGTGGGGAAGCTGGAAGTATTGTAGCGGCTTGTTTCTTATCACGGTTTACTAAAAAGTTTAAATGGGCTCATTTAGATGTAGCAGGAACTGCGATTTGTAAAAGTGGTCGAGATGGTTTAGCATCGGGTAGGCCTTTGCCCCTAATTATACAATACCTTATTAATAGAGCCAAACTATATGCAAAATAAATCTTTCGACCCTAAAACCCTTCAAGATAAATGGTATGAAATTTGGGAAAACGCGAATTATTTTAGTCCTCAAGGACAGGGTAAACCTTATTCTATTGCAATCCCTCCTCCCAATGTAACGGGCAGTTTACATATGGGACATGCTTTTCAGCAAACCCTCATGGACATTTTAATTCGTTTTCATCGGATGCAAGAAGAAAATACCCTCTGGTTAGTTGGTACAGATCATGCCGGCATCGCCACACAAATGGTAGTAGAGCGACAATTAGCCGCAAATAATATTACCAAACAAGAATTAGGGCGGGAAGCTTTTATAAAAAAAATTTGGGACTGGAAAAAAGAATCAGGCGATACAATTACCCAGCAAATGAGATGTTTAGGGGCATCGCTTGATTGGAGTCGAGAAAGATTTACTTTAGATACGGGTTTATCAGAAGCGGTGCAAGAAGTCTTTATAAAACTTTATGAAGAGAATCTTATTTATAAAGGCAAGCGGCTCGTTAATTGGGATCCTATATTAAAAACAGCTGTCTCAGATTTAGAAGTAGAATCAACCGAAGAAGCCGGATTTTTATGGCACATTAATTATCCTTTAAGTGATAATTCAGGCTTTATAACTATAGCAACTACTCGTCCTGAAACATTATTAGGGGACGTGGCGGTGGCCGTTAATCCTACAGATCTGCGTTATATCCATCTCATTGGTAAAACACTTAATTTACCTTTAACCAATAGAACCATACCGATTATTGCCGATGACTATGTTGAAGCGGATTTTGGAACTGGTGCCGTTAAAATTACTCCAGCGCATGACTTTAATGATTATGAGATTGGCAAGCGCCACCAATTAGAGATGATTAATATTTTAACTAAAGATGGATATCTCAATAATTGCGTTCCAGAACCTTATCGGGGTTTAGAAAGATTTAAGGCTAGAGAAAAAATATTAGAAGATTTAAAAACTTTAAAACTACTGATTAAAACGGAAAATCATGTATTGAAAGTCCCAAGAGGTGATCGGTCGAATGCTATATTAGAACCGCTTTTAACCGATCAATGGTATGTAAAAGTAGGCCCCCTCGCTGAACCTGCTATTAAGGCGGTTAAAGAAGGCCAGATAAAATTCATCCCGGAAAATTGGTCAAAGACCTATTTTGATTGGATGGAAAATTTACAAGACTGGTGTATTAGCCGTCAATTATGGTGGGGGCATCAAATTCCTGCCTGGTATGATGAACAAGGCAAAGTTTACGTAGGTAAGTCAGAAGAGGAGATTCGCTCTAAATATAATCTTGCCCCATCCATATCTCTAAGTCAGGATGAGGATGTATTAGATACCTGGTTTTCTTCAGCCCTTTGGCCCTTTTCTACCTTAGGTTGGCCTAATAATACCCATGATTTAAAAACTTTTTATCCAACCTCTGTTTTAGTAACCGGTTTTGACATTATATTTTTCTGGGTCGCACGGATGATTATGTTTGGCCTTAAATTTACTAATAATATACCTTTCAAAGAAATTTATATTACAGGCCTGGTCCAAGATGAAAATGGACAAAAAATGTCTAAGACCAAGGGTAATGTCATTGATCCCATTGATCTTATTGACGGCATCGCTTTAGAAGCCTTAATCAAAAAAAGAACTTCTAATCTAATGCAACCGCAATTAGCCCCAAAAATAGAAAAATACACTAGGAATCAATTCCCCAAGGGTATTAGTGCTTATGGAGTGGATGCCTTACGATTTACCTTTAGTTCCATGGCCAGTTTTAGTAGGCAATTACGCTTTGATATAACGCGCTTAGAAAGTTACCGCTTTTTCTGTAATAAATTATGGAATGCTAATCGCTATGTCCTTATGAATACAGAAAATAAATTTATCCTGAATACCTCAATGGCCTTAGAGCTTTCCCCTGTCGATGAATGGATTTTATCCATCTGGCAAATGACAAAACAGAATGTTTTTAATAATCTTAATCAATATCGTTTCGACTTAGCTTCACAAACTCTTTATGATTTCACTTGGAATGAATATTGTGATTGGTATCTTGAGCTTTCAAAGCCTCTTCTAAATCCCCCCCATAGATCGATTAGTCAAAAGTATGCAACACAATACATTTTATTATCTATTTTAGAAGAATTATTAAGAACGCTTCACCCTTTTATGCCATTTATTACTGAGGAATTATGGCAAGATCTTAAACCTATCCTAGATTTAAAAGCGCCTTCCATTATGGTAGCTGCCTACCCCTTAGCACAGCCTGATTTCATTAATGAAGCTGCTCTTAATAAAATTGAATGGTTTAAAAAAGTTATATTAAGTATCCGAAACATTAGAGGGGAAATGAATATTACCCCAAATAAAACCATCCATCTATTTGTTTACAATGCTAATGAACATGAAAGAGACATTCTTCAAGAATTTATCCCTTTTTTAGAAAGCTTAGCCAAAGTTTCATCCTTACAATTTATCAATAAACAGGAAGTGACCGAAGCATGTGCCAGTGCTGTCATTCACAGTATGGAATTATTAATCCCTCTTAAAGGCCTAATTGATGAGAAAGCTGAAAGCACAAGGTTAAATAAAGAAATTGAAAAAAACACTAAGGAACTCTTAAACATTTCCCAAAGATTAAAAAATCAAAATTATTTAGATAAAGCACCAGCAGCTGTTGTTCAAAAAGAGAAAAAGAGAGCGGAAGAGTTAAAGGTAATCATCAATACCTTGGAAGAAAGACTTAAAGGATACCAAGCATAACACCTTTAAAGATAAAATTTGTTTTAAATAAAGGGGGTGTAATGCCCCCTTTATCAGAATCAAACTTATTTATTTTTCATCATCAAACTATAAACTTCACCTTTATTTTGCAATATCTTAGTATACACGCATTCAGGGGCAGGGTCACTCTTTGAGGTGATATCCGTTACCACTTTTCCATTAACCGTTTCTTTCATAGTAAAGCTATACGAACCGGGTTTTGTTTCTAAAGAACATACTATGACGCTATTGCTTAACTTAGTTTTCAATTCATCTGTGATAGGGTTAACGGCGGGTGAGGCACTTGGATACTTAACAACCATTCCCTCATAAAGCCCAATTAGTTCATACGCTTTCTCTTCTAACTTAATAGATTTATCGTTAATGATTTTATTAACGTCTTTAATAGTCATTTTATCCATTCAAATCTCCTAATAATTTTTGTATATTTTAATATGGTAATGTGGATTGAAACAAGCGTGTTTTAGAGTTTTATGTGGTTTTTTCTTTATATTATCTTTTTAGTTGTAATTCCTACTTTAAGTCTCCATTCTTCTTATATTTCTTAGCAGCATGGTATACTCCTTTTGTAAGAGACTGTGATTACACATATTTTACTAGATTTTGCACGGATTAAAATTTAGCTGTCTAATCAAAGAGTAGTAATGATACATATAAAGGAGTAATAAATGAGACCGAATCCTCTCCCTGCTTGGAAAGTTCGTAGCAAAAAGGCTCAGGCGGAATGGGCTCAGACAGCAGATGAAGAAACCTTATCTACAAGCGCTAAAGGTAGCGCCAAATTTACCAGCTCTGCGCCTTATACAGCACCTGCAAATGCTATCTTAGAAGATATTTTCAATTATTTAAACCATAAGGATAGATTATCTTTTTCAATGTCTTATAAAAAAAACACTCTGATATTTCAGGGTATGAAAAAAATGGATACCCCGCAAACTATATCAGACATTAAAAGGTATTTTAGAGCCGATATTATTGAGGCAATGTGAGGCTTGGTAGCTATGGCGACCTTGCCTGTTATAAATTGGCCTTTCGAACGTGAAGAGCGTGACTATTTAGATAATCTAATTAGTATTGATGCCCTTGCCCCCATAATGCGTGGGGTCACTCCAAATGGACGAGGGTTTATTGTCATGCGCTTTCCGAATGCGACCAAGCTTCTTACTTTGCATGCCCGTTATTCCTACAACCATCCTGAAGAAACTCATTGGACAATTAATTATTCTGATTACCCCGAAGACAGAGGGGAAGACGAAGACACTTTAGATATAGAAGGCAGGAAAGACTGCCTGCCTGCAAATGGCTTCGGTAGCAGATTGATAGCGTCGCTAATTTCAGTAATTATTTAAAGGCATCCCTGCCAATAAATAATCTTCAAAAACGCGACGACTGATTAATATGCCGCGCTCGTCCTCGTCAACCATATGCTATTTAGCATTTA
>JAQGOH010000013.1 GCA_028293705.1 Francisellaceae bacterium | reverse complement strand
AATTGAAATTCGTCAAGTGAAATATTTAAATAATATAGTTGAGCAAGATCATCGCTTTATCAAAAAGAAAGTTAAACACCTGCTCGGGTTTAAATCTTTTAACTCAGCCCTTGCTACGTTGGAAGGTGTCGAATTACATCATATGATTAAAAAAGAACAGATGATTAATCCTAAAAATAAAACCGTCTTCGAGCAGTTTTATTCTTTAGCTGCCTAAACTCGCCTAGAATAATTGCGTCTTTAAAATTATTTTTTTATTGCAAAGTTTGCGACGGAACCTTTAAAATTACTTCTTCTATAAGAAGATTGCGACAAAGCTAGCAAATAGTTTATACAAGTCTTTCATAAAAATTAGATAACTTTAGCGATTCATTTTCAAAATTATTCAAAGACTGCTTAATATTTTTAAGTTGCCTGACTATTAGCGAGATTAGCTGTTTTAAAATTTTAAGATTTTCATCAATTATGTTTAACTGATATCTAAAAAACTCAGGTTTTGAACTTGATTTAGAGTTTTTTAAGTTTTTATAATGGATATACTTTCTTTCTAAAAATTTTTGTCGGTTAAGCGTTTTTTTTAATAGCTTTTCAAGTACAATGGAACTATCTTTAAAGCTTTGAATTTGATTTTTAGTATTAGCTTGTAAATTATCAATAATATTAATTAAAGGAATAGACAAATCACTTTCAAATTTTTTTTGAACAATTTTCTTAGCTGGCCATCTAATGATTTCTGGCCTTCTAAGGGTTTCTGGCCTTCTAATGGTTTTATGTAGCTTTTTATGACCCACCGACATTTTGCTATTCCTTCATTTAGAATTTTATTATGTTCTGTTATAAGATTAATATTAAATCCGAATTATCACTTAGCAACACTAAATAACAAAAGAAGTTTTGCCTTAAATTTATAATGTACTACACCTAGCGTAAGTTATTCGACAAAGTTGTATTACATGTTGTTTAACCAAGATTTAAGGCAACACTTCCGGAATTGAAGCAGTTAATCGTGATCAGCCAAAAGAAATAGAAATTCGTCAAATGAAATATTTAAATAATATCGTTGAACAAGATCATCGGTTTATTAAAAAGAAAATCAAACCCATGCTCGAATTTAAATCTTTTAACTCAGATCTTGCAATACTTGATGGCATCGATTTATGAAGAAAAGGGTTAAAGCGAAATTATGCTTTGGCTCGTTTTACTCAGCAGCTAAGACCATAGCAGGTTAAGAAATCATGCATATGATCCATAAAGGGCAAATTAAACACGTCCCTAAAAATAATCCGATAGCTCAACGATAATTTATTAAAAAGCTATTTAAAATTGCTACCTAATAAAACTTAACTGAACTTAATTATCAAAAAATATTTTCGCAACGGAACCATTTTGTTCGCCTTTCTGATTTCTACCTGCCGGATTATTCCGACTTTTCCTCAGTGCTCACTACTTGGCTCTTTACCAAAGCAGCTTGAGGTGGTTTGAAACCTGCTCTTGAGAGCCGGTTTCGAAAGGTCTATAAAAAAGCGTTCTATTATTGAAATCATTAATGTCCAATTAAAGAACATTTGCCAGATTGAGCATACGAGGCATCGAAGTGCGGCTAATTTTACTGCTAATTTGTGGTGGGGCTTATTGCCTATACTTATCGTGAGAAAAACCTTCAATTAGAGGAATAGAGTCCCTTACACCTTATTCATAGGTTTACAATTTATTGATTAAGCTATTACAATAATGAATAGCTAATTAAAGCGGATTATTTAAATCAATTTTAATCTAAAGTGGGAGGTTGCTTATGCCGCACAACGAATATTTTAAAAATCATCAACGTCGATATTATTATGCTTATTATTTAGGCCCTCATGCTAATAAAAAACGTGTTCGGAAATCTGATAAAGTTTTATTAGAGGCTGTTAAAGAAAACCTTGAAGCAGATAATTGGGTAGATTGTAACAATATTGAGGTTAGCGTAAATCAAGGGATAGCGACTTTAAAAGGAGTGGTTAAAACCTTTCTTGAAAAACGTGCTGCGGGAGATGATGCGGCCGATGTATACGGTATTGTAGATGTTAAAAACAAAATAAAAGTGCAACTTGCTGAAGAAAAAACTTAAACTTGCTATAGCAGGTCAATTACAAAAAATTAAATTAAGGGAAATGGCTGTTTCTAATGCTTTCATTTAAGTATATAATTTGAGTCTTAGAAAGAGCTAACTATGTAGGAGAAAATAATGAAATCTAGCATTAAACTTAATAATATTTTAACTACCCTTATTTGATAATACGGCTATCAATAAGTTTAAGTTGCGCCGCTGCTAAGACTGTTTCCTGATTAAGAACTGAAGATACTATTGGAGTATTGACTAGTTTATTAAATTTGGAAATCCATAATGCTTTTATTTTAGATCAGGCCTATTTTTCCTTAAAAAATAAAAAATAAAAAATAAAAAATTAAAAAACCTCAGTTCGACCTAAGATTTCTTTAAAGACATGGGTCAAAAATTCTACTCCCTTAATTGAAGGTTTTATTAAAATGGATATGTATGCAATTAAGCTAGTTACTAAAAATGTCGGAGGATCATAAAAAGCTAAATAAAATTATTAGAAAGACCATTAAGGGAGTTCTTCAAAAAAACATAATTAGATAAGTTCAAAGCTTTAAGGATAATCAAGTGATACTTGAAAAGCTATTAAAAACGCTTAAATGGCAAAGATTTTTAGAAAAAAATACATTCACATTAAAGACCTTAAATACGTTAAATCAGGATCAAAAGCTGAGTTTTCTAAATATCAGTAAAACCTAATGGATGAAAATCTTAAAATCTTAAAGCAGTCAATCTCCTTGATAATCAGACAACTTAAAAATATTAAGCAGCCCTTAAATATTTTTGAAAACGAATTGTTAAAGTTATCTAATTTTCATGAAAGGTTTGCTTAAGGATAGGGGTGAAAGATGTAGAAGATAAAAACCTTATTAAAACTATAAAAAATAATTTAATGATTTTAAGTAGTTCCACTGAACCCAGTGAAGAAATCTTGTCTTTTGCAAATCTGGATGACATTATCCTGATAGGAGCAGCTTAGCCAGGCCACTCAAGAATCCTATGAAATGAAGGTGACTACTATTATTAAAAGTTTAATAAAACAAGGAGCAATAATTAAGGTATAGGGTTTTGATGAAAGAGAGCAAATTTATAGTATTTAAATAGGTTTTCTTTTTATATGAATAACTCAAAAAAAATTGATTAAATTTTCTAATGCTATATCATCCATGAATTATCTTTCCCTAAGTTAATTTAATATCTTATTGGTCGCTAAGCGTAATAATGACTCCTTTAAGCGGGGAGATGTGATAGTATTAGCTGTTTTCTCAACTAAAGAACGGCTTTCAAGACTGATTGGAATAGCAGAAGGTAAAGGGGCTTTTAAGATATCTGACTTAATGGGAGCGACTTTGATCTTAATTGATTTTAGTCCAGAAAATTCAGGATATTGACGAAGTTTACTTAAAAGCTCAGGAATTAAAAATCGAGATTCATGTGCCCAAATAGGAGAAGGAACCTGTAAATATAATATTCCTTCTCTTACATTTGAGGTTTTAAGGTGAAGGTTAGCGGGATGAGGGAGGCAGGATACTACTATGCTATTTAACTTAGATAAATAATTTATTTTTTCCCAAAAGTTCTTTAAGATGGAAGAAGATTGTAAAATTTCTGATAAAGTCATTTTAGGCTTATATTTCATGTCTCTTATTTTATGTGATTTGCAAGGATATCTCAAATTATGTCAACCACTTTGATTCGAAAAATTTTCGGTAGTCGTAATGACCGCTTAATTAAGCGTCTAGATAAAACAGTTAATGCGATTAATGCACTAGAGTCATCTTTGTCTCAATTAAGTGATAATGAGCTACAAAATAAAACCACTGAATTTAGAACAAGACTCGCCAAGGGGGAAACTTTAGATGAATTGCTAATTGAGGCCTTTGCAGTTGTTAGAGAAGCTTCAAAACGAACCTTAGGAATGCGTCATTTTGACGTCCAACTTAAAGGGGGAGTCGTTTTACATTCAGGTAAAATTGCTGAAATGCGAATGGGTGAGGGTAAAACTTTAGTAGCAACTTTACCTGCTTATTTAAATGCCCTGAGTGGAAAAGGTGTACATATTGTAACCGTCAATGATTATTTAGCCAGTCGAGATGCGGAGTGGAATAAACCCCTGTACGAATTTTTAGGTATGAGTGTAGGTGTCATTATAGAAGGTTTAGAAAAAGACGAGAAAAAAACCGCTTATAGTGCAGATATTATTTATGGAACCAATAATCAATTTGGTTTTGATTATCTTCGAGATAATATGGCTTTTTCTATTGAAGATCGGGTACAAGGCGCTTTACATTATGCCATCGTGGATGAAGTCGATTCTATTTTAATTGATGAAGCACGTACTCCGCTTATTATTTCAGGAGCAGATGAAGATAGCTCTGAATTATACCGTCAAATGAACCGAATTATTCCCTATTTAAGTTTACAAGCCATTAAAGATGGGCCAGGTGATTACACCATTGATGAAAAAACTAAACAAGCCTTTTTAACCGAAGAAGGGCATTTAAAAGTTGAGGAAATTTTAGTTAAAGAAGGGTTAATTAAAGCTGGTGATAGCTTGTATGATGCTCATAATTTAACCCTTATGCATCACCTTTATGTAGCTTTAAAAGCGCATGCCTTGTTTAAACGCGATGTTGATTATATTGTCAAAAATAATGAAGTAGTAATTGTGGATGAACATACTGGCCGCACCATGAGTGGTAGACGGTGGTCGGATGGTATTCACCAAGCCGTTGAAGCGAAAGAAAATGTAAAAATTCAAAGTGAAAGTCAAACGCTGGCTTCAATTACTTTCCAAAATTATTTTAGGCTATACCAAAAATTAGCAGGAATGACAGGTACCGCTGATACGGAAGCCTTTGAATTCCAGCAAATTTATGGCTTAGAAACTATTGTTATTCCAACCAATAAACCTAACAAACGTATTGACCATCCAGATTCTATTTACTTAACCCTTGAAGAAAAATTTGCAGCTATTATTAAGGATATAGAAGCTACCGTGAAACGAGGTCAGCCGGTTTTAGTAGGGACAATTTCGATTGAGACTTCGGAATATTTATCTGGATTATTAAAGAAAAAAAATATACCTCATCAAGTGCTTAATGCTAAGCAGCACGAGCGAGAAGCTGAAATTGTAGCCGAAGCGGGTAGGCCTGGCAATGTTACCATTGCTACCAATATGGCAGGACGGGGTACTGATATTGTTTTAGGCGGAAAACTGGATGCTGAATGCAGTGACGCTGAAAGAATAGAATGGGAAAAGCGCCATAAACAAGTGGTCGAGGCAGGCGGGTTACATATAATTGGTACCGAGCGCCATGAGTCCAGAAGAATTGACAATCAATTAAGAGGGCGTGCAGGACGTCAAGGAGACCCTGGGAGTACTCGTTTTTATTTATCCATTAAAGATAATTTAATGCGTATTTTTGTATCGGATACTATTTCTAAATTCTTCGAAAAATTAGGCATGCCAGAAGGGGAAGCCATTACTCATCGATTTATTGATAAACAAATTGAAAATGCACAGAAAAAGGTAGAAGGGCATAATTTTGATATTCGCAAACAATTATTAGAATTTGATGACGTAGCGAATGATCAACGTAAGGTAATTTATACCAGACGTAATCAATTAATGGAAGCATCGAATGTAAACGATATTATCGAATCGATTCGTGATGATGTGGCACAGGATTTAATTAATGAATTTATCCCGCCTAATACTTTAGATGAGCAATGGGATATTGGTGGATTAATGCATACCTTAGATAGAGAGTTTGGCTTAAAATTACCCATTCAAGAATGGTTAGATAATGATAATGCTCTTAATGCTGAGGGTATTCATCAACGGGTATTACAAGCTTTTATTGAGAATCTACAAAATAAAGAAAAACAAATAGGGTTTGAAGGCATGCGTCATTTAGAAAAGACGGTGATGCTTAATATTTTAGATACCCAATGGAAAGATCATTTAGCGACTATGGAATATATGCGTCAAAGTATCCATTTAAGAGGCTACGCTCAACAAGATCCTAAACAGGAATATAAGCGTGAAGCCTTTGCTTTATTTACGAGTCTATTACAGCAAATAAAACGTGAAGTGATTAGTACACTCACGCTCTTAAAGATTAAAGCAGAAGAGGAAGTGAAAGCCTTGGATGAGCAATATAGAGCTGCAGAGCCTCATCATTTAACTTTTAGTCATCCTTCTCCGACGGCGGAACCATTTAAACTTCAAAGTTTAGAGGCGAATCAAGGGGAAGAATCAGCCTATGACAACAGCAATCCCTATAAACCTGAAACCTATATTCGAGATCAACCCAAAGTAGGGCGAAATGATATTTGCCCCTGTGGATCGAATAAAAAATATAAACTTTGCCACGGTAAATTAAGTTAAGGTTGACCTTTTTACAATGAATAAAATGATAAATTGCGTAGTAGGAATCATTAAGAATAAGGAAAATCAATTTCTAATTGCAAAAAGACCTGCTCATAAAGATTATTCAGAGTATTGGGAATTCCCGGGTGGTAAAATTGAAAAAGAGGAATCTGATATTCAAGCTTTACAACGGGAATTATTTGAAGAGGTGGGGGTAAATGTACTTAAAGCTGTATTTCTAAGAGAGGTGGTTTATACTTATCCTGAATACACGGTTAATTTAAATGTATATGTGGTTGAAAATTTTGAAAATGAAGCTTTTTCAAAAGAAGATCAAGAAATTTTATGGGTAGATTTTGAATCATTGAGTTATTTTAAATTTTTGCCTCCTACCCCCCCTATGCTAAACAGTCTTAAAGAATATTTAACTTTTAATGAATGCTATGAACTTAAGGAGTGACAATGGAAACGATTGACCGCATCAAAGCACAAATCAATAATAATAATGTTCTTTTGTATATGAAGGGTACTCCTCAATTTCCTCAATGTGGATTTTCTTCTAAAGTCGTTAATATTTTAAAAAATTTAAAAACGAATTTTGCTTATGTAAATGTTTTAGAAAACCCCGACATTAGAGCTGAATTACCAAAGTATGCGAATTGGCCTACCTTTCCACAGCTCTATGTACAAGGTGAATTAATCGGAGGCTGTGATATCGTCTCTGAGATTAATGAAAGTGGTGAATTAAAAGAAATTTTATTTAAAGCCCTTGCACTTAGTGAATCAAGTCCTAGTATTACTATAGGCTAATTAACTTAACAAGAGATGTTTGAATTGTTTAAAATATGGGAGAAGTAAATAGGCGGCTATTAGGCCGGCTAGAAAACCATATAGATGGCTCTCCCAGGAAATTTTCTCTTCTCTAGGTATAATGCCTAATAAGATGCTTCCAAAATAATAAAAAGTAATTAAAGCTAGTAAAATACTAGTTATAGTTGGACGCAGATAGGCTGTAATCAATAAATATGAAAAATAACCTGAAATTAACCCACTAGCACCAATATGTAAGGCAGGGCGACCTAAAAGCCAGACTAAAAAACCACCTATCAGAATGACTACGAAGTTGACCCAGTAAAATATAAAAGGATCAATACCCAGCAATAAAAGCCCTAAAGCAAATAAAGGGATACTATTAAAAAAAAGGTGGTTAAAATTTTGATGTAATAGGGGTGAGAAAAAAATACCTATAAGCCCAAATAAATGTCGTGGATAAATTCCTAAATTATTGAATTTTGAGCCCATCATCCAATTTAAGAAATTAAGAACCCATAAAATGCCAATGCATGCTAGCCAATTATATAAGTACAATTGGGTGTTACTAAATAAGGTATTGAGCTCATTTAATAAGTTACTAAGCAAAGTGCAATCACTTTATACCGGAGGCGGATTATCGTCAGAAGAATTATTATGATGAAAATGATTATCCTTAAATTTTTTAAGGGAAGTAAATCCTTCCTTTATTTTTTCACGTGCTTTATCTTTTATGCTTTCAGGATGAGACTCCTCTGTTTGGCTTGCTAAATGAATATGTCCCTGATAATCGCTTGTTATTCCTTCTATATTAATTGTTTGTTTCTCTTCAGTTATACCAAATTTATCATTACTGACTAATCCATCCCTGTTCCAGGGTAAATTATGGTACATTGCCGAATCTGCAAATTCGATAAAAGGGTATTTGATAATTTTAAAATAGGGTGAATAATCAAAATCACGAGGCGTATAAATAAGCGGATTTCTTCTAATTAATTCAATTCCTTTATTAGCTGTCTTTTTTGCTAACGGTAAGATTGGAAACTCTACTGAATTAAATGCTTCAGCTATCATGGATGAGCAAACCGTTTTGGTGGAAAGTCCAATATTTTTAACAAAAAGACTTGAGCGGTATTTACGAGGTAAAATAGTCCAGGGAAATAAAAATCGAGCTAAATCTAAAATTTGTCTTACATTATAATCACTGCCTAAGCGAGCGATTGCATAGCCTATTACCCTTTGAGCATCATTATGAGATAAACCCTGAGGGCGACAAATACGAATATGTTCCTTTTTATAACTGGTAAGGGCACTTATAACGGTACCATGTCCCATTAAACCCTCAATTATTAAAGGAGTATCTGGCGGGCCATCAAAATTGTCAGAAGCTATTCTTCTTTGAACCGGATCATCAATATCATTTAAACGACCAATATAAAGGGCAGCATGGGACCAGGAACTTTGTGTAATTGATTTTATAACTTCACTGACCCGACTTCGGCCTTCTATTAATAATACATCACCGGGTTTTATTTCATAACGAATTTTCTCAAAATCACATAAAGGCAATCCATGATATTCTTCTTCTTTAGTAAGCCACTGAATAAAACGAGAAGTTATTTTATTAAACATTTTCAATCCCTGGATGGTAAGGTGTCATATCATAAAAGCAAACCGCTTTATTATTAATGTAGTTCAAAACTTATAATATGCCATCTGGAAGGAGTTCTGTATGTTCAACTTTTTCAATTTGATTAAAACGTTGAGCTATTTTTTTAGCGCTGGTATTGACTTGTTGAACATCTAATTGTGCTTGGTCAATATGTTTAGCTAATTTATTCATTCGCACTTCAAAACGGCTAAAATCATCCGCCAGAAAACGAAGATGTTCTTGTATAATGTGAATATGTTTACGTGTGGCACTGTCTTTTAATACGGCACTAGCCGTGGTTAAAATGGCCATCATAGTAGTAGGGGAGGCTAACCAAATATTCGAGCGTTGAGCAAATTCAACAAGATCGGGAAAGTGAGCGTGAATTTCGGCAAAAACAGCTTCTGCGGGAATGAACATTAAAGCACCATCTGCGGTTTCCCCTTTTATGACATATTTTATAGCGATATCTTGAATATGTTTTTTGATATCTTGTTTAAAGGCTTGTTGAGCTTTTTTTCTATCACTGTCATTTGATTCAAAATCGGTCAAACGGTGAAAGTTCTCTAAAGGAAATTTTGAATCAATTACTATATTTCCAGTTGGGGGAGGCAAAAATAATAAACAATCCGCCCTTAATCCATTACTCAAGGTGTGCTGAAAAGAATAATTTTCAGCAGGAACCATATTATGAATTAAATTTTTAAGCTGAATTTCTCCAAAGGCGCCCCGTGAGCGTTTATCTGCTAATACGGCTTGTAAACTAATTACACTACCCGATAATTCGGTTAATCGTTTTTGAGCATCATCAATTAAAGCCAAGCGTTTTACAATATCGGTAAAAGTTTCAGTGGTTTTATCAAAACCTTCATTGAGACGTTTTTCAACTACGTTGCTAATCTCTTTAAGTCGTGCATCGGTTGAATGATTAAGTTGGGTGACGCTTTTAGCGAGCTCTTCAGCCTGGTTAGATAAAGTGATTTTAAGATGCTGGGTAATTTCAATCATGCCCTGCCGGAGGGTTTCATGAACGATTTGGTTATTATTGCTCAGGCGGGTAAATAGTGCTTCGGTTTGTTCACTAATTCGACGTTCTAAACTATGACTAATGTTTCCCAAACGTTCAATATTGTTACATTCTATAGAAGATAGTTCTTTAATAATGCTTTGCTGGATATTTTGTTCTAATGTTGGGTAGGTCAATTCTAAGTGCTTGTGAATAGCCTTAGTTTTTGAATGAATGAATGTATAAACTAATAATAGGCTTAAGATCCAAAATCCTAAACAACCAATAGCCCAATATAGGTATTCCTCAATAAATGGTAAAGTCGGCATATAGTTTGATACCTAAGTAGAAATTCATAAAAGATTCAAATACAGTGTATCAAAATTAACTGGCCATTTTCATTTTTAATTTTGAATAATGAAATGTTAAATTTTTCTTTTAAATAAAAAATTTCATTGATAAGCCTTTATCTTCAATTTTATTTTTTAAAATTTTTAAAGCTTCACTCTGAAGCTGCCTAACCCGTTCTCTATTGATGGACATACTGCTAGCCGTTTGCTCTAATGTAGATGGATTTTTACCATTCAATCCAAAACGATGTTCAATAACCTCTTTTTGTCTGACATTTAAACAATCTACCCATTGTTGAATATTTTCTTTCAACTCAGTGTCTTGAAAAGAAAATTCTGGATCTAAATTATCGTCTGTTAAGGTATCTAGAATTGATTTGTTGACGCCTTCGGATACTGAATTATCATAGGAAAGAACCTTTTCATTTAAAGCCATTATTTTTTCTATTGTTCTAACCGGTTTTTTTATAAAACTTGAAATCTCAGTGCAAGTAGGTTCATGATCTAAAACTTTAGATAGATCTCTCTCGACTTTTAAATATCGATTTAATTCTTTAGCAATATGTACTGGTAATCTAATTGTTCGGGATTGATTCATGATGGCCCGCTCAATACTTTGTTGGATCCACCAAGCACCATAAGTTGAAAAGCGAAACCCTTTTGTAGGATCAAACTTTTCAACGGCACGGATTAAACCTAAATTACCTTCTTCGATTAAATCTAATAAAGGCATCCCAGAACGTATGTATCGTCTTGCAATTTTAACCACTAATCGTAAATTACTTTCAATCATCTGGGCCCGTGCTTTATTGTTCCCCAAATGGACAAGCTTACCTAAGCGAATTTCCTCATCCTTGGATAATAGTGTAGCCTCTCGGATATCTTTTAAATACAAACTTGTGGGATCAGGCTCATTTTCTTTTATCGAAATAGTTTTTATTTTATTTTTATTCAAATTTTTCTTATTATACTGAGTGAAAATAGCCTTATGAGATTGCAAAGAACCATTTACTAAATCTAGTTTGGAAAACTGTGGATTAAACATATCTAAGGTATCCATTATTAATATTTACTTAATAAACATCTCGGCGGGGATGCTTTTAACTTTAATTTTTATGTGCTTATACCTAAAAAGGGGGCAGGGCTTAACCATTTTGGTAATTAGGTGATATGCCACAATTTTGATTGTTAGTATCTTGACTAAGGGTCTGGGCTATGATTTAATTGTTAATAAATAAGTACTGTAAATAAAATGTAAATACCCTATAAATTACGGAGAAATATATGAGCATTTTCGATAGGTTTTTCAATCTGTTTAATCAAATTTTTCAAGCTAACCCATTTTCCAATACCTTAAAAGATCTAAAAGTACAAACTGAAACAATGCTACAAAGAAAAGGTGAAGCTGAAAACTTGTTGCGGGAACATAATGCTCAATATACTTTAGCTGTAGAAGCTTTAGCTATAATTCAAAAAGAAAAAGAGTCTGTTTTAGCAGAGCTTAATCTTAAAAATGAAAAATTAGAAATATTTCATAATTCAATGCAAGAAGAAGAAATTGCAGCCCTAGAATTAGAAATTAGAACTCTTGAACAAAAAAAGAGTGTAGTTTTGATTGCCTATGAAGAAGCGCAAAAAAAGAAGGATGAATTAGAGAAAAAAATTAAAGATACTAAAATAATGGTCCAAGAAGCGAATAAAAATTTTGATACAATAGATGCGAAATATCAAGCTGCTAAAATTCAAGAGACTTTTTCCCCTTTTATTAAATT
>JAQGOH010000009.1 GCA_028293705.1 Francisellaceae bacterium | reverse complement strand
ATGCTATTTAGCATTTATATGAAAATGGTTTTCTCAATTGACTTGACGCCACCTATCGGTGCCTCTTCGAGGCCTAGGTGGCTGCGCGGTCTACTCGGCTCGGCTTCGCCTTCCTTCCTCGCAGCGTTTGATGGGGGATTTAATCGAGCTTATTAAACTTTAATCAAATATTAGGGCTTTTAAATTTGCTTGGCCGATATTTTATGCCGGTACTTAAATTATTTGCTCTCTTGGTCATTCGTTCCATCCTTTTTTCTGAAACTGGAGTTTTTGGATTTCTTAATTCCTGTGTTTTTATATTATATAAAATAAGATTTCTTTCAATATCTCCCGGTAAATAGCTATCTTCCTGAAATTCCCAGATGTAATCGAATAATTCTGCAGGAAGCTTTAAAGCTTTTGAACTCATACATTTTTTAAATGCTGTAAGGCAGCTCATTTCTTGAAAAGTTTTTTGTATAATTTTTTCTTTAATTATATCTTCTATACCTCGAATATCTCCTAAACTTTTATAGACATATTCTTTAAATTGCTTTTGCCGATTACCTGTTTCTAACATGTTTAAGTTTTGTTTGTTTTTGAAAAAATCGGCTAGCGCTCTTAATCGGACGTGCTCACAAATCAATAAACTGATAGCCGTGTGGCCATATTTTACTGAGCCTTTAAGAGCTAAATTGTTATCGGCATTTACATTTACCGTAGGAATTGCTAATAAAAATTCTACTATCTCAAACTTGCCTTTGCATGCGGCGATGGATACAGCTATATTATTTCTATCTGTGACATCTACTCCTGGTATATGTAAAAGTCTTTTAACTATATTTAAATGCCCTGAAATAGCAGCTTGACAAATTGCTAAATTGTTCTTTGCTGTAACATCTACACCCTTATTTAACAAATCATTAACTTCAGATAATTTTCCATTTTTGCAAGCGGTTTTTAATGAATACATTTTTTATAATTCCTAAACTTAATAATAAATTTTAAAATTATAAATTAAACAGTAATAGTAATGAAAATAGCTTGATTGTATTGGCCTTTAAGCTCGAAAATATTGCATCTATTGAATATTTTTAAGAGCTTTGTCTTGTTCAGATAAAAGTAGGTACATAGCAGGAACTACAAACAAAGTAAATAAAGTGCCTATCGAAAGCCCAGCGGTAATTACTAAACCAATGCTAAAACGACTGGCAGCTCCAGCTCCTGTGGCAATCAATAAGGGGAAAATGCCAAGTACCATGGCTGCAGTCGTCATTAAAATGGGACGAAGACGTAATTTGGCGGCAGATTCAATAGCTTGTCGTTTATTCAATCCTTCTTTGCGTAATTGATTAGCGAATTGGACTATCAAAATACCATGCTTTGAAATAAGCCCAATTAAAGTGATTAATCCTACCTCAGTGTAAATATTAAGTGTGGCACCCCCCACCCCAACACAGATAAATAATAAAGCCCCACAAATCGACATCGGTACACTAATGAGGACAATCAAGGGATCTCTAAAACTTTCAAATTGTGCTGAGAGGGCTAGAAATATAATAATCATGGCGAAAATAAATGTAATTAAAAGAGCATTACTTTCTTGTTGAAACTGTCGAGATTGACCTGCATAATCTAAATTATAGTTTTCAGGTAATATTTCTTTTGCAAGAGTTTTTATAGATTGCAAAGCCTCACCAAGCGTTAGGCCCGGAAAGAGTACCCCTGATAAGGTTGCTGAATTTAATTGTTGAAAATGATTAAGTGATTCAGGAATGACTTGGGTTTCAAGACTTGCAATAGTCGATAAATTAATAGAACTTCCATTTTCCGTAGTTATTGGATAGTTAAGTAATTGAGAATCATTCAAACGTTTTCCTCTAGCCATTTGCGGTATAACCTTGTAAGCCCTGCCTCCAAAATTGAAATAATTAATATAGCCACCACCTAAAGCGTATCCTAAATTATTACCAATTTCTTTCATGCTTAATCCTAATAAAGCCGCTTTTTCTCGGTCGACTTTAATAAAGGTTTGAGGTTTGTCATATTTTAGATCAGTATCTAAAAACATGAAAAGACCACTTTCTTGTAATTTATTCAATAAACTTTGGTTCACGATATTTAGCTTATCAAAGGAATCAGTGGTTTTGAGAACGACTTGTAGCGGTAAACCACCTCCGCCTCCGGGTAATGAGGGTGGTTGAAATAATACGGTGTTAGCCCCAGCAATTTTATTTAATAAAGCTTGAACTAAGGGTTGTAATTCATTGGTTGTTTTATTTCTTTCATTCCAAGGTTTTAGAACCATTCCAGCAATTCCAGAATTTAAACCGTTAATTCCATCTAATTGAAAAACATGTTGAGTTTCTTTAAATTCAGAAAGGGTATGGTAAAGCTGCTTAGTATACAATTGAGTTTGGGTTAAATTGGCTGACGGGGCCGTTGTTAATAATGAAATCAGTACCCCTTGATCTTCTTGAGGCGCTAATTCAGTTTTTGAATGGGTATATAAAAAATAAATACTGCTTAAAATTATGACAGAAAATACCACCACTACTCGTAAATCATTTAAAATTAGAGATAATTTATTTTGATAAAATTGGCTTAAGCGATCAAAATAATAATCAATTTGACTTGTGAATCTCCCTTGAATGGTTTGAGGTTTCATTAATTTTGAGCACATCATAGGCGTTAAAGTCAGCGCCACTATTGCAGAAATACCCACAGCCCCTGCCAGTGTAAAAGCAAATTCCGTAAAAAGGGCGCCAGTTAAGCCTCCCATAAATCCAATAGGGATATATACTGCAATAAGCACAATTGAAATCGATAAGATAGGGCCAAATAATTCCTTAGCACTTAAAAGTGAGGCTTTAAAAGCTGATAAACCATCTTCCATATGTCGATGAACATTTTCAACTACGATGATTGCATCATCCACTACCAAACCAATGGCTAAAACCAATGCCAATAAAGTTAATAAATTAATAGAAAAACCAAATAACAGCATTATAAAAAAAGTGCCTACCAAAGATAAAGGGATAGCGATAACAGGAATTGAAACAGAACGAATGGAGCCTAAAAATAAGAAAATAACTGCTGTCACTATTAACAAAGCTTCTATTAACGAATGTTCGACTTCCGTAATTGAATTATTTACAAATTTAGTGGCATCATAAACAATAGCGGCATTTAAACCTTTGGGTAAAGATTCTTGAATGCCAGGAAAAATTTCTTTAATTTTTTCTATAACCTTTAATAAATTAGCGCTGGGGGCTACTTGAATACCAATATAAACGGCTTCTTGATTATCAAATTGGACCACAGAATTATAATCTTCAGCGCCTAAACTAATGTTTGCTACTTGTTTTAAACGAACTAATGAATTTTTTTCCTTTTTAATAATTAAATTTTCAAATTCATGCACAGAATTAAGTCCCGTATGGGCATTTAAATTAACGGTTATCATATCTCCATCGGTACGTCCCACCGCAGAAATAAAATTATTATTACTTAAGGCACTCGCAATATCAGAAGGCGTCAAGGAGAATGCTGAAAGTTTCATGGGATCAAGCCAAATACGCATGGCAAAATTTCTTGCGCCGATCAATCCTGCCTGCTGCACACCGGGAACTGCCTGCAAAATAGGTTGGACCACTCGAATGAGATAATCAGTGATTTTATTAGTAGCTAAAACTTTACTATTAAAACCGATATACATAGAATTAAGCGTTTCACCAATTGCGATGGTAATAATAGGTTGCAGTGTGCCACTCGGTAATTGATTTAGTACCGCATTCACTTTCGTATTGATTTCGGTTAAAGCCTTATTAGGATCATAATTTAATCTTAAATTAGCTTGAATGACACTTGAATTTTCCGTACTTTTGGAAGTTAAGTAATCAATGCCATTGGCTTGAGCCACTGAATTTTCAATGGGGGTCGTGATGAACCCTGCGATCAAATCCGGATCGGCACCCGTATACACCGTTGTAATGGTAACTACCGCATTTTGAGTTTCTGGATATTGCCGAATGGATAATAAGTTAACCGATCTTAACCCTAAAGTTAAAATGAGTAAACTTACAACCATTGCTAATACGGGTCTTTTAATAAAGATGTCGGTAAAATTCATAATTAGTCTCTCTGATTATTATTTATCAGGGGCGCTTGGATGCGGATTGTTAGCTGGAGTTCTAGAATTATCAATTATAACTAAAGAACCATTTTTAATTTTTAATTGACCACTGGTGACCACCTCATTTCCTTCTTCTATACCAGAAAGTATAGATACCTGATCACCTCGCTTTTCCCCAGTATTAACAAAACTGCTATGGGCTTTATATATTTGTTTTCCATCCGGAGTTTTAGAATCCTCTTTTAAAATATAAACCGTTTCCCCATAGGGATTAAAAGTGATAGCAGAATAAGGTAGGGTAATGTTTTGCTGAGCATTACCTAAATCAACTGTGAGGGAGGCAAACATTCCTGGTAATAATTCTTCACGAGGATTATCTATCGTCGCTTCTACCTTAACATTTCGAGTATGAATATCAATTTGAGGTTCTATAGCACTAATTTTTCCACTAAAAACATTAGCGGGATAACTATCACTATAAATGCTAACGGGTTGATTGATTTTAAGTTTAGCTAAGTTTTGTTGAGGAACATAAAAATCGATTAAAATCGGATTCAAGGACTGTAAACTAACAATGGTATCCCCTGTATTTAAATATTGCCCTTCATTAACGTCTGAAATTCCTAAACGACCTTTAAAAGGGGCTTTAATTTTCTTTTTATCTAATAAGGCAAGTTGAGCATCTACTTGTGCCTTTTTACTTTTTAAATCTGCCAAAGAAGCATCAATCGTGGCCTGACTGACCGCTTTGTCTTTAAATAATTTTTGATCTCGCTTATAAACAATAGTGGCTAAATCAGCATTTGCTAGAAATGAATTAAGTAAGGCAATATCTGAGTCAGTGTTTAGTTCTAATAGGACTTCATCTTTTGAAATTTCAGTGCCAGATATAAAGTGAATTGTTTTAATTAAACCCGCAGACTCAGTAGTGACATTCACCCCATTAAGGGCTTTTAAAGTTCCAGTAGCATGCAGTAGTTCATTCCACGCTTCCTTTTTGGCCTCCATACTAGAGACTGTCACGGGGACAGCATGGTTGCCGCTCATATATTTTTTTATCATGATTGTCTGAAATGCTTTAAAACCTATAACTAATCCAAAAATAAGACCGGTAAGGCTTAGCATTATTTTCATATTCCTAGACATATCGTTATTACTCCATTTAATGATTCTTTTAAGGGCGTGGAATTATTTATAAATAGGTCAATTATTTAAAATCTAAAATTATAATTTAGTTTTAAAACTATTATTTTAAGTTTAGAAGAGCAAAAGGAAAATAACAATGTATGTCAAAAATTTATTATTAGATGATTAAAGCTCATTTTGCCATTGATTAATTAATTTCGTATTGATAAATATTTTATCAATACCTTTAATTTTAGTTTTAGGGAGATGGTTTACACAAAGACAAGCATCAGTGAAAGTGGGGTGTAAATGAATATTTTCTTGAGCAATATAATATCTATTTAATCCATCAAAAATGACAAATTCATAATTATGATTTAATAATAATTTTTCCCAACTATTAAAAGAGGGATTGATGGTGAGAGGTTCAACGGCTTCAATTACAATAACTTGAGGTCGATACCGGGTTAAGTCAAGCCCTTCTAAGACATTTTTTTCAAATCCCTCCACATCAATTTTTAAAAAATGAATAGGATTTAAATGGTGTTTTTTTAATATTGCAGTTAAGGTGCTTACCGGAATTTTATTAATTTTAGTAAGTGTTAAGCCCTGACCTTGTGATTTTTTGGCAATTGCTTTATCAAAAGTAGATAAGCCGGAAGCATTAATTTGATAAAAAGTTAAGAAACCCTCTTGATTAGATATCCCCATTTTTAAATTAATATCTTCTTTTCGGTATTGTTTAAAATTATTATAATATTCTTCTATAGGTTCAATATTAATGCCGCGCCATCCTTTTAAGTAAAAAAAATGGGTTACACTATCTAAAATGGGATCATAAGCGCCTACATCTATATAATGGCCGTGTTGAATATCTTTAAAAACCATTGAAAGTATATAATCTTCCAAATGCTGAGAATAAAAATATCGATTACCTTGTTCTCGAGATTTAGGGCAATGTTGAATACGTATTTGTTGATTATAATATAAGAAAAAGCATATAAGGCTTATTAATAGGGTTAAAAGTAGGCATAATCTTTGAAATGGATTTAATTTAATTGACCTATGTTTAACCATGGTTTTCCCTATAAAATGATAAAGCCCAACACTTCACATTAACTTCATTCCCTTCCAATGTTATCGCCTTAATGAGATATAAACAATTGAATAAATCATTTTCAAGTCACCTGACTGTATATTTATTAAGGTTTTTACTAAAAATCCTAATAAATCAAGTTTAGCTTACCATAATAAAAAAACAGGGCATATTGTTAATCATCTTTGGCTAGGCTATTCTTTTAATAATAGTAAATTTTAAGGTAGGAAATGAAGAAAATAACTAATACAGCAAAGCATCTTATTAAAGATCAAGCCTGTCAGCGAATTATTTGTTTATTAATGCTTGGGTTATTATTCGGGATATGGAAATGCTATCAACA
Organism: Francisellaceae bacterium; assembly: GCA_028293705.1. Classification (GTDB taxonomy): domain Bacteria; phylum Pseudomonadota; class Gammaproteobacteria; order UBA6186; family Azoamicaceae; genus JAQGOH01. The sequence continues at coordinate 26,237 of JAQGOH010000009.1, read as the reverse complement.
AGAATACGGCGTTGATAAAAAAGTATTTTCTGAAATATACACCAGTGCCGCATGGGGTTTGGGGTCTGGATCGGGCTCCTATGCGAAAAATACAGGGCCTTATAGAGAATTTTTAGAAAATTTCATCCTAAGTCATCCAGATATTCATTCGGTGGTTGATTTTGGATGCGGGGATTGGCAGATAATGAGTTTAGTAAAACTCCCTGAAAACTTAAATTATACTGGCGTCGATGTCGTGCCTCATATTATCCATCGTAATCAACAATATCTTAAGAAAAATATTCATTTTAAATTAATTAAAAATGAGCATGAAACACCAAAAGCTGATCTTATTATTGTAAAAGATGTTTTACAGCATTGGCCTAATGAAAAGATAAATTATTTTTATGAGCACATTATAAAAAAATATAAATATGCCTTAATTATCAATAGTTATGGTCTTAATGAAAATAAAGATATAAAATTAGGGTGGTATCGACCTTTAGACTTAACTAAAAAGCCCTTTTATAAAAAGGAATTAAATTTACTGCTCCAATATGATATTGGGGGAGAACAAAAAAAAGTTTATCTTTATAAAAAATAAAACTATTAAACTCATTCAATAATGATAACCGGTATAGGTAAGTCAGCACGAGCTAATTGCTTGGATAAGGTTTCTGCTTCCATTTTATTTTTTACTGGGATCTGTACCTTAAATAAACTACCATCAGAATTTTTTAACAATTGAGCACTAAGCCGTGCAATTTTGTTTATTTTGTAGATAAGGTGTTCAGCATTTTTTTTCTCGGAGAACGCCCCTAATTGTAAATAAATTTTATCTGAAATATTAATTTTACTCGGGAATTCTTTAGTGGTTATTTTAGCTATGTTCTGAATAGCTTGAGTAAGGTCTTTTTCTGCTTTCTTAGCCAATTTAAAATTACCATGATCTCTTGGATCAATGGATTTAACTTCCACATGGCCTGTGCCTTTACCTAGAATTCCTAATTTCGCTGCAGCAGTATAAGACAAGTCAATTAAACGATTACAATGAAAAGGGCCTCTATCATTAATTTTTACGATGACACTTTTTCCATTATCAACATTCGTAACCTTAGCATAGGTGGGCAGAGGTAAGGTCTTATGAGCGGCTGTCATCCCAAACATATCATAGGGTTCACCACTTGAAGTCCTTTGCCCATGAAATTTTGTTCCATACCAGGAAGCTAGCCCGCGTTTTTTATAATGTTTACTGGTATTCATGACAGTATAATGTTTATTGAAAACCTTATATTTTTTTGGATTTCCATATTTACTTAAGGGTTCAATATTGGGTTTAGCATCTTTAATCTTATTAAGATCAGGAATTTTATGCGGAGCGCTATCGTGTAAAGGCCTTTTTGTTGATCCTTGTTTTTTAGCAGTAGAGCCGCAGCCTGATAGAGGGATAATAAGGCTTAAAATTAGACAATAGGTAAAACTTAAGTTATTGAGCTTTATCATTCATACTCTTTTTGATACATTCACTTAATTCGTAAACCGCTCTGGCATAATTACTACTTCGATTATAACGAGTGATGACATAAAAGTTATTAAATCCTAAAAAATGCTCAGTTTGTTTCAATTTGTTTTCAAACCGAAGGTGAGCACTTAATAAGTTAAGGGGTAAATGATTTTCCTGCAAAATAAATCCTTCTTGTTGCCATTGATTAATGGTTTTATTAGGAGTTGGGTTATTAACATTCTTAGCTTTTTGGCTATCGATTTTCTTTAGGGATTGTATGGCTAATAAAATCGGACCATTTTTTTGCCAGCCATTGGCTTTAAAGTAATTAGCGACACTCCCAATGGCATCTTCCGTGTTGCTTAATAAATTGCGTTGCCCTTTCCCTGAAAAATCAATAGCAAGCTTTCGGTAACTACTGGATATAAACTGTGGCATTCCCATGGCACCTGCATAAGAGCCTTTAATAGTTTTAGGATTTAATTTTTCTTCTTTGGTTAATAATAAAAATTGTTCCAGTTCACTTTTAAAAAACGCAGCACGGGGGGGATAATTAAAAGCTAAAGTCGTTAGGGCATCTAGCACAGGATAATTTCCCATTTTGTCTCCATAAAAGGTTTCAATCCCAATGATGGCGACAATCATTTCTGGTGGAACACCAAATTTTTCAAAGGCACGGTTTAAGGTCGCTTGATGCATTTTCCAAAATAATACCCCTTCAGAAATCCGTTTTTCGGTTATAAAGCGTTCTTCATATTTATACCAAGGCACATCTTCAAAAGGTTTAGCAATAGCTTTAAGAGCACTGATTTGAGTTTCTATATTGCTAAATAAGGTATTTAATTCTGATTTTGAAAAGCCATGTTTTTTCTCCATCAAGTTAAAAAACTCATGTACAGCTTTACGCTGAGTATAATCTTCTGCGAAGCACACAGTACTGCTTATAACTATCATTAAACCTATAAAGAATCGAATCATTTAAAATCCTTAATAAAACTATAATTTTATCGATGCAGTAAACTACGGTGCGTTTGAATGGACATTAACATTCCAAAGCTTACCATCAAGGTAACCATCGAGGTTCCGCCATAGCTAACTAAGGGGAGGGGAATACCTACGACGGGTAATAACCCGGTTACCATTGCAATATTTACAAACACATAAACAAAAAAGGTCAAAGTTAAACTGCCGGCTAATAATCTTGAAAATGTGTCTTGTGCTTGGATACCAATGTTTAGCCCTCTTATAATTATATACAAATAAAGCATTAACAAGATACAGATTCCAATAAAACCAAATTCCTCGCCTAAAACTGCAAATATAAAATCAGTAGATCGTTCTGGTAAGTATTCTAAATGTGATTGGGTCCCTTTTAGCCATCCTTTACCATATAATCCCCCAGAACCAATAGCAATTTTTGATTGGATAATATGATAACCGCGACCAAGTGGATCGTTCTCAGGATTTAATAAAGTTAAAATTCGATGCCTTTGATAATCCCTTAGACAATACCACATAAGAGGGGTGGCTAAACTTGCTAAAGTCATGCTAGTCAATATATATCGCCATGAAATCCCTGAGAAAAAAATAACTAAAAGACCTGTACTCATAATCAAAATAGCGGTACCTAAATCGGGTTGGAAGGCCACTAATAAGACAGGGGCTAAAATAAATAAAATGGGAAATAATAAAGTTTTCAAAGTAGGGGGTAATATTTGATTTTCTAAATATTGAGATAACATAATAGGAAGGGCTAATTTCATAAATTCAGCCGGTTGAAATCGTACAAATCCAAAATTAAGCCAGCGCTGTGCGCCTTTACTGATATCCCCTATAATTAAGACGGCTATTAATAATAATAAGCTGCTTAAATATAACCAAATACTAAAACTTTTATAAAACCGTGGAGGAAGTTGAGCTACTAAAAACATTAAAATAAAGGCAAGGCCTAGGCGTATAAATTGTTTTTGAATGAAATGAATATCTTCTTTAGCGCTATATAAGATGATAAAACTAAGGGTTGCTAACCCTAAGATACCCATCAATAAAGGTAAATCTAAATGCAGTTTTGCCCACCAAGGTTTTTGAAAGTTACTCATCATTTTCCTTTCTTTCCTGAGGAGAGTGAATTTGCTTCGGTGTGTAATTATTTTTTAAATCAAAAAAGGCATCTAAGACTGTCCGAGCTATCTCTTTTGAAGCGCGACTGTTGTTTTCAGTCACCACTGATATCACCACTTCTGGTTTATTTACGGGCGCAAAGGCAATAAATAAACCATGATCTAATAAATGGGATTTAATTTTATGAGCTTCATATCGTTCATTTTGTTTTAAACTAAATACTTGTGCAGTACCGGTTTTTGCTGCTGCCTCATATTTTATATCTTTACTAATTCGATAAGCAGTCCCACCCGGGGTATGAATAACTTTTCGCATAGCATTAATCACCACATCCCAATGTATATCGGATATCTCCAATGAAGGGAGTAGTTTAGGTGGGAAGGAAGTAAGGTTAGGGCTATCAAAATGTCCTTTGGCCAGTAGTAATCTAGGTTGGAAGCGTTTACCTCTTTTGGCAATGGTAGCGGCGACTTGAGCTAATTGTATCGGAGTTGCCATTATATCTCCTTGACCAATCCCAATATTTAAGGTTTCACCTACATACCATGCTTCTTTTTTTAAAGCTAATTTCCATTCTTTGGAAGGCACGAGACCCTTCGCTTCATGACTAATATCTATTCCAGTAAGACTACCTAAGCCAAAGCGAGTATAAATATCATATAAATGGTTGACGCCAAGTTTTAAGGCTAATTGCCAAAAATAAGTATCACAACTTTGCATTAAGGCTTTATCAAGGTTGGTCCACCCATGGCCCCGTCTATCAGAATCTCGATAAAATCGGCCTTCATTGTTTAATTGAAACCAACCCGGGTCAAATATTTCAAATTGTGGGTTGACTACCCCTTGCTCTAAACCTTTTAAGGCAACCAAGGGTTTAACGGTAGAAGCAGGGGGGTATTGTCCGCGAATAGCTCGATTAAAAAGGGGTCTTTCACTAGAATCTTGTAGGGCGCGATATTCCTTATAGGATATGCCTTGGACAAAGGAATTAGGATCATAGGCGGGGGTACTGACTAAAGCTAAGACTTCACCTGTATTAGGATCGATAATTACCACCGCTCCTTTTTCTTTACCTAAAGCTTTATAAGCTGCTTTTTGTAAATGAGTATCAATCGATAAATATAAATTTTCTCCACTTTGGGGAGAGTCTTTTTTAATTACTCGGATTAATCGTCCTTTGGCATCGGTTTCAATATGCTGAAAACCCACTTTGCCATGTAATATTTCTTCATAGTATTTTTCAAGACCTAATTTCCCTATATGGTAAGTACCTCGATAATTGGTGGTGTCAACCTGATTAAGTTCTTTTTCATTTAAGGGTCCTACATAGCCTAAAACATGGGCATAAAGTTCAGGTTCAATATAATGTCTAATAAGACGAGCCACTATTTCAATCCCTGGGAATCGGTATTTTTCAATTGAAAAGCGAGCCACTTCTTCTTCGGTTAATTTTATTTTCAAAGGGACACTATCATTCTTATTTTTATAACGCCTTTGACGATGAAAGGTCTGAATTTCTTGTTCGCTGATATTGATTATGGTTTTTAAATCTTCCAAAGTTTTATTTATATGAAGAACCCGATTCGTTATAACTTCCAAACTAAATGCGGGGATGTTTTCGGCAATTAATTGACCATGCCTATCAAAAATTAATCCTCGAGGAGGGGGGAGGGGAACTATTCTAATTTGATTATTTCTAGATAGGGTATTAAAATGCTCGTGATGTATTATTTGTAAGTTCACTAATCTAAATATTAAAATAAGAGTTAATAAAATAATAATTATGCCCGCGGCTAGGGTACGGTTTAGGAAAAGCTTACTTTCTTTAAAATGATCTTTAAGGGTAAATAGAGCAGGCATACGGTATCTTGGCAGGGTTGATAAAGCCTATAAATTACCATATTTCAGAAAATCCGCCAATCTGGTAAGTAAGCAGATTTAGAATTTTTTCGTGTACCTTCAAATATTGTTTTCCTAAAAACTAAGGTATATAATCGACTAACTTTATAATAATGTAGTGGATAAAATGAATAAAACAACATTTTCTCTTATTCTGATAATAAGTGTGGTAGCCATAATTCTTCCAGGGTTTTTAAACACAATGGAAGGCAATGTGATTCATGGAATGTATTCTAATAGAATAGCTACCTTTTTATTATTGTTAGGTTCTGGTAATAAAATGGTAGAGATTGGGATAAGGCAATTTCTTTATAAATCATTTTATTCTTTATTATTTAAAATAGAGTTACTAAGCTTTAAATTAAAAAAAATATTTAAAATTTTATTTTATTAGTTGTAAAACTAATATTTTTAACATTATTTCCCTAAAGATCCTAAAACTATCTAATTTTAAAGAAAGCTTTCAGTAAACTTATTTTTTAAATCCCTTTTTATAGATTAGGGGATATATTGACTATAATTAAATTATTTCGTAATAAACTGTATTTTTTTGAATAATGGAGTAGGGAGTGTTAAATTTTAAAAAAGGATTTTCATTAATAGAATTAATGGTTGTCATCGCAATTCTCGGGGTATTAATTGCGGTAGCGATTCCCTCATATAAAAATTATGTTAAAAGAGCACAAATGCTCGAAGTAATTACGGTTGGAGAAAGCCTTGCTCCCCTTTTAATAGAATATTTTAATTCCTATGGGACTTTTCCAACCACTTTCAATGGTGCTGCCACGGGAGTCACAATTGCCTATACTCCAACACCCAATGTCACTAATTTTTACTATAGTGTTTCAGCTACCGCTTACACAACCGCTCGCTATGAAATTATAGGGGGATCTAACTTGGGCTTTCCGCGGGTTAATTTCTTTTTTATTGCTAACAATGGAGTAATCCAAAGGTATTGTGGTTTTTATAATACTAGTGATGCCGGAAGCGCTTTGGCCTATATGCCTTCAAGTTGTAATTCCACAAATTTAGGAGCTCTCTGGTCATAAAGCCTATATAAAATGAATGTTAATTAATTTTATATAGTAAGAACTCAATGATGAAAGCTAATTTTAATCAATATCAATTAAATCTATATTAAGAGGTTGTTCTTTGGTTTGAGTTTGGGTATGAGTTTTTTCAGGATTTGCCTCTTTTTTAATGCTTTGTGGTTTACAGCTTGAAGCCATAACCTTAACTAACTCATCAATTTTATTAATATCAAAGGTATTGTGACTAATTTCCTTAGCATTATTCATTAAAATAGGTAAATCTGATTTAACAAAAAAACATTCAATCCCTAAAGCTTCACTGGGCTTTAGTATCACATGACATTTGTTGTCTTTATGTCCTAGTATCTTATAGGTTAAAGCACTTTTAATAATCAAATCATTCAGTTGAGATTGAGTTAAACTACAAGGCTTACCTTGGGCTTTTTCATTTTCAAAACTTTCTATTAACACTTTTACTTGAAAAGGATTAGGAAGAATGAAATTACCAGGCGTACAAGTTTTAAGATTCCTCTCATAAGTTAACCATGCACTTACGTCAATATGTGGAAATTTATTCGCTAATACAACCGGTGAAATACTTAAAGAAAGAATTAATCCGGCTATTTTGTGGCGAATAAACATCTAAGTTCTCCTAAATCTTGGGTAATTAATGATTACCTTATCTCAAGCTCTACTTAAATAGCAAGCCACAAAATTTAAGGGTAGACCTACCACTTAATTATTGTTATTATTTTAAATCATGTAACTGCTGTAAATCTCAATGTATTTTAAAATCCATAGTAAATGGTCTACGCATTTAAGCTCATTGATGAGCGTTAAAAAAATCGGAATGTTTGTCTGGCAACTGTTATAAACGATAGTGACATTCCACCTATAATTTTAGTAATACGCTTTTAATCATTACTCTAAAGGATTAAGATAATAGAAGTAAAGGATGATTAACGAAAGGTTAAATTATGATGATTAACAACCAAGTTAAAGCCTTAAATTCTAAAAAAGAAGAGCGCAAGTATTTAGAAAATATATTTGTAAACGCAGACATTGAGATAGAAGGCTCGGATGCGGCTAAAGAAATATTCCTAAATTATCCCATAACTTTATTACCTATAACACCCTTTGAGTACAAATGGGTATATAGCGACAACCAGTATATTTTAAAGAAGCATCAAGATGCACTCGATCATACTATTAAAATTGTTTTATATGGGCCAAAAGAAAAAAAAGTCAATTTCCTATGTCTAATTGATGAGATTAATTATCAAAGTTTTGCGCATACTCGGGCTAGAAGTTTTAATGCCGAAGCTCGTAAGTATCCTATGTTTCCCCGAAAAGATTATGTTATACCTGAATTTAATTATGAAGCCTTAGGTAGAACTAAATATCATATGCCTGGACATTGTATTGACCATGCCGACACTTTGGAAATTGGAGATAAAACTTCTTATTCTACCTTCGATAAAAGGAATTTCATTCCAGAGCCCCCTAATAGTTATTGGGGACGATACATACGGAATCCATTAACTAAAGAAATCAGAAGCAATCAAGGTGCTTATTTACAATTTCCCTATTATGGCAATAATCCCTTAAAAACCCAGGATGGGACCTTAGTTCCTGAAGGAGTTTTCTTTTCTGAGCTTAAAGATAATCAGGTTCTTAAAACCTATAATATCTCATGGGATTTTAATAGACGAAACTCACCGAATAAAAAAGGTAAGGGTTTTCTACAAGAATTGAATTCCCATGTCTTAAGTACCCCGATAGCAACTATTGATAATCCTAGTCAATCAGACCGAGAAATTGACTCCCTGATTAGACAATTAAACACTATTCGCCAAAGTTATGAAACAGGTGCTTTAAAAGCTCACAATCATCCTCAAATTGTAAAAAATTATGATATTCGTTTAGCCGAGTATGAGTACCTAAGTCCTCAATTTAAAATTGATGCCGCCTTAAAAGCTTCGAGGAGAGAAGAAAATTATCAATCAGCAAAGATTTTTGATAGAGCTTTACATCAAGCTGAATTCATACAAAACCTAGATGAGAAAAGAATTCTTATCACTGAAGAACAATTTGAACAATGCAAGCAAAATTTAAAAAATCAAACTGCGGGTTTTGAAGATAATGATGAAAGAATAATTGATAGACTGGAAAAAATAAACAAAGATGGCTTGGATTATGTTAAATATTTATTTAAATAATGTAATCTTAATATATAAACATTATAATTGGTCTAACTAATAAACAAGGAGAAATTGATGGGTAATGATCTAATTAGAGCCTGCTATGCAAGTAATTTAACCCTTAGGAAGCAATTGATAAAATATTACTGAATTTAGTTTGATATACTACTTTATGCGATAATTGGCTTTTTTGTTTTTAATGCGTTTGTTATAAATTTTTAATGAATATATGATGTTTATAGGGTATTAAAATATTATTAGAATTAAAAGTATTTGTTGGAATGGGTCCAACTCTTTTGGAATACTATTATGAAAGAAATTGAATTAAAGGGAGGCAAAAGTACTAATAATGTAATTAGACGAGGATCTAATGTTCATAGATCAAAAGGTTCCCATTCACCTTTTGTACATGCTTTATTAAAATTTCTTGAGATGAAAAACCTTAATTTTGTTCCCAAATTTCTTGGTGAAGATGAAAATGATCGAGAAATTCTTACTTATATAAATGGGGAAGTTCCTAAGGAATTAAAAGTTTTTGAGGACTTCCAGCTTAAAGCTGCTGCCTATTTAATAAGAAATTTTCATCAGGCTACAGAAAGATGTTTGTTAGCCAGCAATAATGAAATAGTATGTCACAATGATTTAACGCCTTGTAATTTTGTTTTTGTTAATTCCATTCCTATAGCAATAATCGATTTCGATGCTGCAGCTCCTGGAACAAGATTAAGAGATTTGGGATACGCAGTTTGGCAATGGTGTGATTTAGGCAATGAAAATATTTCTTTAGAAACACAGGCCATCAGAATTAAAATGTTTTTAAGTTCCTACGGTATTTCTAAATTTAGGGAAATTTTACCTTCTATATTAATAAGACAAGAAGAGCTTATTAAATTTTGTCAAAAAAAATCCGAAGTTGACCCCGTCTGGAAAAAATCTTTAGCTTGGGGAAAAAATCGGCATGTATGGTTACTTAAAAACCTTAAAAGTTTAGAAATTTTACTCGCCTAATTATTCCTGCTTAAATTTAAGCAAGCTGTTTTGGTTAGAGTGGGTAATACAAAGGGTATTAAAGGTATTATTGAAAAACAGATTATCCAAAAAACTTTTACTGAATATCAAAAAAAATACAAGTTAGTAATAGTTTAGCTATTTCTATACCTCCTGAGGTATTAGGACGTGTTTCAGAATATATGGAAAGCTTAGCAGGAGACACTAAAGTTAATTTCCAATAAAAAAAGAATCGGTGATACTAAAAAATAACCCTTTAGATACATATCAAAAAAAATATCAAAGAAAACCTTACTCCATACAGAAATAAAATGTTTTATCAAATGCATAAAGCTCAATATAACTATATTTGTTCAATTCAAAGAGTCAAGTCACGAATAGATAAGAATAAGATATTAGACTCATGTACTATTTTTAGATTAATTTATTTTTAAATATAATTAAAATTTTGTTTGTACACTTGCCATAACCTATAATTTTAATGGCAATAAGTATTCTTTAATTATACAACAAATCTTAAGTTGTTAATAATTTTTACTCATGTAAGGAGGGTTGTATTGAGTTGAAAAATCTTTGTTAAAAATTATTAGCAATGAAAGAAAGTTATTTTTTTATTCTCGATGGTAAGGATGATTATTCAAGATACAAACAGCGCGATATAATTGTTCTATCAAAATCAGTCGTGCTAAACCATGAGGAAGTGTTAAAGTGGAAAGGGACCAAAGCATAGAACAATTTTCAAGACAAGCTTTTGAAAGACCATCGGGGCCTCCGATCATGAAATTGATAACCGGATGTTGGGTTTGTAATTTTTGTAAATAAAGACTTAAATTTTCCGTGCTTAATAATTTTCCTGTTACTTCAAGCGCTATATTAAAGCCCACCGGAATACATTGCTTTAAAATATTAAGTCCTTCAATTTCTTTAAGCTTTTCAATATTACTGTGTTTGGTTCTTTTTTCGGTATTAATAAGACAGATGTTAAGCTTAAAAGCTTGGCTAAAACGGTTTTGATAATCTTTAATACCTAATTCAAGCCAGGCTGCTTGTTTTTTTCCTACTGCGATAATATTCAGTAACATATTTATCAATCATTTAAAATTTGAAATTTTATAAGTTTCTGAATTTTTAACCACCGTCCATAATTTTTCTAATTGGTAAAATTCTCTCATGATGGGAGACATTATGTGTACAATAGCATCACCAAAATCGATTAACACCCATTCCCCATGTTGCAGTCCTTCTAGACTCAAGGTTTGAATATTCTGTTTTTTTAATTCATCGATAACATGCCCTGCTATTGATTGTGCATGTTTAGTGGAAGTACCCGATGCAATAATCATATAATCGGTCACACTCGTTATACTTGAGACGGGTAAAACACAGATATTCTGTGCTTTTAAATCTTCTAGAGCTTCTTTAACGATAAGGGATATATTGTTAGACAATCTATTTCTCCTGGATATTATTTATCTGTAAATTTATGCCACCTAATTGTAAGCATATAGCTATTAATTCATTCCAAACAGAGCCCAAGCTTACGCCTTTAATTATATTATCAATCTTTTGTGCTTTTAATAACATTGTATACAAAGTGTTTTTATTAAGAATAGCTAAAGCCTTAATTATTAAAGGTTGACGGCTTTGCCAAACCCGATATTTTGTCATAATTGCCTGCAAGTTAACCCTATCCTGGGCTTCAATACTTATATTTAATAATAATCTTAATTCCCGGGTAATAGCCCATAGTAATAAGGTAGGTTCCAACCCTTGATTTTTAAAACTGTTTAACATATGAACAATTTTTTCCTGCTCTTGTTTTAAACAACAATCTATAAATTCAAAGAGATTATATTGGGCGAAATCAGTGACCACACTTAAAATATGTTTTTCCGTTAAAATGCCAGGGGGATACAGTAATTTTAATTTTTCTATAGTCTGTTGGGCATTTAATAAATTTCCCTCGGTAAAATAAACAAAAGTCTGTAGTGCTGCTGGCTCAATTTCATAATCATTTACTTTAAGCCTTTTCATTATCCAGTTTGGGTATTGATTAAGACTTATCGGATTGATTAAAATTAGGATTCCTAACTTATCTAAACCAGTAAAAAATTTGTTTTTAAGCTGGGTATTATCGACTTTAGAAAAATAACAACAGATCAAAATATCTGGATTATTTAACCATTCATTTAAAAACTCAATAAATAATACTTGAATTGAATTAGATAATTTATATTCGCCAAAATCTAATTCAATATATCGCTTATTTGAAAATAATGAATAACAATTAAGGTCCTCTTTCAAATGTTCCCAATCAAATTGAGCATTAATTTGATAAGATTCACGATTAGTAAAGCCCTCTGTATTAGCACAATTATTAATCAAATCTTTACTTTCTCGGAGTAATAAAGGTTCCTGTCCTATAAAAACATAGAGGGATTCTAATTTTTTATTAAGTACATACTTTAATTGGTCGGCTACAATGTTCATTATTTAAGAAGGGCTAGTTGTCGGAATAATTGACTAACCGCATCATTATATAAATCATTTTTTAATGATTCTTTTTCTTTTTCTAATTGCAATACGGCATTGGGGTTAATATTGTATTCCCTTGTTACCACTAAAGGTTGATTGTCTATTATAATAGTGCCCTCATCATTCCTTAGTTGATAATGAATGCTTAAGATTAATTGGGAACTAGCAGGTTGATTGCCGGCAGTTAACCCTAAAGATTGTTCAGCGAAGTTTTGATCTAGAATAGTCAAAGTATAAGCCTTAGCTTCTGAGGTCGATTGGATATGAATGCCTTGAGCTATGAAACTTTGCTTTAATAAACGCTGGAAGGGATCGTTCATTTGTTCTGGTAAAATGCAAAGTACTTTAAACTTATTAAATAAAGGCATTGAGCCTTTTAACTTAAATCCACAGCCTAACAACATACTTACAGAAAAGATAATAATTACATATTTCGATAATTTATTAAAAGGCTGGGTAGGATTTAACATTTTTTTACCTTTATTAAATAACAACAATATTAACCAATTTTTTTGCTATAACAATAATTTTCTTAACCGTTTTATCTTTAAGATATTTTTGAACAGCAGGGGTATCTAATGCAAGCTTTTCTAAATCTTTATTATCAATATTAGTGCTTACCATTAAATGAGCCCTTAATTTTCCATTTACTTGCACTACCATTTCTATTTCATCTTGCACAAGAGCTTCTAAGTCTAGCACCGGCCAGGTTTCATCAATAATAGCTTTAGAATGCCCTAAATGGTACCAAAGAATATGAGTGATATGGGGTACAATAGGGGACAACATCACTAAAACTGCTTTTAAGGACTCATGAATCAGACTTCTATCCAAATTATCCTTTACGACATATTTGTGTAGTACATTCATTAATTCCATAATTGCCGCAATCGCGGTATTAAAAGTATACCGACGATTCATATCATCACTGACTTTTTGAATCGTTTGATGGAGTTTTAAACGTAATTGTTTTTGTGCTGAATTGAAATGAGCTTGGTTTGATATAGGGGCTAATTCTATCAATGAATATTCTTTTATATGTTCAACAGTAAAATGCCATAATCTTTTTAAAAATCGGAATGCGCCTTCCACTCCTGCATCAGACCACTCTAAAGATTGCTCGGGTGGAGCTGCAAACATGAGAAATAAACGTACCGTATCCGCACCATATTGTTTGATTAAAGCTGCAGGGTCAACGGTGTTCCCTTTTGATTTTGACATTTTAGCACCGTCTTTTAAAACCATTCCTTGGCTTAATAAACGTTTAAAAGGTTCATCCGATTTTACGAGATCTAAATCGCGCATCGCTTTATGAAAAAAACGGGCATATAAAAGGTGAAGAATTGCATGTTCAATACCGCCAATGTATTGGTCAACGGGTAACCAATAATGTGCTCTGGCATCAAACATATTATTCTTTAAATCAGGGCAAGCAAAACGGGCATAATACCAAGAGGACTCCATAAATGTATCAAAGGTATCAGTTTCTCTTAGGGCTTCGCTATTACAAATAGGGCAAATACAATTATAAAAATCAGGATTTTTCTTAAGGGGAGAGCCTATCTCGAAGTTACCGACATCCTCTGGTAAAATAACTGGGAGATCTTTCTCAGGGACCGGAATAGTACCGCAACTTTTACAATTTATCATCGGGATAGGTGCACCCCAATACCGTTGGCGTGAAATGCCCCAATCTCGTAAACGGTAGTTAGTATGAGCTTGCCCTAAATTTAAGGTTTTTAATTTAGCAATAATCTTAGCACTTGCTTCAAGCGATGTAAGACCATTAAAATCCTGACTGTTGATTAAAGTACCAGTAGAAGTATAGGCTTTATTTTGAAGGTCGATTATTTCTTCTTTATTAATACTAGCTATGACTTGAGTAATCGGTAAATTATATTTTTTGGCAAATTCAAAATCTCGATCATCGTGAGCGGGCACGCTCATTACAGCGCCTGTGCCATAATTCATTAATACAAAATTCGCAATCCAAATCGGTACTAACTTACCACTAATAGGATGAACAGCTTTAATACCGGTATCAATTCCTAATTTTTCAAGGGTAGCCACTTCTGCTTCGGCGACTTGTAAACGCATACAATCTTTTAAAAAATTGAATATGTCTGCATTATTAAGTGCTGCTAATTCTGCAATTGGATGTTCTGGGGCAATGCTTAAAAAACTAACGCCCATTAAAGTGTCAGGACGAGAGGTAAATACTTCTATCGGTTCTGAAATATTGTTTTCAAGCTCAAACTTGATCATGGCCCCCGTGCTTCTTCCAATCCAATTTGCTTGCATTACCCGCACTTGTTCCGGCCACTCTGTTAAGGTATCCAAGGACTCTAACAATTCATCTGCATAATGGGTAATTTTCAGAAACCATTGGGGGATAGTACGACGTTCGACTTTAGCTCCAGAGCGCCATCCATGCCCATTAATCACTTGTTCATTTGCCAAAACGGTCTGATCGACCGGATCCCAATTCACCATGGCATCTTTTTTATAGACTAAGCCTTTTTTATATAATTGAATAAAAAACCATTGTTCCCATTTATAATATTCTGGACGACAAGTGGTGATTTCTCGATCCCAATCATAACCAAAACCTAAACTTTTTAGTTGCTTTTTCATATGAGTAATATTTTTATAAGTCCAGCTCGCCGGTTGAGTACGATTTTTAAGGGCAGCATTTTCTGCTGGTAACCCAAAAGCATCCCAGCCCATGGGTTGCAATACATTTTTATTATTTAAGCGCTGAAAACGGCTTATGACATCGCCTAAAGTATAATTGCGTGCATGGCCTACATGTAAGTTGCCAGAAGGATAAGGAAACATAGAAAGACAATAAAATTTTTCTTTAGATAAGTCTTCAGTAGCTTTGAAAGTTTGTTGAGCATCCCAAAAGGATTGAGCTTGTTGTTCCACGGAAGTGGGATTATAAGTAGAGTCAAGCATAAAACACCGTTTTCATAATATAGTTTAAAGAGTTTTCTAGAATATCATAGGTGTTGGCTTCTTTAATACCAAGTTAAAGAAGATTTGGGGCTGAAAAAAATAACTGCCTATAAAAAGTCTCAAAGGTAGTAGAAAAATATTAGAAAGCAAACTAACACATAAAAATATCTTATCTAAATCTTCATCAAAAATTATTAACTAATAACGGTTAATATGATTTTGTTAATAATCATTATTCTAAGCGAGGTCTGGTATTAGGAGCTTGATTTTGTTCAAAACTATCATCCATTTGAGAATGGGTCCTTCTTAGACGTTGAAGCACTAACTCTAATTGATTAGCGATGGGATTAAGCTGCCGGGTTTGAGTAAAGACTCCGCTGTTATTAGGATAAGCATCAATACTGATAGGGGCAGGCATATTTCTAAAATAATTAGCTTGAGTGGTTATAGTTTCGCGAAGACTATGGAAAGCTTGTTCTAAAGTATTGAATTTATTTTGTAAGACTTCTTGTTGTTGGGTTAAATGTTTATTTAAGACCTGTAAATTGTTTAACTCGCTTTTAGTTTGATTTAGTTCATTTAAGATATAATGTTGTTGATTAGCAGTTAAATTATAGGGATAAGATTTCTTTAATTGTTGAAGTTTATGTAATCCGACTGCCACTCCTAATTCGAAATGAGATGCTTCCTTTGAATAAGGCAGACTAGGATAGACACTACCATCAAAAGCGATTTTTTCTTTTAAAAACCCAAAAATATGTTTAGTGAGATCTTGGGGCAAACTTTTATATTGAAAAATATGACTCAAAGCATTACCTTGCCATTTAGCAAGAAAATTTCGATTGAATTGTAACATCTTTTCAATCATTTGGGTATTTTCTAGCTCATGATCTTCCCATACCAAGCTTATAATGTTACTACCTTTTAAATATTGAATAAAATTATTGGCATCGAATTCAACAGAATCTATTTCAATGTCATCAGTTCTAGGAATAATTTTAAGCGTATGAATATTAGTTTTAGAAATTGCAGATAATATTGTATTGTCTTCCAAATTTATATCATTTAATGTGAGAGTTTGAATTAAGGTTTTATTGAACGCTTTAATTAAATGAACTGTCTCAAAGCTTTCATGGGAAATTGTTTCATCAAAATATATCTTATTGACTGAAGTGCTTGCTAAAGCCTGAATAATAGATACCACTTCTTTACTATTTAAAACGTCAGAACAAAAACTAAAAGTTTGAGTTTTCATTTTAGAAAGTATAGGAATTATACTAAGGATATCCTGATGGTTTAAATCGATGTGTGTTAAATCTAATTTTAATACGGTAAAGCCAATTAAGCTTTGCATTGATGTGAAAAAGTCTTTTCTAATTTTACAGTTATCAAGTTCTAATAATCGAATTTTTATTTCAGAATTTATTAATATTCGAGGAATAAGGCTAATATTTTCTACTTCAATGTAAGAAAAATAAAAACTAAAATATGCAAAATTACCATAGGTAATAGCTTGGGCCACACTTGAAATAAATTCTAATGAATGATTAATATGATTCATTAGTTCGAGCGAGGTAGGAGAAACAGACGAAACATTTCGATAGTCAGCACCACAAAAATCAAACTCTATCCGGAATTCCACATCCCCATTAGAAGGCTTCAATATTTTATTGGTTAAAATTACTTGTTGGGAGACATCTAAGCTTTCTAATTCTAACCGAGTATCTGCAAGTAAAGGAACTAAATTCAATTCATTGGGGTTTGAACATTTGATAAGTAATGAAAAAGCTTCTTCGTTTAAAGTCATTTTCTCTGTCTCCATAATTAATAATTATGCAAATTTAATGATATAATCTCAAGATTATTTATTTAAGTCAATAACTTTATTAAGTAACCTATTCATTTATATTTGTTTTTTAAAAGTATCCCAACATTAATATTATGTTGGATTTTTTTTAAATAATGCGTAATTAAAACTTATAATTAAGCTTATGGTAATAATTGTCATAAAAGGACCGATACCATATAAAAGCCAAGGGGTATTGCCTTGCATCTTATAAAATTGACCTTTTAATATTGAAAAACTACCTAATGCTGCAAAGTTATCAATTTTCCCATTAGGTTTAATAATTGCAGAGATTCCGGTGGGAGTAGAGCGCAATACATAACGGCCTGTTTCAAGAGCTCGCATACGGGCTAAATCAAGGTGTTGGTATGGCCCCCAGGAATTTCCAAACCATCCATCCTCACTTAAATTAATAATGACATCAGCTTGATTTAAGGAGTCTTTAACTAATTGTGGGAAAGCAATTTCATAACAAATAAAAGGCGCCATAGTAAAATTAGTGGCTTTTAGTAAAGATTGGGAGCTTGGACCTGGTGTATTATTAGACATGGGAAGATTAAAAAAATGAACTAAATCTTTCAAATATTCAGCATAAGGATAATAATCCCCAAAGGGTAATAAGTGGCGTTTATGATAGTAGCCCCTCGTAGCAAATCCCAAAGTAATAACACTATTGTAATGAGTATTATCAGGCCCTTCAAAGAATATCCCCGTTACTAAGGCAGAGCGTTTTTCTAAAGCTAATTGGTTTAAAGTATTGAGTAAAGAATGGGATTCATCATAAAAAGCGGTAATACCCCCCTCAGGCCATAATACTAAATCTGTCCAATTACCTTCCAGGTGTTGCCCATAAGTATTCCAAGCTGAAGATAAGGGATCATTAAGAGTATGTTTGTCAAAAGGTTTAAGATTACCTTGAATAATAGTAAGGGTTTTAGCTTTATCTTTTGAATAAGTCCACTCTCGCTCGAGCTTAATTCCTCCAAAAAAAGTTAACAGAATTATAATTAAAGAAAACAGTTTACAGGTTTTATTACCTTTAATTACGCCAAATAAAGCTGAACTTATTAAAACTACACTGAGAGAAACTAAATAAACACTTCCAATTGGCGCATAATTTTTTAATGGAGTATCGAGTTGCGTCACACCTAAATAAGCCCATGGGAATCCTGTAAAAAGCCACCCTCTTATCCATTCAAATAAAACCCAAAGTGCTGGAAAGCCAAATAAGATTTGTAAACCCATTTTTTTGGTAATAAATATTTTAAAAATTAAGGCGTGTATCACAAAAAAAATTGAAAAAGAGATGACAAGGAGGGAAGTAATAAGAACTGCTAAATAAATAGGGGTCCCGCCAAAAATATATATACTATTAATGACCCAACTTATCCCTACTCCCCAAAAGCCTATGCCATAATTAAATCCCAATAGGCAAGCTTTTCCCGTAGAGGTATTATGCCAAAGCCATAGTAATAACAAAGGGGAAATAAAACCAAATACTGCCCAGTGCTTTGGTCCTAAGGCTAAAGGTAAAAGGGCACCTGCTATTAAAGCAGTAATATAAGAAAAACGTGAACTACCACCAATAATTTTATCTAACATTGCGGTTATAAAAGTCCCAAAAAGCAAGGTATACTTATAGCATATTTAATAAGAAAGGATAATTATGCGTATAGCGATTTTATCACGGCGGAAAAAACTCTATTCCACCGCGAGATTGGTTGAAGCGGCACAAGAGCGAGGCCATGAGGTTGAGGTAATTGATACTTTGCGATGTTATATGAATATTGCCTCACATAAACCTTCTGTCCATTATGACGGTAAAAAGGTGGAAGGCTTTGATGCGGTTATTCCAAGAATTGGGGCCTCTATTACCTTTTATGGAACTGCTGTTTTAAGGCAATTTGAGATGATGGGTATTTTTCCGGTGAATGAATCAGTTGCCATATCTCGTTCGCGTGATAAATTACGGTCTTTGCAGTTATTAGCTCGTAAAGGAATTGGGTTACCCATTACAGGTTTTGCTCATTCCCCTGATGACACTCAAGATTTGCTAAAAATGGTGGGGGGGAGCCCTGTGGTGATTAAATTAATAGAGGGAACCCAAGGCATGGGCGTTGTTTTAGCAGAAACCCCCAAGGCTGCAGAAAGCGTGATAGAAGCCTTTGCGGGATTAAAAGTGCCTATCTTAATCCAAGAATTTATTAAAGAAGCAGAATGCAGTGATATCCGCTGTTTTGTAGTAGGGGATAAGGTAGTTGCTACCATGAAGCGCCAAGCGAAACCTGGCGAATTCCGCTCTAATATTCATAGAGGGGGAAAGGGTAGTGCTATCAAAATTACCCCAGAAGAGCGTAGTACTGCGGTCAGAGCAGCTAAAGTAATGGGACTTAATGTAGCAGGGGTAGATATTCTGCGTTCTAATCATGGGCCGGTAGTTTTAGAAGTGAATTCTTCTCCCGGCTTAAAAGGAATAGAAGGCACCACTGGTATTGATGTGGCTAGTAAAATTATCGATTTTATCGAAAAAAATGCCGAGCCTAACAGTACTCGAACTAAAGGTAAGGGATAAAATATGCGCTATAGTTATCAGTTATTTTTAAATCAGCCACTATTAAGTTTAACTTATCTTAGTTTGTCTTTGAGTATTTTAACTACCTGGTGTAAACGAGTTCCTTATTTATGGATGTTTTTTTTAAGTGCTAGCATGCTCTTAGCCTTTTATTTAAAACAAGTGCATTTTGCTGGGTTAATTTTTCTTATTAATTGTGGGTTTATAACAGCTTGTATTTTTAAAATTGAAGATAAAACTTATAAATTAGTGGCTAATTTATTATTTTTTATATCTGCATTTTTGCTTTACTTTCATTTAACTCATCAAGCCATTCACAATTGGTTAGTTATTCCTAAAATGAAATTAAGCTCTAATACCTATCCTCTTGATATGTATTTAAATTTGGATAAACCCTTAATTGGTTTATTTTTATTAGGTTTTGCCAATATACCCTTAAAAGGCTTATCAGAAATAATTAAGGCGATACGCAATACCTACGTTTATATGGTTTTAGGTATCACTCTTATACTAGGCCTAGGAATTCATTTTAATTTTATGCAATGGGATCCTAAGCTTCCTACTATTTTTGGGATTTGGGCACTGAATAATTTATTGTTGGTATGTATAACTGAGGAAGTTTTATTTAGGGGATTTATTCAGGGTAAATTATCCCTTATCTTTAATTCAGGATTTGGACGAATTTTAAGCTTATTAATTGCTTCTTTCATTTTTGCACTCTCCCATTATCAAGGGGGACAAGTTTATATGATTTTAGCAGGATTGGCAGGGCTTATGTTTGGTTTTATATATTATAAAACCCAATCAATTGAAGCGAGTATTTTTGCGCATTTTGTATTGAATGTTATTCATTTTTTATTTTTCAGTTATCCAGCAATGATTCACTAGAGGTTTAGTCTTAGTGTAGTGGTGAAACCTGCCAAGGATTTCCATTGACTGAATCAATAGTGGTTTATTGTAGTTATCAGATTGTTAGAATGATTGCTTTTCTTTCTTATAAAAATTATGTATATAGACCTAAGTATATAAAGAGATTTCCTTTTTAAAACTCAAGTATTTGAGTTGAAAAAAAATAAACAGCAACATTTTATTAACGAAATGATTAATGAGGACTTAAAAATATTCGTCGGATCGAACATACCGCTACCCTAGCATGACTAATTATAAGGTAGATAAATCAGTTCGGTTACAGCTAGATGGCAAATAGGATAAAATTTTTGCACAGTAGCCTATATTCCAACATCCACAGTAGGGAGTAACTTTTGTTTGGGAAGAATCAGTTGTGAATAATAAGCCAAAAGTATTGCCATCTGCAAATCCATTTCCATCTACGGTGACAACCCAAACATACATTACCGGGGAACCATTGCTTCCATAAGCTGTATTGTTATGAGTGAATGTAGTATTGGCTGTTCCTCCATTAGTTTGATTGAAAGTACAATAAGTTCCTTTAGGACAATTACTTACAGAGGGAGGAAAGGCACCATTACTATTGTAATATTCTAATATTTGTGTTTTAAAATTTTCCAAAATAGGAAACATTTCCACATACTGGGATCGACGGACATAATTTTTATAAGAAGGAATAGCTATAGCTGCTAATAATCCAATAATTGCAATAACTACCATTAATTCGATTAATGAAAAACCCTTAGGTTGTTGGTTTTTAATCATAAAAGCCTCTAACTATTCAATTAAAAAGGTTAAAATCAAAAATATTTTTCTTATCAAAACACTCACTCAGTTTTTACAACCTAAACAACTTTTGGCTTTAACTCGTAAAATACCTTCTTTAAAAATTAGCCTATCATAGTTTTACAAAAATTTTAAATCATTTTTATTACAAGAAAAAAAATCTAAAAGCTTTAAAACGTATTTAAAATTTTTTAAGGGTTTAATTATTGGGTATGCCAGACCAATCACGACAAAATAATATCTGTGAAAAATATTCGACCTACAGTCTTTTTAATATCACCTATTGCTAATCTCTATTAAATGCAGACGCAGTAATTTATATATTTAAAGAACGGTCTAACTTTTGTGCGCTAGTTTGCTTATATGCTTTTAGCGTAATATTTTATGGGCTAAAATATAAGAGTTAAATTTTCAGGGGATAGATAATGAATAATACTGCTGAAAAATTACAACTTTCTTTGGTGTTTTATTTGAATTAAAGATGGTGAATCTATAGTTAAAATCAATTTTTAAGAGTAACTTGAAGTAAAATAATTCTTCTTTTATCAGCCCTTAAAATTTTAAAAACAAAATTATCCATTTCAAGGGTTTCACCCCGTTTGGGTAAATGCCCAAATTGTTGCAGAATTAGCCCACCAATGGTTTCTACATCTCGAGCACTTAATTTTGTTTTAAAAAAATCATTGAATTCTTCGATAGGAGTTAAAGCATTGACTGAATAGGCATTACTTTTAAATTTTTTAATTAATTGATCATTGTCAATATCGTATTCGTCTTCGATTTCCCCTACAATTTCTTCTAAAATATCTTCAATGGTCACAAGACCTGTGATGCCTCCATATTCATCAACCACCACGGCCATATGGTTACGATTAGAACGAAATTCTTGAAGTAAGACGTCTAAGCGTTTACTTTCTGGAACAAAAAATGGAGTGCGAATGACAGTTTGAATACTAAAAGGAATGGTGGTTTGATTAAAGCTGTAATTTAATAAATCTTTCGCTAATAATACCCCTAATATTTCATCTTTATTATCACCAATCACCGGAAATCGCGAGTGTACGGTTTTAATAATTAAGGATACTATTTCTTCCAAGGACATATTTTTTTCTATGATAACCATTTGTGAACGCGGAATCATAATATCTCGGACTCGAAGTTTTGCCATTTCGAGCACCCCTTCTATCATGCCCAGAGAATTGGCATCTAATAATTGGCGTTCGGTTGCTTCTCTTAAGACATCAATTAATTGATTTCGATCTTTAGGTTTTTTTTTGATGAAGGTTAAGAACTTCGCAAACCATGATTTAATAGACTCGGGATAAGGCTTATCAGTATTCATACTAAAAAAGTATCTCCATAAGGGGGCGGAAATCCAAGGTGGACTAAAATTTCGGTTTCTAAACTTTCCATTTCATTTGCCGTTTCATCGTTATGATGATCAAATCCTAATAAATGTAACAGTCCATGAATAACCATGTGTGCCCAATGCGCAAGTATGGCTTTATTTTGTTCCTCGGCTTCTGCTTCAACAATTGGGGCACAAATAATAATGTCGCCCACAAGTTCTACATCCATATTCGGCATTACATGATAGGGAAAAGATAAAACATTAGTCGCTCCCTTTTTTTTACGATAACGTTCGTTTAATTGGGCGCTCTCTTCAAAATCAACCATACGGATGGTAATTTCTGCGCTATTTACCCTATCTTGTAAGGTATGACTTACCCATTCGCGTATTTGAGAAGGGTGGGGAAGGGTTTTAACAGAAGTGGCGACTTGTAAATCTAAATCAATATTCATCATTTTTATCTTTGGAGTGGGGAGTAAATTTTGCTTCATAGTTTTCGTAGGCTTCAACAATTTTCTGAACAATAGGATGGCGTACCACATCTTTATTATTAAAAAAGGTAAAACTAATATTAGGAATATCTTGTAGAATTTCGATAGCCTGTTTTAAACCCGATTTTTTATTTCTAGGTAAATCAATTTGGGTAATGTCCCCTGTAATTAAAGCGGTTGAATTAAACCCAATACGAGTTAAAAACATTTTCATTTGCTCAATAGTCGTATTTTGACTTTCATCTAAAATAATAAAGGCATCATTTAAGGTACGCCCGCGCATGTAAGCTAAAGGAGCTATTTCTATAATCTGTCTTTCTATTAATTTAACGACTCTTTCGGTACCTAACATTTCGTAAAGGGCATCGTAAAGCGGTCGAAGATAGGGGTCGATCTTTTGACTTAAATCACCTGGTAAAAAACCTAAATGCTCACCGGCTTCAACCACCGGTCTTACCAACAAAATGCGTTTAATACGTTCTTGTTCGAGTGCTGCTACAGCTGCTGCTACCGCTAAATAGGTTTTTCCTGTGCCAGCAGGACCTACCCCAAAGCTAATAACATTGGTTTGCATATTTTTTAGATATAATTGTTGGTTTTCATTTCTAGCTTTTATTTCGCTTTGACGAGTTTTAATTGAAGTTTTATTGGGATTTAAAATAGTTGTATTTCCTTTATCTGAACTTGAAAGACAGTGCTGTAATAAAGCTTGTACCTGAGAGGGGGTTATTTCTTTATGGGAATGGGTTTCTTTATATAAAGTCTGTAAAATAAGCATTGCGGTTTCATTATTTAAAGCCTGACCTTTAATATAGAAAATATTACCTCTATTAATAATTTCAACCCCTAAGCCTTTTTCTATTTGACGAAGGTGCTCATCAAATCGACCGCACAGATTGATGATGCGGCGGTTATCATAAGGCATTAAAGTAATTTCTAAAGTTGGATTTTCATCATTCACTTTGAGTTTATTTCCTTTTTGGGATTGTAAGATCCCTCAATACAAAGAATAATCGGTATTTATTGTTTATGAAAGTAAGAAATTAATTAATTTCTTCTCAAAGTTTAATTAAGTAAGGTTAAACCTCCAGCAATTCGCCCCAAAGTGTATTAATTTTAGCTTGAGTTATTTTTAAAGTTTGTAAACTACCAATTAATGAAAGGTCGCCGCTAAAGCTCACCGCTCGGTTATTACTGGTTCGCCCCCTTAATATGCGTGGGTCTTTAGTAGAGGGCGCCTCTACCAAAACCTCATGATTTTGATGGAGCATTAACTCACTATAAGCTTGACCTTGTTGATTTAAACGGGCTTGTAAAATGGCTAAGCGTTGTTTTTTTATGTCAAGCGGGACTTCATCCGCTAATAAAGAGGCTGGGGTACCAGGTCTTGGACTATAAATAAAACTATAGGATTGGTCAAACCCAAGGGTTTGGACTAAATTCATAGTCCCTTCGAAATCTTCATCGGTCTCATTGGGAAAACCCACAATAAAATCAGAAGAAATTAAAATATCGGGCCGTACCTTTCTTAATTTTCGGATCTTGGATTTATATTCAAGTGCGGTATGATTACGCTTCATTAAACTTAAGATTCTATCTGAGCCGCTTTGAACAGGCAGATGCAAATGATTGGCTAATTTTGGAATACTGGCATAGGCCTCAATGAGATTGTCGGAGAACTCATTAGGATGAGAGGTGGTAAAGCGAATGCGCCAAATCTCATCAATTTCTGCAATATAGCTTATCAATAAAGCTAAATCTGCGGTTTCGCCATTATGCATCAGGCCCTGGTAAGCATTGACATTTTGACCTAGTAAGGTTATTTCCCTAACCCCTTTTTCACTTAAGCTTACCACCTCTGCAATAATGTCATCAAAAGGGCGGCTTAGTTCTTGACCACGGGTATAAGGTACAATGCAAAAACTGCAAAATTTATTGCAACCTTCCATAATAGACACAAAAGCTGTCGGTCCAATTACCCGTGCCTCAGGTAAATTATCAAATTTTTCAATAGCGGGGAAACTAATATCTATCTGGGCTTTATTTTCTTTTTTTAAATTATTCAATAATAAAGGCAAGCGGTGTAAGGTTTGCGGCCCAAAAACTAAGTCTACATAAGGGGCTCGTTCACGGATTACTTTGCCTTCTTGACTTGCCACACAACCTGCAACCCCTATTACAATTTCAGGTCTTTTATCTTTTAATTTACGAAAACGACCCAGTTCTGAAAAAACTTTTTCTTTGGCCTTTTCACGGATAGAACAAGTGTTTAATAATAAAATGTCAGCAGATTCTGGGGTTTCAACTAATGTAATACCGTGACTGGCATGTAATAAGTCTGCCATTTTAGAAGAATCATATTGATTCATTTGGCAGCCTTGGGTCTTGATGTAAACTGTTTTCATTTAAATATAATTTGAGTAAAACAATAATAGGATAAGTGGTGGCTATGGGTGGACTCGAACCACCGACCTCAGCATTATGAGTGCCGCGCTCTAACCGGCTGAGCTACATAGCCTAAGAGATTCTTACTTTTATGTAAGGGACTTATTTTCAAGAGTTCTCTTTATTTTGTCAAGTTAAATTAATATGTTATTTAATTAACTATTTGTAAAACTGTATATTGTTATATAAATGATTTAATTGGTCTTCTAAAGTAAATTTCTGGAGAAAGATTTGATGGGCTTTTTCTGCCATAGCCCGGGCTTTTTCTGGATTTGCTTTGATCCATTGCATATGTTTCTCAATTTGAGAAAATAAATCAAATTTTCGATGATCGATATAGAGCACACTATTTTTAAATTCGCGTTTTACAAAAGCATGCTCATCCGAAATAATAACAGCAGCAGCTGCTGCAGCTTCAAAAATGCGACCACTTGGAGCCTTATTTTGAAGATGGCCTCCATTATGTAGCACTAAACTGATACCATGTTGATTCAATTTTTTTACAAAGCTTTCCCCATCTGCTGGAATATATCCCTTATAAGAAGCATGACCTTTCCATGCTTTGGGGGTTCCATAACTGACAAAATAATCGGTTTGTTCT
>JAQGOH010000128.1 GCA_028293705.1 Francisellaceae bacterium | reverse complement strand
TAAATGCTAAATAGCATATGGTTGACGAGGACGAGCGCGGCATATTAATCAGTCGTCGCGTTTTTGAAGATTATTTATTGGCAGGGATGCCTTTAAATAATTACTGAAATTAGCGACGCTATCATTACCATACTCAATTTTTTTAAATCCCTAATTAATTCTAGTATATTTTTAATGAAGAATCATGCTTTGAGATATCGAACACCCAGTCTTTAGTTTTCATAAACTTTTATTTTGCATAAAGGGGAGATGTGATGGTGTCAGGTCAGTTGTGCAAAACGATTTATTATCGAAGGAATGTTCAGAAGTGAAATTTCTGAAGGATATAATAAAAGCCGTAAAATGAATGATGGATACAAAAAGTGTTGAAAATAACATTTTACAGGGATTAATTGATTTAGCTCTGGAAAAATAATTTCGGACAGCCAGAGATTGGTATGGAAGGTACAGATTACTACTGCTTTGCTTGTGTCTGGTTCTCATCTTTTTGCTTGAAAAAAGATGAGTTAATCCATCTTTTAATTCTGAGTTTTATACAGACTTATTAGCACACATTCGAAATATTCTAGGTGAGCCTTAGTTAAAGGTATCGTCGAGTAATGATTATTTTGAATGCTAATCGTTCTAAAGTTAATCAAATCTTACCGCGATTTTCCGGATACAAAATTTTGGATATAATTTACCTATTTTTACAAATGGTTGCCCGTCCCTAGCCCAGATTATAAATCGGTTAAAGTTAATCGCAATAGCACATTCAATTGCTAAGAGCAATATTCTTATTTTCAATTTGGTGGGTGAGCCAAAATTAAAATTCTGTAATCGATTGATTTCTATAATAACTTAATTATCAAACTTAGTTGTAATACTTATATTTAATCTAAGCATTATTTAAACCCTTTTACTTTTTGCTATTCGTAAATCCTCTTGTTAATATTGATAAATAGTTTTAAATGGCATTAACCTTGATGAAAAAATTAAAACGTACTTTTTTTAATCAACCAACTTTACTGGTGGCAGAGCAGTTACTCGGTAAAATATTAGTCTTCAAAAATCAAAAAGGGATGATTACGGAAACCGAGGCTTATTTAGGATTAGATGATCCCGCCTCACATGCTTTTAAGGGAAAGACTCCTAGAACGGAAGTTATGTTTGGAAAGCCTGGATTCTCTTATGTCTATTTAATTTATGGTATGTATTATTGTCTTAATTTTGTAACGGAACGAGAAGGTTTTCCAGCTGGGGTATTAATTAGGGGTGTCAAACTTTTAGATGGCTCAAATGTACATTTAGACGGACCTGGAAAACTATGTCGAGGCTTGGGTATCACAACTGAGCATAATAAAGTAAATATTACCACTAGCCCTGATTTTTACGTGGCTTGCATGAAACATACTCCTAAATTTAAAACCACTCCTCGTATTGGTATAAAAGTAGGTTTAGATAAACATTGGCGCTTTGTAGCAGAACTTGATTAAAAAAGCAGCAACCATCTCAGGAGCAAAGAATTGAAGCCATTATTAAAATGGGCTGGGGGCAAACGTTGGTTAATTCCCATTTTGAAAGAGGTTTGGCAAGCTTATGAGGGCATAAAACTTGTTGAACCCTTTACAGGTGGTATGGCTATAACCTTAGGTTTAAACCCCAAAGAAGCGCTCTTGAATGATGCTAATATTCACTTAATTAATTTTTATAAACAAGTAAAAAAAGGACTAGTTGTTCCTTATCAATTCAAAAACGATTCAGAATATTATTATAGAATACGCGAAAAATTTAATAATTTAATCCGTAATAAAAAACATGCCACTCCTGAGGCTGCTAGTTTATTTTATTTTTTGATGAAAACTGGTTTCAATGGTTTGTGTCGTTTTAATAATAGTGGTGAATATAATGTGCCTTTTGGTCAATATAAAACCATTCATTACAGAAAGGATTTTCAGGATTATAAAAGTATTTTAAATAATTGGGATATAAGACAGGGAGATTTCCAGGAACTTAAATTGCAAGGTAATGAATTCGTGTATGCCGATCCACCTTATGATGTAGAATTTACAAAATATTATACTCATGGTTTTAACTGGGGTGATCAGCTAAGATTGGCAACTTGGCTTGCAGCTCATCCTGGCCCAGTAGTTGTGTCTAACCAAGCCACTCAAAGGATTTTAAAACTTTATCGTTCTTTAAAATTTAAAATTTTTATTTTACCTGTTGCAAGAAGAATTGCTTGTAACGGTAATAGGACCCCTGCACTAGAAATGTTAGCTTTTAAAGGCTTGGAATCTAATCTTATAAAAAAAATTCGGACCAATTTGCACAAAATCATTTAAATCTATTTTTAATTATTTTAATGGGCTATTTTTTTGTTTAATTCTCATTTGCTAATATTAAGAATCGCTTTTGGGTTTGTTCTTAAAACTTTTTCGAATTAAACATTTTCGGGTTTGAAACCCGTCTTTATGATCGGTTTCATGCTGGAAACTGCTTGCCTCTACGCCGTGTAAAATTTTTCAATTAGATTGCCGTAACAAGTTTAGTATTTAACCTATTAGAGTATAAACGAAAAACTTGATATCCACAAAATCATATATAAAAATTAATGGATATGATTTCAGCTTTCTGTGTCTTCCAAGTCCTTTAGGGTCCATATTGAGTACGGATTCCGTATTAATTTTTTGTTAAGATGGCAAAAATTAATTGCAACAGGTGGATTTATGAACGTCAAAAAAAATGACAAAGTCGTGCCTGAAAAAAATTAAAGTTTTTAAGGATATAATACAATCCTTACTAAGAATGTTGTGTAAA
>JAQGOH010000127.1 GCA_028293705.1 Francisellaceae bacterium | reverse complement strand
ATATTTGATTGCTTTTTCTCGGAGATCGGTTGAATAAGTCATTTAGATTAAATCTTTAGTTAAAAAGAGCAAAAGTATAACAGAATACTTTGGCCATTTAAAAATTAATTTACTATACAAATTCTTACCAACGAAGCAGGGGGCAAATCTTACCTAAATGTGTTCCCATTTTGTGCCTGCATAATAGTTTTCAATTCACTTTAAACTTTATACTTTCTGAATTATTATTTTCTATTTTACAGCTTGGAGCCTTTGATTTCTCATCAAAATACTCTTGAAGCTCAATATGCATTTGGCTCAACATATTATTTCGCTCGTGAATAAAATTTTCTTTTTTAAGATTTAATTGGATATCTTCTAATTGCTTATTTGTTTGAGTCTCACTAGGCTTTTCTTTTAATGAATGATTTCTTTTAGGTTTTAGGTTTTTGGTTTAAGCTTTCATCAAAATCGGAAATATATCCTAATATCTCCAAAGGCAAAGGCATACCAATACATTCATGTAAGGCTTTTTGTCTTTCATATTGCTGAAATGTTTTTTGAATAATCTTTTCCTCTATAAGGGTTTTTATATTATCAATTTTACCCATTTTAGTGAAAACCGCTTCTTTGAATTTAAGTTTTAAGTCTTTTATATTTTTATGGGATGAACCTTCATCTTTCCCTCTTAAAGGTGCATAGAAATCAGATACAATTTGTAACCGTAAAGTTTCACAAATAATATCTACCACTGCTAAATGATTCCTGTACGCTGCATTGCGAATGGCTGCATTATCATTTGCTGTGACATCCACGTTTGACTCTTGTAAAAGTCGTTCCACCACTGCTAAATGACCATTAGAAGCCGCCCTGCGAATAGCTGCATTATCATCTGCTGTGACATCCACCCCGGGCACTTTTAAAAGAAGATTGACTTTGTACAAATTACCAGTGGCAACTGCGAAACGAAGGGCATATCCTGGCAATAGAATGTCTAAATTATCATTCGGAACTATCCTAAGAATGGCTTTAATTTCCTCCGCTGAGACATCTCCCCCTACAGTTAATAAACGATTAAGGGCTAAGATACCAAACTTCGGGCCAAAACGATTAATTTGGTTTAAGTTACCATAATTCGAGCCAAAAATTTGCATTATATACTCCTGCGTTATTAGTGTATTATCATCAAAATAAAGTATTACCCTTTTGGTATTTCAAAAATTATTTATAAATTTTCAACTCGTTTTTATAAAAAGCTTTATTTGCTCATACCTAGTGATATGAAATAATAATCCTGCAAAATATTATAACCTATCTAAGGTCGAACTGAGGTACAAACCCATTTTTTAAAAACTTAAAAAAATAAATTTTGATCCTTAACTCATCTCCTTACTTTATGCATCTTTTAAAACCTATAGATTTCCATGGTTTTCTTTGGTATAGTGTCATACGTTTAGACGTGTAAGCTCGTCTTCATGCCTTTTTTTAAGTTTATTTGCAGTCTTAGTTTCAATTTCAGCAAAAATTAAATTCACAAGGTATCGTAGTCGTGCTTTAAATCTTGTGAATTAATAGTAAGTCATTAAACTTGATTTATCTTTATTAATTATTATTTTTAATTTTTGTTATTATTGGAGCCCTTATGAGTGCAACGAAAACTATTTCGTCAGAAGAGAACACCCTATCGATCGTTAATCCCCAAACTTTTGATGCAATGAATTTTGATGAACCTATAAAAAAAGCTTTAAAAGCTAATAAATTTACCACACCTACCCCTATCCAATTACAATCCATTCCTGCTGTTTTAAAAGGTAAAGATGTTTTAGCCTCAGCTGAAACCGGTTCTGGTAAAACCCTTGCCTTTGTTTTACCTGCATTGCAAATACTGCAAACGCCTTCGGTTAGTGATGGACGTGGTCCAAGAGTTTTAATCTTAACCCCCACTCGAGAACTTGCCATTCAAATTACTGATGCAATTGCTAAAATGAGTTCTTATACACGGATTAAGTTTGGTAGCATTACCGGGGGTATGCCTTATCCTCCTCAAGAACGCTTATTAAGAAGCCCTTTAGATATTATGGTGGCGACACCTGGTCGTTTAATGGATCATATGAAAAAAGGAAGAGTAGATTTTAGTCGGATTGAATTTTTTATTTTAGATGAAGCTGATAGGATGTTAGATATTGGTTTTGAAGAAGATATTGAATTGATTGCTAAAAGCCTACCTAAAGTCAGACAAACTTTACTTTTTTCTGCAACTTTTGAAGGAAAAGTAAAATCAATTGCTGAAGCCTTTCTAAAAAACCCTGTTAAAATTCAATTAGCTAATAATAAACATGCACATGAATCTATTAGTCAATTAATGCACCATGCGGATGACTTTGCTCATAAAGAAGCTATTTTAACTCATTTATTAAACGATGCTAAAGTCTGGCAAGCAATTGTATTTACAGGAACTAAAAGAAGTGCTGATGATTTGGCCGATTCTTTAAATGATAAAGGTTTTGTTTGTGCTGCATTACATGGAGACATGAAACAAAATAAACGTATCAATACCATTGGTAAAATGCATAAAGGCAATTTAAGAGTTCTTGTGGCAACCGATGTAGCAGCTCGTGGCTTGGATGTAAAAGGTATTACTCATGTGTTTAATTTTGATTTACCACAAATCGCTGAAGATTATATTCATCGTATTGGTCGAACCGGTAGAGCGGGTGCTAAAGGGACGGCTGTTTCTTTAGTTGGTCCTCAAGATCATTCGAGATTAATTCGCATTGAACGATTCACTGGACAGAAAATTGAAAAATTGACTATTCCAGGTCTTGAATCAAGATTTAAGGTGTCAAGCCGCCCTGCTTTTAAAAATTCACGTTTTAAAAATCCTTTGGAAGATAAATGGGGTTCTAAGACCAATACCGTTAGAAAACCAATGGAAGATAGATGGAGCACTAAGCCAAAAAGTCCTGCTAAGAAAAGAAGTTTTTCAGGTGGCGGTGTTCGTCATGAAGGCCGTGGTGGAAAAGGCGTTTAAATTTTTTAGCTTATATTTAGAACTTGTTTGAATGGCTAAAATATGTGAGGATAAATGACAAGGAAAGTCATAATTGATAACCCCCGTATTTAAGTTTATTTGGCAACCTTAAAAATTTAAGCTATGCATGAAATTAGAATAGTCTCACGTAAAAGTCCTTTAGCGCTGATTCAAGCAGAAGTGGTAAAATCAGCGCTCTTAAAACTATACCCTCAGCTAGAAATAACTATTAAGGGGATTTCTACGCAAGGGGACGAGATTTTAGATAAGCCTTTGGCTCAAATAGGAGGCAAAGGCTTATTTGTTAAAGAATTAGAAATTGAATTAATAAATAAACGAGCTGATATTGCTGTTCATTCAATGAAAGATCTGCCAGCTGAATTACCTAATCCGCTTATCATAGGCGCGATACTCAAAAGAAATAATCCTTTTGATGCCTTTGTCTCAATGAATTATCCCAGTTTACAAAATTTGCCTTTAGGAGCACATGTTGGCACCTCAAGCTTAAGACGCCAATCTCAACTTTTACATTACCGACCTGATTTAAAAATTTCTTCTTTACGGGGCAATGTTGAAACTCGATTACAAAAACTTAAAAATAAAGAATTTGATGCCATCGTTTTAGCTCATGCTGGACTCACCCGCTTATCATTAGATTGCTATGTAGCCCAGTCATTGGAAAAGTATATGTTACCGGCAGTAGGACAAGGCGCCTTAGGTATTGAATGTCGTCAAGAAGATAAGGACATTTTAGAGTTGATTAAACCTTTGAATGATCCTATTACTAGTAGTTGTTTAGAAGCAGAGCGTGCTTTGAATGCAAAATTAGGGGGAAGTTGTCAGGCTCCAATAGGGGGATATGCCTTTATAGAAAACCAAAAAATATATTTGAAAGGTTTAGTTGCGGAACCTGCAGGTAGAATAATGATTACAGAAAAGGCGGAAGCCGAGCCTAAAGATGCAAAACTATTAGGTGAAAAGTTAGCGCAAGACTTATTAGATAAAGGGGCTGATGCCTTAATTGCGCAATTAAAATTATAAATATTAAAAACACAATATTTTATTATTTAGGCCAAGGTTATAAAAAACGTGGGTAATTTATTAGATTTAAACGTATTAATTACTCGCCCGGAAGGGGCTCAACATAATTTAATAAAAAAAATAGAAAATTTAGGCGGTAACACTCATTATTATCCGGCAATAGAAAATAAACTATTAGACGATCTAAAGTATTTAAAACAAACCTTAAAAAATATACCAAGGGTTGATAAAATTATTTTTATAAGTAAAACGTCTACTTTAAAATTAATTCCCTATTTAAAAAAACATTTTACAAACTTCCCTAAGCTGCAATGGATGAGTGTGGGTCCTGGAACTGCAAGCTGTCTTTTAGAGCAAGGAATTAAAGAAGTTATCACCCCTACCACTCCCCCTTTTAATAGTGAGTCTTTTTTGAAGCTTAATTGCTTAAATGATATTAAAAATCAAACTATCCTTATCGTTCGAGCAGATAAGGGAAGAGAAGTTATTCGTGACACACTGGTTGAACGTGGGGCACGGGTTGAATATATTACAAGTTATAAGCGTATATTGCCTCCCCCACCCCCCCCCAATCTGGTAAATTGGGTAAGCTTAAAGGCGGATGTCATCATAACCACCAGTTATGAAAGCATAGGAAATGTTTTAAAATTATTTAAAGATATTGAAAAACCAAAAATTCTATCTATACCTATTTTAGTGGTTGGTCAAAGAAATACAAAACAAGCAGAAAGCTTAGGATTTACTACAATTATTGAAGCAAGTGCTGCAGATGATGAGCATATTATACAAGCTTTAGTGGATAGATATCCCATAAACCGATGTTAAGGAGCAATTTTGATGGAATTAAAAGATTCTATTTCACCTTCAGCAATGAAAAAACAAAAAGTTAAAAATTATTTTTCACTTAGTATGTTTAGCATATTAATTGCGGTATCTAGTTTATTTATTAGTTTGTCGGATAGATTGCTAAATGTTGAGGTTTCTCATCTTAAAGCCTTAGAATTTGAAAAAATGAATAATCATTTGTTAGAACTTAGTAGAGATTATCTTTCATTAAAAACTAAAGTAGATAATATACCTATTAAAGATAATTTATCAGCGATAGAAGCGCTTCATAAAAACATTGAATCTCTACAAAAAAATTATCAACAAATAATCCCTTTAAGTGACATAAAATATCTTGGTATTGAAATTAGCAATTTATTAGAATTAAGTAAAAATACGCTGTTTATATTAAATGATCCCATTAAAGCAAATGAATTATTAAAGCTAATAGAAAATAAATTAACGCACTCTTTTTCTTTGCAAGTAGAAAAGTTAGATTTATTAAAAAATTCAGTAAATCATTTAAGTTATTCTCTCCAAGCAATTAATTTTCCTAATATAGAAAGGATAATAACTCAAATGGATAGCTTAATGAATCGCTTAGAAAATCTGCCAGTTAAAACCTATGGAAAAGACGATAGTAATGATACTACCCTCATTACGAATAAAAATTCAAATTCTGAAACCTTAGTGGGTGCACTGGAGAAATTTAAATCGATTATTAAAATAAGAAAACATGATAAGGCTGTAGAACCCATTTTAGATACTCAAGAACAAACTCTATTAGAGCTACAATGTCGTTTATTAATTGAGCAAGCTAAAATGGCTGTATTAATGCGAAATTCATCTATGATGGCAATTAATCTTCAAAGTATTAATAATATTTTAACTCAACATTTTGATGGAGATAATTTAAAAATTAAAAATATAAAGTCTGAATTAGATTCGCTTTCTACAATTAACCTTAGCCCTAAACTTATTGAAATAGAAAACTCTTATAGGGATTTAACTAATATATTGCAGGGATTTAATTTATGAATATCAGTATTATCATTTTTATAATTATCTTAGCGGTTTCAACGGTCATAGGTATATTTATAGCTCATGATCCGGGTTACACCCTTTTTTCTTATGGTAATTGGACAGTAGAGATGCCCCTGTGGTTAACTTTTACTATTATTCTCATTTTAAT
Organism: Francisellaceae bacterium; assembly: GCA_028293705.1. Taxonomy (GTDB): domain Bacteria; phylum Pseudomonadota; class Gammaproteobacteria; order UBA6186; family Azoamicaceae; genus JAQGOH01. The sequence continues at coordinate 1,530 of JAQGOH010000127.1, read as the reverse complement.
CAGTTTAACCTCTTGTTTGTTTATCTTTTTGAATTCTCTAAGTCGCCTATCACCAGCGGTTAAAAGTTGGTTAAAAAATCGTGAGATTAAATTAGCTTTTATTAATACCCAAAGAGGGCTTAAATTTTTTACCGAGGGGGATTGGTTGAATGCAGAAAAATGGTTAATCAAGGCTAGTATTTATCCAGAATATTCCTTAATGAATTATATTTTTGCCGCAAAAGCAGCCCATGAACGGGGGGATGCTATTCAAAGAGAAAGCTATTTAGCCAAAGCTTTATCGAATAGTTTCAAAGATCAAAGTTTATTAACCCTTATTCATACGGAATTTCAATTAAAACAAAGTCAAGAATCACAAAATCCAGAAGCCATAAAAGTATTAGAGAAATTAGTTTATCAGAAACCGAATGCCTTAAAATTGTTATTTGAAACATTTATTAATGAAAAAGACTGGGAAAAAGCGCTGGAATTATTGCCAGCTGTAGAAAAAAGAAAAATTTTTGAACAACATAAATTGGATAATATTAGTAAACTTATTTATATGGAAAGATTAAATCAATTAATAGAAAATTTAAAAGAATTAAATATATTCTGGGGACAATTACCTAAATTTTTTAAACAAAATACTAATTTTATTTATGTTTATGCCAAAGCATTAATCCAATTAGAGCAACATAAAGAGGCTGAACAGATATTAAGACAGTCTTTAGAACAAACTTGGGATGAAGGATTAATCGCTTTATATGGAAAAACTGTTCATAAAAATAATGAACAGCAATTAAAGATAGCTGAAAATTGGGTTGAATTTCATTCTAATAGCCCTAATCTATATTTAACTTTAGGTAGAATTGCATTAAGAGCCGAATTATGGGGCAAGGCACGGAGCTTTTTAGAACAGTATTTAAGTATGGCTGATAATCCAGAGGCTTATGTTTTATTAGGTAACTTATTAGAATTTATTAATTGTCCTGAAGAAAGTAGAGTTTGTTTTAAAAAAGGCTTATTAAAAGTTGTTAATGACCATGTTAAGGAACAAAATTATTTAACATCTAATAATAATGAAATATTATAATTTATGTTTTCATTTAATATTAAAGCCAGATTTTCCTATTTTCTTATAGGCATAGGTAGAGTGGGTTGCCCAATCAATAAACGCAATTAATCACAATGATGTAGTCACATCTTTGGAAAGTTTCTTTAAAGACAATCAAATAATTAGTTATTATATTGACTAATTTACAATATATCATTATAGTTAAAAATCAAAATATACGGGATCTTCCGTAAATATATAAGGCAAATTTTCTTTATAGTATCCCTAAGTTATCAAAAATTTAAATTTAATCGAATTAATTTTCAGGGATATATAATGAATGAAATAGTTGACCAAATCATTAATCAAATGCAAAAAATATATAGGGCAAATTTTCTTAATAGTATCCCTAAGCTATCAAAATTTATATTTAATCGAATTAATTTTCAGGGATATATAATGAATGAAATAGTTGACCAAATCATTAATCAAATGCA
>JAQGOH010000059.1 GCA_028293705.1 Francisellaceae bacterium | reverse complement strand
TGATCATTCAACCATTAATAGATGGGTAATCCATTATTCACCGAAGCTCTTAAACCAATTTAAAAAGAAAAAAGCCAAAGTAGGTAAGAGCTGGAGAGTGGATGAAACCTATATCAAGATTAAAGGTGTTTGGCATTATTTATATCGGGCAGTTGATAAAGAAAATAATACCATTGACTTCGTGTTATCATCGAAGCGTGATAAAAAATCAGCAGTAAAATTCTTTAAGAAAGCTATAAAATTTAGTGGAAAACCAATCAAAATTAATATTGATAAAAGTGGTACTAGAGAATGGAAGCCCAAACTGCAAAATTTACCCTTCATGTATGTCAGCAAGTAAGCTTTAATTGATAGGTACTCCTCAGGTACCTCAAACCCAATGCTACTTTTAAACTTTCAAGTCTGTTTCCAAATGAATGCTTACAATTGGCATCTTAACTATCATATAATTGAAAGACTGATAACTACTTAAGATAATTGGCATTAGCCATGACATTAATTGATAAGACTATATATCCAGTGATCCCAAATGATTTACCACTGAAAGTGGTGTCGCAGCATTATTCTTTAAGTAAAGATGAATTAGAATTCACAGTAAACAAAACCTTAAACATTCACACTCAAATATGTTTTGCCATTCTATTTAAAACTTATCAAAAACTAGGGTACTTTATAGACGTTCATAAATGCCCCAAAAATATAGTAACGCATATATCTACATTCTTAAAAGAAAAAACCCTGACCGACTACGATCTGTTTTGTTACGATAAAGATCGCATGAAAGACAAACATATGGCTCAGGTAAGACAATATTTTAAATGCGCTATTACAACAAGTAAAATTGCTTCCACTGTTGCATTCAAAATAGCGGCAACAAAAAGTAGTTTAATAGATGTAATCAATGGAACTATTGAAGAATTGCTTGCAACCTTACATGAGTTACCAGACTTTGTTACCCTTGAAAAAATATGTGCAAAAGCCAGAAGAATTACCAATGCTGGATATTATGAACTAATATACAAAAAAGTTTCGATGGAGAATAAAAAGTATATTAAAGATAAAATTTTAATTTATGGCGTAAAAGGTGAAAGCAATTGGAGTCTCTTAAAACAAGAGCCTCCAAAAATCAGTATTATTAACATTAAATATTTCTCCAAACATCTAATGTGGCTAAAAGAGGCAAATATATCGCCTATACTATTTGAGGACATCCCTCAAGTTAAACTGAATAGTTTGTATGAAGAGGGCTATTCATATAACTTTTATAAAATCAAAAGATTAAAACAAGAAAAAAGAATATCTTTGATTGCTATAGTAATTCATCAACAGTTGTTATCTGCGACAGACGATCTGATATATATGTTGATAAAATATATAAATGACATGGAGCGGGAGGCTAGAGAAGATCTGAATGAATACATGATGAATAAACTTGATCAAGCAGAATTGTTAATTAATAAATTTAAAGATATTTTGTACGACTATAAAAAAGGTAAATGTACTGAGAAATTAAAAACCATGACTGTCTCAGAAATAGACTCTTTAATACAATCATGTGACGAATATAATGCTTATGCAAAACACAAACATATTTATTTTTTTAATAAACGATATGTTAAGAGCCGACAAATAATTTTAAGTTGCGTCACTATGTTAACGGTTGATAGCAAATCACCAGGAGTTGATACCCTTAAGATGCTAAAGTATCTGAACAAAACCAATGACAAAAATAATGAGCCTATCGATTTAGATGATAGCACTTTTAACATTAAATGGTTGCCCTCTAGATGGAGGTCGTTTTGCAAAATAAAGGGTAATAAAATTGATAAATTAAAATTTGAATTATTTGTTATAATCTCATTAGTTCAGGGTCTTAAAAACCGAGAAATATTTATTTCCCAATCTCGAGATTATACAGATTATAAGAATGAATTAATAACTTGGACAGATTACCGGTCGAAAATAAAAGAATACTCTCGGGTTGTAAATTTACCAAGAGAACCAGCTAATTTTGTTCTTCACATAAAACATGAGCTGAAGAAGAATTTTGATTTGGCAAATGACCTATTGGATGTGAAAGAAAATGCAACTGTAAAAGATGGTAAGTTAGTGTTGCGCAAAATAGTTGGGAAAAGTAAGCCAAAATATTACAAAGCACTCGACTCTCTACTAGACGAAAAAATGGTACAAATAAATTTACTTGACATAGTGGCTACTATTACAAAGAGGCTGGGGCTACATGACTATTTTGATCGTGCATCTGGTCATGCGGTACGTATGAATGAACATCTTAAGCAGGTGGTAGCAACCCTATTTTGTTATGGGTGCAATTTAAGCGTCAGGGAAGGAGAGAGATCGATAGTTGATGTTGATCGCAACCAAATTGGTAGAATAAATGCGGAGCATATTTCAGAAGTATCCTTAAATAAATGCATTAAAAAGGTTGTTGAAGTTTATAGTAAATTTATTTTGCCAACTCTTTGGGGTGATGGCAAGCACGTTTCTGTAGATGGAACAAAATGGAATATCTATTCTAAAAATCTCATGGCTCAATATCATATTCGCTACCGTGGCTATGGTGGAATAGCTTACTATCATGTGTCTAATACCTATATTGCGCTATTTAGCAATTTCATAACCTGTGGTGTATATGAGGGTAGATATTTACTTGACGGCATTGAAGAAACTAACCTATATAATAAGCCAGAGTATGTGCATGGCGACACCCATTCACAAAGTTTTGTAATATTTGCGCTAGCTTATTTGTTGGGCATTAAAATTATGCCGAGAATTAAACGCTTACAAGATCTGACGCTTTATAAACCTGGTAAAAATGATAAGTTTGATGTGATAGACTCCTTGTTTACCGGATGTGCAATTAATTGGGAACGTATTATTAACCATACAGAGGAAATGTTTAGAGTTGCACTTTCAGTCAAAGAGGGTAAAGTAAAGCCATCAGCATTTTTAAATAAAATTGCGTATTGCGGTGGGCGAAATAATTTATATCTTGCATTTAGAGAGCTTGGGCGTGCACTTAGAACAGCCTATATTCTTAAATATATAAGTGATTTTGACTTAAGAAAGGAAGTTCATGCGGCCACCTGTAAGAGTGAAGAATTCAATGAATACGTAGATTGGATTTCTTTTGCAAGCGATACAATCAAAAGCAATCATAGAGTAAAACAGAGAAAATTTATTAAGTATAATCATCTTGTAACAAATATGGTTCTGCTATATACCGTTGAAGAGATGTCAAGGGTGATTAAATTAGCGCCAGAACATGGCATTGAAGTCTCTGAAGACCTATTGAGATTTTTTTCGCCATATCGCAAAGAGCATATAATTCGGCTGGGCAAGTATGAAATGAATATAGAAGAACCCGATGAGGTTGAGTGGAATTTCAGCATTAAGTACGGAAAGCCAAATCTTGTTAACAGCTAGATGAAGTTTGGTGTGTAGTGAAGAAGTGCTATTTCACTGCTATCGTTGCTTACAACGATAGCAGATTTTGAATCAAGGTGCAAATGTAGTTTTACTCTAATTTTTGCAGAGGATCTATTGCCCATTAAGCTGGTATGCGTGCTTTACAAACCATTTTTTCAGATCTTTTTCAGTCGTTTTATTATCTGCCACAGATTCAATCACCCTATGGAGTTCAGTTCCAGAGTCATCTTGTAAATAAGATAGTTTCCATCCATTTAAGTTCAAAAATATAATACTTGATATAGCGGCAGTACGTTTGTTTCCGTCTCCGAATGCATGATTTTTAATAATTTTAAAACATAAAGCAGCGGCTATTTCTGAAATTTCGCCATGAACGTAGCCAACCCCTTTCATATCAAAAAAGGCAGTACCCACTGCTGACTCAACTAAGCTTTTATTTAAAATTACATGTTGATTGCCATATTCAGAACAAATGCGCTTATTAAAATTGATAATTTGATCGGCTGTTATCACTCTCATTGTAAAGCATCAATTGTTTTTCTGTGGCTATGAAGTGCAATGTTGAATGCAGTTATAGCCTCTTCGTCAGTAACAGGCACCATGGGAACAAGAACGAGCGATCCGTTGTCTAGCTCAGTTACTTTCCATTGTTTATTAGCATAGTGGTTACCTAGACGTATTCTGCCCTCTTTGTCTGTACCTTTATAATCAGTTCTCATTGATCTTCTCCAAATAATAATACGACTTTATCATTTTATTATAGCCCAAACAGGCGTTTGGGGCAAGTTATGAGGTGGGTTTTATCGATCATAAGGGTGTAAATGTGCCCATTTGGGCTTATAAACTGGGATTTCAACTGAATTTCCAATATTTTGCAATCAAACTGGCATACTTGAAGGGTAAATTTTGCAGTTTGGGCTTCCACTCTCATGAAGCCATGATATTAGGCAGCGATTGAATAGACGCCACCTTTATTAAAAGAATGCTAACCCGGGATATATATGGAAACATTAACGCTCCTCATAAACAGATAAAAAACAGGAATCAACCGACTATAAGTAACTAAATATTTTTTTCACTATGTCTTTTCTTCCATCATTATTACTTAACAAAAGATATGATGAATTTGGCTGCTCTTTATAATAATTAGCTAAAAAAGTTAATTGACGAGACTCTTTGCTAACATACGTGCTCAATTTAGAATGAATATCTTCAAATAAATTTAAAGGGCTAGGTTGAGGAGTATATTGACATAATCTTCTAAAAGCATTAGTAATAAGGGGAACTACACGATTGCAAATAGAAGAATCATTCTGTTTTATAATTTCAATTTCCTGACTAGCGGTTATAAGAAGCTTACGAATATCAGCTTGAAAATGGTTAATAATTTTTTGATTTATTCTATTTAATAATCTATCTTGCGTTAAATCATTTTTAAGCTCAATTAATAAATCCACGTTATTTGTTAAAGTATCTAAACCCTCATCGGTTTGGTTTTGGCAAAATAATATATTATCTGCAAGAAATTGGCTCCAATTAGGCAGCTGGGCGCCGGGGGCAATCATCATGAAATTTCCAAAAAAACCAATATTAATTAAAGATAATTTTTCTGCTGTAATTTTTATGCGCTCTTCCCGAGTAAGGTTATCTTTAGGAAAAGTAATAAATGGATCATATTCATTAGGCTGGGATGAAAAATTTAATCCCGTCACATTTATTTTCTTAAATAAAGAATCCCATTCACTTGCATCAAGTGCTCTGAATGAAATTTTTTGTTGAATTGCTTTAGCCTCAGTGATATTAGAATTAATATAAATCCTAAAGTTGTGTATAACCATATACATAAAAGGTAAAACCGAGGGTGGGTTAGGCAGGTATAAGTTTAAACTTTGGTTCAATAAATCATTAAGTTTTTGAATAATTTCATCAATGGCATATCCCCAGGCCCGCCATTGAAGTTCTTCAAATGTATGTAATCGATTTTTCAATAAAATAAGGTGATCAGAGGATAAAATGCTAAAAATCATTCGAGATCTCTATAAAAAAATTAAATATTATTCTAAAATATGTATGTGTAGTTCAACTAAAAAAACGCTAATATTTCCTTTGCATTTTTTCACTGTAACCTTAACGCCGATTAGCTGTCAATGGAGATAGTTCAATTGTAGGTTCCGTCGCAAACATTTTGAGGGATGACAGCCAAACCACCCTTTTCTAGACATCAACTCGGTTAACTTTCTTATTAACTAAATAAATGTATTGAACTTGCATGCCACTTTATTAATAACGTGTATAAACGCCATTTAAGTTCAATTGTCGTTGTGGGGTTCTTAGAAACGTCCCCGAAAATGGGTTCCGTCGCAAACTTTTTAATAAGAAAATAATTTTAAAGACGCAATTATTCCAGGCGAGTTTATGCAGTTAAAGAATAAAATTGCTCAAATACATTTTTGTTTTTAGGATTTATCTTTTGTTCTTTTTTGATCATATGATGTAATTCGATGCCTTCCAAGGTAGCAAGCGCTGAATTAAATGATTTAAATCCAAGCATGGGTTTAACTTTCTTTTTAATAAAGCGATGATCTTGCTCAACCATATTATTTAGATATTTTACTTGGCGAATTTCAATTTTCTCCATCAGATTAATGTTAATCGCATCAATTCCTGCTTTATTAGCCCCACTTTTATCAATATTGATTTTTATTGGTTTCCCACTGGATTTTATAGCTTTCTTGAAAAATTTCATTGCAGATCTTTTATCTCGTTTTGCAG
>JAQGOH010000023.1 GCA_028293705.1 Francisellaceae bacterium | reverse complement strand
TAGGTAATGACTTTGTTATTATTGACAACATAAGTCAAGGAGCTCGCTTACATGGTATTCATTACAAACGATTAGCAGACCGACATTTTGGTATTGGTTGTGATCAAATAATTGTCATAGAACCGCCCCAAAATGCCAATGCTGACTTTTTTTATCGAGTGTACAATGCGGATGGTCGAGAAGTAGAGCAATGTGGAAATGGAGCCCGATGTGCTGCCAAATGGGTTTATGAGCTTGGATTAGTGGATGATCTTTTTTTACAAGCAGATTGTTTAGCAGGCCCTATTTCTTTTAAAATCGAACCTGAAGATAAAGTGGGCGTATATCTTAGTATCCCTAAAATTCATTCTTTAAATAAACCCATAGAAATAAATAATAAAACTTATTTAGTTAATCTAATTTCTATTGGAAACCCTCATAGAGTTGTTTTCCTAGAGAACAACCAAACTTCGACGCTCGCCACCCTAGGTCCTCTTATTTCAAAATTACCTGATTTTCAAAGTGACACAAATGTAGAATTAGTACATATCGTTTCTCCTCATGAAATTAATGTGGAAGTTTACGAAAGAGGTAGTGGGACTACCTTAGCTTGCGGTTCGGGTGCTTGTGCAATTGTCGCAGCAGGTATTCAATTAGGTCTTCTAGAGAAGACCTGTGCCATAAACTTCGCATTTGGCCAATTAAAAGTATCTTGGGAAGGAGCTGATAAACCTATCTACCTAAGCGGCCCTACTACCCGCGTTTTTACTGGCCAATTTCGCATTTAAGTTTTTTTAATTTACTTTTTTGATTTAAGTAAGCTACAATCGAAATCTTTTAAATTTTACAATTGAGAAACTCAATAATGTTCAAGTGGAGTATGCAATGATGGGATTCATATTAAAACGGTTAATCATAGGATTAACGGTTAGTGGCTTTTGTTTGATAACAAGTAGCCTACAAGCAGCAAATCATGCTGTTAAGCCTAAAAATGATCAAGAACAAGGTGTGGACATTAAAAAATCTACCCCTGCTATTAAGTCTAAAGGTAATGTAGAAATAAATAATCCAAATACCTCAGAATATTGGTTTAAACTAACCGGAAATATCCGCCTTGATCAAACCTTTTTTATTGGAGATAGCTTTAATAAAAAAAATGATTTCCCTAATGGTGCCCAATTGCGTGCCGCGGAATTCTCCTTAAATGGGGGTATTGGGCAATTCTGGTCTTATAAATTAACCTTAGGGTTTACACCAGGCCCTATTAATGTATCAGATGCTTATGTACTTTATAATAAATTTAAAAGTACCGATCATCATGGATATTATGTTGCACTTGGAAACGTACCTTCTACATTTTCTTTAGAAAATACTAATAGTGGCAAATGGTTTGCTTTTTTAGAGCGTAGTTTACCTGCGGCGACCTTTAGCCCAGATTTTGGTCTAGGCGTGAATGGTACCTTCTGGTGGCAGGATGTATCTTTTATTGCAACCTTAGTCCAACCTCCAATTGGTGCTAAAACAGGTGTTCAATACGGCAATAAAAGTGACAGATTAAGTACTTCCGGTCGTTTAGTTTTCGCTCCTGTAAGAACCACTGATAGGGTTTATCAAATAGGGGTTTCTGGTACTTTCCAAAGTGTGGCTCATTTAGATAATACCCCTTCAACATTAGGTCAACCCTTCGCTGATCTAGGATTTAAAGTTCTTCCTGAGGCTCGTTCCAGAAATATCAATGCTTTATTAAATACTTCTAAAATGGTTGCTCGTAATTATACTGCAGTAGGGATTGAAGGAGGTCTATTAGTCGGCTCTTTACATTTGAAAACTGACTATATACGAGCACATGTTACTCGAGTGGGTAATCCCAATGTCAGCTTTAAAGGTTATGATGTTTTAGGTCGTTATGTACTAACTGGTGAAATCCCAGAATATGATTTTCCTTCTGGAACTTTTGGTAAAATTACCCCTACCTCTCCCAATGGCGCTTGGGAAGTAGCAGCCCGCTACAGCTTTATTAATTTAAATGATAAAGATATACGCGGTGGCCGTGAACATAATGCCGGCATCTCCTTAGGATGGTATATCAATTCTAATTGCCGAATATTCGCTAATCTTATCCGAGCCAATATTCATCCAGCTAATGATGCAGCCAAACGTAAAGTCGATATCCTAGGTACACGTTTACAAGTCATTTGGTAAACTTTTATATTAGGCGTACTATTATTCTTAAACCCTGCTTTTTAAAAGGCAGGGCTCCTTAATAGAGGACGAATAATAGTATGCTTAATTACCTAAACTTCAAAAAGCTTAATTTAATTGGTTTTTTATATTGTTTAAGCCTAATCGGTATTGCCTACGCGCTCCAATATTTTTACCATTTAGCGCCCTGTCCTTTGTGTATTTTGCAAAGAATTATCATTGGGACAATTGGATTATTTTTTCTCTTGGCCTACTTTCATAACCCACAAAATAAATTAAAAAATGTTTATCCCAGTATTCTCTTATTATTAAATAGCCTTGGTTTATCCTTAGCTTTACGCCATATTTGGTTATTACATCTCCCCCCTGAAGCTGCCCCTTCCTGCACCCCGGGTCTTGAATATTTATTAAATATTTATCCCGCTTTTGACGTCTTAAAAATGGTTATAGAAGGCACCGGTGAATGCACCAAGGTCGATTTTACTTTCCTAAATCTTTCCATTCCAACATGGACTTTACTTGGATATTTCTTATTAACAGCTATCAATCTATTATTATTTAAAAATAAAAATCAAAAAGCTAACTAAGTTTTAAACCCATTTTTTAATATAATTAAAAATAAATATGTTTTTTTAATCATAAGCCTCCTAAACTTAAAAATTTTTCCTATACTAAAGATCAAAACCCTCAAAGGATTGAGGAAGCCTAAGGTTTTTCTAAGGAGAAGAGCGTGTCTACGGTATGGGAACTTCATCACAATAGGCCTGATTGGAAAGATAGTGATCAATTAGTTGATAATTGGTTAGAGGAAAGAAACCATTTATTAGAAGTTTTATTTTCCTTAACGGCTTTACAACCTTTTAGAAATGATATCAAAGAACAAAAAACGTTAAAGGTTTTTTGTCAAACTTTAATGGATTATGTTGCGCTTTTAGAATTTGAAGTATTTATTAAATTAGCCGAAGCTAAAGAAAAAGCACAATGCGAAGACAAAGAATTGAAAAAAGAAGTCGTACATGCTTTGTTTCGAAATTCGCATTATGCTGCTGATTTTAATAATAAATACAAAGACAATATAATTACCGATTCGCTAAAAACAGACCTTTCTAAATTAGCTACTGCTTTAGCAGTAAGATTTGATTTAGAAGATAGCCTAATAGGTGATTATGCCAGAGCAACTAGTCAGGCATCCAAAACCCAAAAAAATAAACCAAAATAGCTTAAGTTTCTAAATGTGGTAATTTATTTGGTTTATCCTCCCAATCTTTAGCATCAGGTAAACCGCCCATATTTTGATTAATAACAGGCCATTGTTTGGCAAGTTTAGCATTTAATTCTATAAATTCTTTTTGTGATTCTGGTACTTCATCCTCGGAAAAAATCGCATTGATAGGGCATTCCGGCTCACATAGGGCACAATCAATACATTCATCAGGATCGATTACCAGGAAATTAGGGCCCATCCTAAAACAGTCCACAGGACATACTTCTACACAATCTGTGTATCGACATTTAATACATTTTTCAGTGACAACAAAAGTCATAATAAATTCCCATTACCTTTTTATTTAATAGCTTTATTTAACACACAATATTTAAAGATTCTACGCTCTATTGTTCTTAAGCAATAAAAAAAAGCTTCCTGAATTGGTCTTTTAGAAAAATTGATATAAGGATCGCTAATCAATAAGGCGCGAGTGCCTGCAAGTTCCGCAGCTAATATTCCTGTAGCTAATCGATCATCTATCATCAATATTTCTTTAGGTACTAAATTGCTTAATTGTATAATACTTTCAATACCCTCTGGATAAGGCTTTTTATTTTTGGAAACCACAAAACTTATCTCAGGAAAATGGGTTTTAAAATAGTTTATACGCCGTGAAATAGGGTTATTCGAAAGGATAAAAATTCTGTTAGAACCTAAAATCTGGCTCGCATCCTTTAGCCATTGGATTAATTCGGGATGAACCTCAGATTCTCCATGGCTATTTAATACCCCATCAAAATCTAAAATAAGCGCTTTAATATTTAGAGACTTAAAAGCATTCGGAGAAAGCATTAATAAAGTATCTAACTGTAACTCTTTATTAATAAGATAAGACCCTAGAGCTAAACGACGTTTAAATCCTTTTTCTAAGGCAAAGTAACTTCTAAGCAACTAGACATCTCCCATGAGTTTAGGCATTATTAAATAATGAATACTGAAAATTTATATACTCAAATTCTGAACCAATTAGTAGATAGCTTACCAACCAATTTGCAAGCTATAAAAAAAGAGCTCGAAACTTACCTGCAAGGGGCATTAAAGGCCACTATATCGAAACTGAATCTGGTATCGCAAGAAGAGTTTGACATTCAAAAAGAAAATTTACTTAGTGCCCAACTTAAATTAGAGCATTTAGATAAAATAATACAAGACTTGGAATTTAGGATTAACAATCCTTCCTCAACCCACTAAACCCTTAGTTAATACCGCCCATTCTTTGAATTGATATAATAAAAATCCCCTGCCGATTAAAAATATTGGTATTATTAAATTAATTAAATAGGATGAGTAAGCTCCTGCCTTCTTATGCGCTTATATCATCTAGATATTCACCTAACCTAAAAGGTAACTTTACAACATGGGCTCATTTCACAATATTTTAATCCTTCTCGCTTTTGCAATATTTATTGTGGTTATTTTCCGCAGAATTAATTTACCTCCGATTCTTGGATATTTATTTGTAGGGATGTTAGTGGGCCCTGGGGGATTTAATTGGATACCCATTACCGAAAAAATGCATTTTTTAGCAGAATTTGGTGTGGTATTTTTAATGTTTACCATTGGCCTTGAATTCTCAGTCCCGAGATTAAGGGCCATGAAAAGAACCCTACTAGGCTTAGGTGGCGTCCAAGTCTTTCTTTGTACAGTTGTCGCCTGTATTACGGGAATGTTTTGTGGCTTGCCCTTAAAAACCGCCTTTATTGCAGCGGGTGTATTAGCACTTTCCTCCACAGCTGTAGTCATTAAACAACTTGCAGAACAAAGAGAGGTCCATACCTTACATGGTAGTGCTTCTATTAGCATTTTATTATTTCAAGATTTGGCAGCAGTCTTATTTTTAATTTTAATTCCGGCTATTGCCGGCACCGAAAATACTAGTCCTATTATCTCTATTTTGTGGGCTATTTTTAAAGGAACAGGGGTTTTTATTGTAATTGGTTATATTGGTTTATGGTTATTAAGGCCCTTATTCCATGAAGTAGCTAAATCTCATTCCACCGAACTTTTTATGTTAGCGGCTTTATTTGTATCATTAGGTGCTGCTTGGGTCACCAGTTACTTAGAATTATCCATGGCTCTGGGTGCTTTTTTAGCGGGGCTTATGTTAGGTGAAACCGAATTTCGTCATCAGATAGAAATTGATATACGACCCTTTAGAGATGTTTTATTAGGATTTTTCTTTATAACAGTAGGTGCCCTATTTCGGATTAGCGACCTCCCCCATCATTGGCATTACGTATTATTAATCTTATTTGCACTTATTACGGTTAAAACTTTAATCATTATGGGTTTAACCCGTTTTATAGGTGGCATAAATAAAATCAAAGCTTTTAGAACAGGTCTTATTCTCGCGCAAGGGGGAGAATTTGGATTTGTTATCTTGACCGAAGCCATCAATCGTAAATTAATTGATCCGGCTCAAAGCCAAGTTGTAGTAGCCACTGTTGTATTAAGCATAGTGGTAGCCCCTCTTTTAATTCGCAATAATAAATTGATAAGTGAAAAAATATTTGGCACAAATATTATCCCCACACCCGAATCTCACGAGCATTCTGCCGAACCTTTAGCGGTCCATACTGCAGAGCTTAAAGATCATGTAATCATTTGTGGTTTTGGACGAGTAGGGCAAATTTTAGCTCGATTCCTAGAGCAAGAAAAAATTCCCTCTATAGCTCTAGATCTTGATCCCATGCGCATTTCTAAATCCACATTGGCAGGGGAACATTCTTTCTATGGTGATGCTAGAAACCCTCAAGTATTAGCCGCTGCAGGATTAGCAAGAGCTCGTATGTTGGTTATCAGTTTTGCAGATGAAGAAGCAGCTATGGCCACCTTAAAACATGTCAGAGCGCTTCGCTTAGATTTACCAGTTTTTGTGCGAACCAGAGATGACGCTAATCTAGCAGCCTTCCAAGAAGCAGGCGCTACCGAAGTAGTACCCGAAAGTCTTGAAGCAAGTCTCATGCTTGCCTCCCATTTATTATTGACCTTAGGGGTGCCTACTTCTCGTATCTTATATAAAATTAGAACCATTCATGCAGATAGATATAGTATTTTACGAGGATTTTTTAAAGGTACAGAAGATTCCACGGCCCTTGAAGATGAAGAAGTGGACCGAATGGATTTACATACCATCACTATCCCTGAAAAAGCTTATGCAGTTGGAAAAACAATTGCTGATTTAATTACTGAGAATCAAGAAGTGATTATAAAATCGATTACACGCGATAATGCACGGGTATTAGAACCTGAAGACGATACCCTCATTCAAGCAGAGGATATCATCGTAGTGTATGCAACTCCGGAGAATTTTTACTTTATCGAAAAAATCATGTTGCAAGGGGATTAAAATTCAAAAAACCGTGAAACATCACTATTTTAATGGGTCTATCTCTGATTTATTAATTGTTTTTTCTTTACTTATTAAACTAACTCTGATATAAAAACTTAAGGATAAATTATATAAGAGGGTAATTCCCTTCTTTTTGAAATCCTTTGTTATTTAATCATTCATCTTTTCTAATATTGACCAAGCTAAATAACACTATTATTAAATTTATCTAAGAGGTAAAGAAATGCCACAAACAATAACTTTTGAGAATTTACTTGCCGAAAGAGATACCCTCTATATGATTGATTATTTAAATGGGGAAATAGCATGCTTAATCGATTGTGGTGCTTCTTTAGCCTTTAACATTGCACAAGAGTCTACTAAATTAGAAAAAATTATACAATTAACCACTAATCACGATTTAAACGTTGCCTTAAAAGACATACAAGCATGGCAACAACAAGTTTTAAAGGAAAACGTCCTTTCCTCATATGATAGAGGAATGCTAATTTTTTCAAAAGGAAAAATTAGTAAACTCAAACCATTCCTAGAAGAAATAAACCATAAATTTGAAAAAAATTTCTCAGGTAAATCATATAATGTAGATGAACTTTTTGAATTAATTGAGCTTATTAAAAATTTTGAATCTGAATTTCAGTTAATTTCCTTTGATACTAATCCTAAATTTGAAGCCCTTTATGATTTCATCCAAAACATATTTACCAATAAGACTCAAAACTTGAATCAATTTAATGAAATTAGACTTATTGAAATAAATGATTTTGTTAAAGATAAAACAGAAATTTTTCAAAATTTTTTATTATTTATTGAAGAATTGAAATCTCGTACTTTTAAGACTATAGCTACCATTATTGATGAAGCAGCTCGTAAACAAGGTTTAATTCCCGCAGCTTCCAATTTAGAAAGCCTAGAAAAAATATTATCTTTTTATGATTCGAATACTGAATTAGCTTTAAAAATTAAAGCTCTTTCAAAATTGACTAATATAGTTCCTATATTCCAAAACCTAAGAAATTTTTTTGGCTTTTGCATAATTCATATAAACCAGATTAATAACATCCCAGTTCCGGTAAAACGTTTACGCTATTTTAATCAAAGCCTTGATAAAGCGATTATTTACAATCCTGGTTTTTGTTTCGGGGGAATACTAGAATGGCTCACCGATTTCACCGATAATAATTCAAATAATTTTGCGAGCATTAATAATGAATTTATTCCAAGCCAATATTCGCAATTACATGACTTCCAATTTAGACCCAAAACTTTTCTTTTACAAAATAATCAGGACAGTTTCAGGAAATTAAATCATTCATCTGATCATTTTATCATTAGACAAGAAGGCAAAAATATTATTGCAGGAGAGGGGCTTGCAACTACCATTCTTAAACATTTAGAAGAGATTTTATCTAATTATTTATTAAGATATCCTGTTTCTCCAATTATTCAAATTGGTTTAATGGGGCTAAAAAATGGGCATGCAATAGGGTTAAGAGCTTATAGCCGCCAAGATAATATTTATTATCAATTTCGGGATTTAAATTCTGGCGAATATGAATTCAATAAAATGGAAGACTTTCATAAGTGGTTTACCCAATATTTAGCCATTATGGGATATAATTGTTATAATAAATACACTTTATTACTTTTACAATCTAAACAATTAGCTTACTCTGAACTTATGGTGAGTTATTTTAAATCGATTGCAAACTCAAATCAGTCTTTTTTTAAGGATCTTATCTCACAAAAAGAGGACGAAAATCTTAGGAATGAAATGATTACCCTTTATTTAGAAACTATAGATTTAGAAGAAAAAATTCCTCATTATGAAAAAATAAATGAATATTCACATAAAATAAAAGAGAGAAATGACTGGGATAATTTATTTTTAGCTTTTAACTACTCTAATTTATGCTTAGAACTTGAAGATATTAATCCAGAGGGCGTTATTAAATATGCTTGTAAATTGATTTTAAAGGCTCAAAATTACACTGATCAGATTGAATGGAATTTCTTAGAATTTGTGGCAGTGACAACGTTAGTTTATTCAAAAAGGTCCATCAATAAAAGCTTACAGGACGAAGACATCAAATATATTAATAAAATGATTACATTAAACAAGAAATTATTAAATAATATTAACCAATCATTGAATGAGAATAATATTCAAAATTTAGATCAATTCAATCATACTATTAATAACTTAGAAAATATTCTTATTAAAAATGATAAAAACTTGGACACTATTAATCAAAAATTAAATGAGTACTTAACAATTTTACAAGAAAGTTTTTCCGAGTTAACCCCACAAAAATATATAGAATTTCTTGAAACAATAAGAGAACATAAGATTCAAACCTTAAATGAGGACAAGAAAAAAATCAATTGTTAATAGCATAAATATGAGTAAAAATAGTTTGGTCGTAATTTTTTTTACCCAATCCTCATTTAACTATTTTACGATATCAACCATACTCTTATAAAAAATGTCTTTAAAATCTTCTCCAGAAGATCTTGCTAGCACATTTTGAATTGTTTGTACTAAAATGGCATTAAGCAAGTATCATTCTCTGGGCTTTAATTAAATCATTTATAACCTCTTATAAACGGTTAATAAATTCTTCTAAGGACTGAGCATAAGCCTTTTGATTTTCTACATAACCAAAGTGGCCTGCATCTTTTATAGCCATAATACTAAAATTTTCCTTTTTAAACCGTGGATCCGTTAAAAAATAAGATAGGGGTGTAATTGTATCATTTACCCCGCCTAAAATTAAGGTTGGAATTTTAGGTACAAATTTTGCTTTAAAATTTAGCGCAAAATATTTTCTCAATCCTTCAAAAGAGCGATGATTAAAATAGGTTTTTTTCAGTAAGGCTTTTCCTTTAGATCTATAAGGTTCCATAAAATACAAATCGCTAGTTTCAACTAGAAAAGTATGAGCCGCTTTATCAGAAGGCGCTGCTTCATAAATTTTTAGTTTTTGATTAACATCAATGTTTACATTTTGATTAATAGGTTGAGAGGGTTTTATTTTATATGGAGAAATGGGCAAAGTATTCATTAAAACGAATGCTTTAACATGTTTTTCTAGAAGAGGTTCGGAAAGAATAAGATATCCGCCGAATGAATGACCCACTAAGATAACGTTTTCAAAAGACTTTGTGACATTTAATAAATGTTTTGGCCAGTCTGTAAATCTATTAAACTTCCTAATATTGCTTCCATTATTGCTAAATCTAAGAGCCATATATTACCTGGCACTTGTAAACTGAGGGCTAAGTCTTTTAAATAAGCTGAGTCCATCCCGGGGCCTCCGGGAATAAAAATAATATTGAAATTCTTTCCAGGCTTTGAGGAAACCAATTTCAAGCGATCCCCTTCTTTCGTATATAAAACTTTTTTTGTATTAGCATATACAGTATCGATTTCACATAATATTGTTAGCAAAAATACAAATACTAGAGTAGTAATTTTTTTCATATTGACTTTTCCTAAAACCATATCAAAGGAAAAATTCCTTAATTCTGTCTAAATCTAATTCAAGGTTAAATGCAGAGCCTACATTTTTATTCCTTGACGCAAATGATATCCCTAAAAAAGCAAGAGTGCAAAAATACCTTCACTATATCTCTGCGTATCCGTTGAATGCAAAAGGCTTTTAAAGACTGTATTATTCATAAGACTATCAATGACAAAAGCTGCTTCTCTTGTTCCTGGACTTAGAACAGTATCATAAAACATTGTCGTCTTGCAAAAAACATTCTATCTTTTGCTATTTATGTAGCAGTTTCAAATAAATGATTACTGAAATTATTTTGAATGAGAATGTCACTTTTGCAGGCATATTCAATCTGCACTTTTTTAATCAGGTTCATTATTTCATGCTCAGAAATTTTTTTCTGAGCTGAATGCTAATTTCTAAGCCATTGTTTATACCGACATTGTTCTTAATGAAACCGTGATCGCTTTCAATACGATTATTTAAGTATTTTATTTGCTGTAACTTCTATTCTTTGGATAAATGTCTCATATATTGCAGGTCATGAATTGCTACTGGATATGCAGCATTTAGATCTAGATTGATAACATACGATTCTGTGACATTAGGTTGCTTTAATACTGGTTTTAAAAACATTCCGGCAACAGCCCAATTTTTGGTTTGAAATAAATAAAAATCTATATAGGCCTTTTTTGTTTACTGCACGATAAAGATATTTTACTTTGTTTTTTTACTTTAATATAGTCCCCATCTACTCAATAAAAATGCTGCTTAAGATAGAGACGACATTTTTCTTCTAAAATAGGCGGGTATTTTTGACCCAAAAGATAGATAGTCGAACGCTCATTTGCCCTAGAAGCAAGAATAAAAGAAAACTTAACCCCAGAAGCGGAGACTTTCTACCAGGCTTGCGCCATCCGCTATTGTCCCATTATGATGACTACCTTGGCAGCAATTTTATCGACCCTTAGGTTGGGGGAGGAGGAGGAGAATCAAGACGCCCCTTCGGGGTAGTGGGAGAGCTTATCTTTTCTCAAAGAGAAATATTATATATGACCCTCGTGTTTTATCTAACTATGGAAAAACTTAGTGTAAAAATCAATAGGTTTTTTGAGCAAAAAAATTTCTAAAAAATAAGAAGCATTGACAAACCTTGAGATTAGTTAAAATCAGGCAAGTAAAGTAACTACACCTTATAAAAAAAATTTCTTTTCGGTAATGATTTTGTTTATAGTAGAGAACCTTACCATTTAAGAGAATTAAGTAAGGGCTCAAGCCTTAGCCACCTGTAGTATTAAAGTGCTTTTTACTACTTTAATAGGGTATTTTTCCCGGGCCTTATTTGCGCCCTTATTATCGAGATTTTTGGTTAGCTTTAATCCTTTTCTAACTATAACCATCTCTAAAATTTAGTATATATCAATGGGTATTTAAAGAATGATTCATGAATTAAACGAGATGCAACTTAAAGCGGTCCATCATTTAGGCAGCCCTTTATTAGTATTAGCAGGGGCCGGAAGCGGCAAGACCCGGGTTATTACCCAAAAAATTGAATACTTAATCAAAAAATGTGAGTTAGCACCCCATAGTATCTTAGCACTAACATTTACCAATAAAGCCGCCAGAGAAATGAAAGAAAGGGTTAACAGCTCGCTTGCTATAAAAAAACCAAGAGGGTTGAAAATTTCTACTTTTCATCATTTTGGTTTAAAGTTTTTAAGGCAGGAGTATAAGCATTTATATTTAAAAGCAAACTTTTCTATTTTAGACAATGAAGACCAACTAAAAATATTAAAAGAATTAAGTTATAAAGAATTTAATGCTGATGCTAAAGAACAACTCAATCAAATTTTATCTATCATTAACCGCTGGAAAAGTTTTCTAATTAAGCCTCCTCAGGCTTTAGTAATTGCAAAAGATGCTTTAGAAAAAGAAGCAGCCTTGTTATATGAATTATATCAAAAACAATTAAAAATTTATAATGCGGTAGATTTTGAAGATTTAATTATTCTACCCTTGTCTTTATTGGATTCTAACCCTCTTGTCTTAGAAAAATGGCAAAATCGGATTCGATATTTATTAGTAGATGAGTATCAAGATACCAATTTAGCCCAATATCAACTAATTAAAATATTATGCTCTCCCAGGGGAGCTTTAACGGTGGTCGGTGATGACCATCAATCCATTTATGCCTGGCGAGGAGCGCATGCTGATAATTTACTAAAAATACGAGATGATTTTCCTAATTTAACTGTTATCATTCTAGAGCAAAATTATCGATCGACAGGGACTATTTTAAAAACTGCTAATCATTTAATTTCACATAACCCCCATCATTTTAAAAAAAATCTCTGGAGTAATTTAGGGATGGGAGAACTTATTCGGGTAATAGCCTGTAAAGATGACGAGGATGAAACTAATCGAGTTTGTGGATTATTGCTAAGCCTTAAATTTCAAAAAAGTTTACAATTTCAGGACTTCGCTATTTTATATCGTAGTAACCACCAGGCTCGTATTTTAGAAAAAGCTTTACGCGAACACCACATCCCGTATTCCTTAAGTGGAGGAACTTCTTTCTTTTCTAAAACAGAAGTAAAAGATATTTTATGTTATTTGAAAATTCTGGTAAATCCCTGCGATGATTCTGCTTTTTTGAGAGTAGTAAATACTCCAAAACGGGAAATAGGTAATCAAACCCTCGAAAAATTAAGGGAATACGCTACTAACCGCGGCTTATCTTTATTTGAAGCCAGTTTTGAATTAGGACTTGAACAAAGCTTATCAGGAAAGTCTCTTGAACGCCTAAGATACTTTGTCAATCAAATTAGTTTAGTAGCCGATAATACTGCAAGAGGAGAAACTTTCTCTGTTATTCAAGATTTTATTAAAAGTATCCAATATGAAGTTTGGCTACAGGAAACCTCGTCTAGCCCTGCCATTGCTGAAAAGCGTACTAAAAATATGCATGAATTACTCAGTATGGTAAAACGATTATTAGAAGATCCTAATAAACCTCGAGATTTACAAGAAGTAGTTAATACCTTAATGTTAATTGATTTACTGGATAGAAATGAAGAAGAAAAACCTCAAGACAATGTCAAATTAATGACCATTCATGCAGCTAAAGGCTTAGAATTTTCTCATGTGTTTATTATTGGTTTAGAAGAAGAATTACTCCCTCATAAAACAAGTATCGAGGCTGAAGAAATAGAAGAAGAAAGAAGACTTTGTTATGTAGGCTTAACCCGAGCAAAAGAAACGCTAACCTTAACCTATGCTAAAACCAGAAAACGATTTAATGAAATTAAGGATACTGAAATGAGTCGATTTATTAACGAATTACCTCCTGAATTTTTAAATTTTGAAGGTTTAAAGAAAGATCAAACTGCAAAGGAAAGAGAGCAACAAGCTAATGCACATTTAACTGCAATCAGAGCTTTATTGAATATTAATTAATTTTATTGAGAATGCGCAATCATATAATCAATTGCTTTTTTTATTTCATCATCTGAACAATTAGAGCAACCACCTTTCGCAGGCATGGCTTTATATCCCTTTAAGGCTCTTTGTAAAACTACATCCATTCCATCAGCTACTCTTTTTTGCCAAGCTGTCTTGTCACCAAATTTAGGAGCCCCGGAGATCCCCGTTTCATGACAAACATGACAAGTTTGTTCGTACCTCAACTGGCCAACGTCAACGAAAGCAGCGACTTTAGGCTTAACTTCTCCATCAATAATCACCTCTGCCTCTGGTTTTAAACGTTCAATAATTTTTTCGGGATTAAGCGAGCCGCTTAGAGTCGCATAAGCAGTTGGTATTATAATTAAAGTGAATAAGCCCAAAAAAATGCGAAAGTTAATCAACCCTTACTCCTTTAATTAAAAAATACTATTTTTAAACCAAGCTAGACGTTTAAGCCTATATCATACTATTATAAGCAAATATTGACCACTTAACATAAGCTAACTAACTATATGAATATTAATAATGAATCTGAGGCAATCGCTTTATCCGTCTCATATCTAAAACAAGGCAAGCTGGTAGCTTTTCCTACCGAAACAGTCTATGGCTTGGGTGCGGATGCTAATAATGAGCAGGCCGTAAAACAAGTCTTTGAAATTAAAGGCCGTCCCCTTAATCATCCTTTAATAGTTCATATTCATTCGATTGATGCCCTAGGGCAGTGGGCTATTGATATCCCTCCCGAAGCTTATAAATTAGCACAACATTTTTGGCCCGGACCTTTAACCTTAATTTTAAAAAAACACCCCAAAGTTTTACCCATCATTACGGGTTTTCAAGATACGATTGCCATAAGGATCCCCAAGCATCCTCGCGCTTTGGAATTATTAAAAAGTTTTAATGGTGGACTGGTCGGTCCATCAGCTAATCGATATGGTCGAATAAGCCCTACTTCATCGTTCGCCGTTCAACAAGAATTAGGTTCTAAACTCGATTATATTTTAGAAGGCGGTAGTTGTGAAATAGGAATTGAGTCAACCATTGTCCAAATCGAAAACAATAATATTAATATTTTACGTTTAGGTTCCATTTCAAGTGCAGATATAAGTGCTGTATTGGGGAAAGAAGTATCTGTCTTAAAAAAATCCGATATTACCGTGCCAGGAGACAAGTTATCTCATTATGCCCCCCTAAAACCTTTATTCTTGATTGATTACCAAAAATTATTAAAAACACTTGATTATTTGTCTCAACATTCTATTAAATTTGGTTTATTATTTTATTCTAAAGATTTAAAAAATATTTTACCCAAAACCACACAAAATATACAAAGCTTAGATAATCCTAATATTTATGCTCGAGATCTTTATCACAATTTAAGAACATTAGACGAGTCCGAAGTTAAATTTATTTTAGTAGAATCTCTACCTTCCCAACCTGAATTTGCTGCCATTCATGACAGACTAAATCGGGCAGCACAAAAAGAAGACCTCGAACAATTTTTTATAAAAAACCTATGAAGCTGCTTTCTTAATCAATAAGGGTAAAAGTTCTATTAAGGCTTCTTCACTTCCTACTAAGGGGGCCTCACTAAAATAAGTCTTATTATCCGAGTGAACCAAAATGATAGGAGTTCTCATTACTCTAAAAGTTTTAACTAATTCTTGACCAAAAGTATAACGACGATTTACCTCAAAAGAATTATAAGTATCCATAAATTCTTTTTCAGAAATCCCATGGCTTAGCATAAATTGTTTTAAAACATTAACATCACTTAAATTCATATTTTTTTTATGTAAAGCTTCAAAAAAATCTAAATCAATATCATTTAATTTATTTAAAACTTCAAGCGTATAAAATGCTTTTGCCAGAACATCCCAGCCTTGATGAAATACTACTGGAAAGCGGTAAAATGCTACATTATCGGGCATAGTTTTATGCCAAGTATTTAAATAGGGCTGTAGCTCCTTACAAAAATAGCATCCATAACCAAAAAACTCTATTACTTGAATTTTTTTATGGCTTTGTTCTGCTAATTTTTGGGCCTCTTTGCTAGTGGTAATATTCAAAGGTAATTCCTTATAATGAATCCCTTCTATATATTCGGTGGGTTTTGGCATCAACATCATACAATGGGCAAAGTCCATCATCCCGATTAAAATGCCTAGACTCATCATACCTATAAAAATAATTTTTTTAGTGTAAACCTGATACATAATTACTGACTGCCTCCATTTCTTCTTCACTCATGAGCTTAGCAATATCTCTCATAATACTATTTCGATCATTCTTTCTTTCGTCTTTCTTAAATGAGATCAATTGGCTAAGTACATAATTACTTTGTTGCCCACTTAAGCGGGGAATGCCCGCCAACTCGTTTCCCTCACCATGAACTCCATGGCAACCCGAACAAGAGGGGACTTGTTTGACTAAATTACCCCCTCTATATAAACTCTCACCCATTAATAAGGTGCTTTGCTGTGCCTTACCTAAAGAAGTGACTTGAGCATGAAAATAGGCCGCTAAATCATCCATATCTTGATCAGTCAAGGGCTCAACATAGGGCAACATAATTGAATTATTACGATTACCTTTATCTCCCTTTTTAAATTCAACTAATTGTTCTTTAAGATATTTTTCTGGTTGGCCGGCAATCTTTGGAAAACTGCCTGCGCTACTATTCCCATCTTCATTATGACAAGCTTTGCAGCTTTCAGATTTTTGCTTACCAGCTTCAATAAGACCCTCAGATCTGGCTTCAGTCAAAAAACTAAAATTTAGTATAAAAAGGAGTAAAATCCGTGGTAACATTCAATTCTCCAGGCAAACAAGCTTTATGGCTTGTTTATACACGTAATCTATAAACAGGATAATCGATTAACTTAATCTTTTCTACATTAATACTATGACCTTAAACTATCAAACTATAGAATTTATAAAAAGTGCTGCTCAAATTAAAGACTTACCAGAAGGCGAAGCACCAGAAGTGGCCTTCGTGGGACGTTCTAACTCAGGAAAATCTTCAGCAATTAATAGCATTACTGGGATCAAAAATTTGGCTAGAACCAGTAAAACCCCAGGACGAACACAATTAATTAATTTTTTTAAAGTGGAAGATGCCTTTTTGGTTGATTTACCTGGCTATGGCTATGCAAAAGTCCCTTTTGCTATCAAAGAACGTTGGCAAAAAGTATTAATGCGATATTTAAATGAACGTGAAAATTTAAAGGGCTTGGTACTTATTATGGACTGCAGACATCCTTTAACGGATTTAGATTGGGGACTCATTAGAGGTGTGCGACCTACCTTACCTATTCATTGCTTATTGACTAAAGCCGATAAATTTAGCCGAGGAGCGGGTTTAACGGTGCTTCATCAAGTAAAACAAAATCTACAAAGCCATTCTTTAATTAGTTTGCAACTTTTTTCTGCCTTAAAATTGACAGGAGTAGAAGAAGCTCGTCAGAAGCTGGATGAATGGTTATTGCCATAAATTTATATTTAAGTAACTATTAAAATGCTGACATTATATTAGGGATGATAAAATGAATAGTAACTGCAGGTGTCAAAGCTTTAAAATCCAATATTCTAAGTTAAATTGAATGCGAACATTTATTCAATTTAATAAGATTTTAAATTTTATAATATTAACCTTTTGTTTGATTGTTTTACTTGGTTGGGTAACTAAAACTCAGTCTTTTATACAATTATTCACTACCCTAAAGCCCATGGATTTCAATTCTGCAATAAGTTTTAGTTTACTTACAGGGGGGGTGTTTTTAGGGAATTCTTTTTTAAAAAAATATCAGAAGGAAACCATTTTAGGTTTTTCTCTTATGGTAACTCTATTCGTTTCTTTAATTTTTTATCAATATTTATCTAATCTCGATCTTTCCTTAGATGAAGTTTTTATAGCAAACTGGTTTAAAACACATATAATAACCTCAGAAAAAATGTCTTATTCGGTTTGCCTTTGTTTTATATTAAGTAGTCTCTCTTTAATTTTAATTTATAATGTCGCCAATTATGCCTGGTCTAATTTTCTTATTCAATTGTCTTTGGTTAATGTCCTTATATTTGGTGTTATAGGCCTTATAACTTATTTCCTAAAACTCGAAACTTTCTACCCTTTTTTTAAATATGCCATAATGCCTTTTCAAAGTGCTTGTAATTTTATCCTGCTATCAATTATTTATTGGTGTTTATGGTATCAAAAGCGATGGTTAACTGCGAACACCCGCACCGTCACCGAATTATTAATAGATGCCATTAATATAGCCATTTTATTAGTGGTTTGTTTAGCCAGCGGAGTATCGAGTTTTGTAAATTTAATAGAACAAACTAAAATGGCCATTACTAATACATTAACGGAATCATTTGAAAACAAAAAGCAACTCATCGAATATGCTATTAATGAAGCTAAAAATTCTTCATACCCTTTATTTAATCATGTAAGAAATCATTTAGTATCATTAGATAAGGATTTAAATCATGAGATAAACCCTGCACAACAGCAAGCTTTAAAAAATTACTTAGAACAATTTTTATCGAATACCATAACTGGTATTCAATACAACAATAATTTTAATCAAACGCTTATAACCAGTGGGGATTTTAAATTAAATACCCCCGTATCTATTGAACTGGACAAATATTCTCGATTATTATGGCAGGATTTAAGCATATTAGAAATATACTACCCACTTGATATCAATGATAAAAGTAAAGGTAAAATAATCATTCAAATTAACTTGAATATTTTAGACAAAATAATTCAAGAAAACACTTTTAATCAAGCAGAAATTATTTTGTGTTCACCCTATACCTCTGAGCTTATGGAATGTTTTCCGACTAAAAATCAACCTAATATGCTGGGCAAGATAGATCGCTTTATTAATTATTCACCCTCTATGCATAAGGCCTTAGATGGTGAAAAAAATATTACGGTGCTCCCTAATTATCAAGGTAAGCAAAGTATCGCAGCCTTTGGTCCCTTACAATGGCGCTTGGGATTAGTTATTGCCATGCATACCGAGACCTTATATGCTCCTATAAAATTAGCATTAGAAAAAACCTTTATTTTTATATTAACATTATGGCTTAGTGGAATGTTCTTACTCAGAAGTCAACTAATGCCCATTGTCCGAAAATTAGTTCATTCAGAGTTAGAAGCTACTTCTTCTCGCTTTAAATTACAAGAACAGGAATTTAGATTAAGAGCTATTATAGATAATATCCCAGAAGTTATTATAACTATTAACCAAAATTTAGCAATTGAATCCTGCAATAATAAAACCATAGAAATGTTTGGTTACACTCCGGAAGAACTCAAAGGAAAACCTATCGACACGCTTATTATGCCCTCTAAAGTCGAACAACATCGAAATCAATTACTTAATTTACTACGAAATAAATTACCGCTTAAAACCACTACCCCTTGGCAAGAATCTTTGGGTAAAAAGAAAAATGGAGAAATTTTTGCAACAGAAACCTGTGTTAACCTAATAAATCTAGGGGATTCTCTTAAATTGTTAGGGATTGTACGAGATATTTCTGAGCGAAAAGAAAATGAAAGAGTTTTAAAAGCAATAAATGAAAAATTAACTCAGGGGCTAGAAGAATTAAATGCACGTCATCGAGAAAACCAAATCTTCACTGAGTTTATTTCTATTTTACAGTCCTGTTTAACTATTAAAGAATCTGCATTTCCCATTATTCAATTTTGTCACCAATTGCTACCCTTAAGCTCCGGTATTTTATATATGGTTAATTCAAATCATTGCGCTTTAGAATTAATTGAACAATGGGGAAATTGTGAAGAGAGCATTGAAATGTTTTATTTTAATGATTGTTGGGCAGTCCGACGGGGCCATTCTCATTGTAGCGCTAATCAGCAATTGGGCTTAATTTGTCAACATGCGACCCATAACAATACTCGCTATAGTTTATGTATACCTATGATGGGCCAAGGGGAAATTATTGGTTTATTATATGTAGAATTCCCTTATATTACCCTAAAAGAGATTGAACAATCTTCTATTGATTTATGTAATCGACTAGCAGGGCATATAGCTTTGGGATTAGCTAATGTAAAACTAAGACAAACGCTTCATAATCAATCAGTTCTAGATCCATTAACTGGCCTTTATAATAGACGTTTTTTTGAAGAAGCATTCAGTAGAGAACTGGCTTTAGCTAAAAAAAATAATAATTGTTTATCCTTATTAATGATCGATATTGATCACTTTAAACATTTCAATGATACCTTTGGGCATGACGCAGGTGATTTCGTTTTAAAAAGTTTATCGAAATTGTTCTGTAGCTTCATTAAAGTTCCAGAGCTAATATGCCGATTAGGGGGAGAGGAATTTGTAATTTTACAACCGAATGTAAGCTCCAAAAATGCTTTACAAATAGCTAATATCTTGCGTGAAGAAGCTAAAAAACTTTCCATGAAATATCAAGATAAAATATTAAACATCATTACTCTTTCTATTGGTATTGCCTGTTTTCCAGAACATGCCACAACGCCAGATACTTTATTACAATTGGCTGATAAAGCTTTATATATTGCTAAAAATGGCGGAAGAGATCAGGTTGTACTAATCGGTTAATGAGCTTCATCCCAATTATCCCCAACCCCTACGTCGACAATCAAAGGAAGCGATAAATGAATACCTTGAGTCATTAATTCTTTTATTTTTAAAGAAAAATTTTCTACTTCTTCTTCTGGGACTTCAAATATTAATTCATCATGAACCTGCATAATCATGTTAATTCGGCTATGGGTGCTGCTTAAGTATTGATCTGTGCGAACCATTGCTAGTTTGATAATATCCGCCTGACTACCTTGTAAGGGTGCATTAATAGCCCCACGCATGGCAGCTTTTTTCTTAAAATTATTATTCGATTTAAGTTCCGGGAAATGAATCCTTCTACCATACAAGGTTTCGACATATCCTTTTTCCAAGGCACTATGCCCGATTGTATCCATAAAGTTTTTTATACCAGGAAAACGCTTAAAATAAGACTCTATATAAGCTTCGGCATCTTTTCTAGGAATATTTAATTGTTTAGATAATCCAAAAGATGACATTCCATAAATTAAACCAAAATTTATAGCTTTTGCATTACGCCTGTCTTCATCGCTCACTGCCTCTGGTGCTAAACCGAATATTTCTGAAGCGGTTAACCGATGAACATCACTATTTTCTAAAAACATTTTTAATAAGGTCTTATCTTGGGCAAAATGTGCCATTAAACGCAGTTCTATTTGTGAATAATCAGCTGATAAAATTTTATATCCTGGCAGAGCTATAAATGCGCTTCTGATTTTTCTGCCTTCTTCTTGCCGGATAGGAATATTTTGAAGATTAGGATCACTTGAAGAAAGTCGACCTGTATTAGTGACGGCTTGATGGTAGGATGTATGGATGCGCCCCGTATTAGGGTTTATTTGTAAGGGTAATTTATCGGTATAAGTTGATTTTAGTTTAGCAATAGTCCTGTATTCTAATATTACTTGTGGTAATTCATACAAATTTGCTAATTCTTGTAAAACATTTTCTGCTGTTGAAGGCTGACCGGTTGGAGTTTTCTCTATAATCGGCAATTTCATTTGGGTATATAATATTTCTTGCAATTGCTTAGGAGAATTAAGATTAAACTGACAGCCTGCAATTTTAAAAGCTTGTTCTTCTAATAGGGATAATTTTTGAGCTAACTCCGCACTTTGTAGTGTTAATTTTTCTCCATCTATTAATACCCCAAACCGCTCTATTTTAGCTAAAACTGACATTAAAGGCATTTCAATGGTTTTAAATAATTGACTCAATTTTGTTTGACCTTCTATTTCAGGCCATAATATTTGATGTAACCGTAAGGTAATATCCGCATCTTCAGAAGCATAGGGAACGGCTTTTTCTAACTCTACCTTATTAAATGTAATTTGCTTTGCGCCTTTCCCGGCGACCGCTTCAAAAGAGGTAGTTTGGGTATTTAAATAATGGGTAGCTAAATTTTCTAAGTTGTGCTTTAAACCACTATTAAGAACATAGGATTCTAAAAGCGTATCAAATTGCCCTCCTTTAAAATGAATCCCTTCATTAGCGAAAACTTCTATATCATATTTTAAGTTGTGCCCAATTTTAGGCTTATTAGCATTTTCTAATAAGGGCTTAAGCTTCTTTAATACCCAATCTTTAGTTAATTGTATTGGCGCATTTTCATAATCATGACCAAAAGGTAAATAAGCGGCTTTAAAAGGTTCAATAGCAAATGATATACCCACCATTTTTGCCTGCATATAGTCAAGGCTCGTCGTTTCGGTATCGATTGCAAATAAAGGCGCATCATTTAAGGCATTTAACCATGTGTTAAATTGTTCTTCGCTTAAAATACATTCATAATTGGTTTTTTCATTAAGAAGGGGTAAAGCTGCTGTTTGGGATAGAAAACTTTGTTCAGTACCTAAATCCTTAAGCCAGGATTTAAATTCAAATTCTTCAAAAAGCGCTCGTAGGGTTTCTCGGTCTGGTTCTTTTCTGGTCAAAGCATTTATAGCTTGTTCCAAAGTTATATCTAATCTTAAGCTTGCTAAAAATTTCGATATCTTTAATATATCCAGTGAACTTCTTAAATTATCTCCCACCTTGCCTGAGATTTTATCCTTATTTTGAATAATATTCTCTAGAGTGTGATATTCTTGCAACCATTTTGCAGCTGTTTTGGGCCCAACACTTGGGACCCCCGGAATATTATCCACACTATCGCCAACCAGTGATAAATAATCAACAATTTGATCGGGATTAACACCAAATTTTAATTTAACTGCTTTACTATCCATCTTTTCATTATTCATTGGATTAAGTAAGGTGATATCTTCATCCACTAATTGAGCTAAATCTTTATCATTGGTAGAGATAAGAACTTTTAAACCAGCAGCTTTTGCCTGTAGGGCGTAAGACCCTATAATATCGTCAGCTTCAACACCTGGCACTACGATTAAAGGTAAACCTAATGCTTTAATAATTTTGAATAAAGGCTCTATTTGCACCCCTAATTCTTCAGGCATTTTCAAGCGATTAGCTTTATAGGGTTCATAAAATTCATGTCTAAAATTTTTGCCTTTACTATCAAAAATAATACCGATTAAATCCGGTTCATATTCATTTAAAAGTTTTTTCAACATATTTAAAACGCCAAGCATGGCGCCAGTTGGAACCCCTTTAGAATTAGTCAGTGGAGGAAGGGCATGAAAAGCACGAAAAAGGTAAGAAGAGCCGTCTACCAAAATAAAAGGTTTTTTTAAGGTGTCAGACATTTATATTTCCTATTAATCTACCGCAGTCAATTGCGCAAAAGATAAAGCTAACCATTTATTCCCATGGACTTCAAAATGAATATGTAAGCGCGTTCTATCTCCACTTCCTTCATAATCAACCACAATGCCAACTCCAAACTTAGGGTGAGTAACACGTTGGCCTAAATAAAAAGGTGTTTCATGAATCGGGCTCTTACTTATTTTATCCGATTCAAACAGTCGAGGCGCTAGCCAAGATTTAGTTACATTTAAACGTCTAGCTTGCTCATTCATGAGTTCTCTTGGAATTTCTCTGATAAATCGAGAGGGGGCTCTTTCTTCATCCCGACCAAATAAGCGTCTTTTTTCAGCATAGCATAAATATAACTGTTTCATCGCACGCGTGACGCCTACATAACAAAGACGCCTTTCTTCTTCTATCATGGCAGGATTTTCTTGCGAGAAATGATGTGGAAATAAACCTTCTTCTAATCCCGCAATAAAGACTAAAGGAAATTCTAGCCCTTTAGCAGAATGAATCGTCATCATCTGTACGGCATTGGTAGAATCATTATCCCCCCTTTGTCCTGCTTCCAATGCGGTATAAGCTAAAAATCCAAGCAAAGGCGTTTGACTATCTTCAGGATAATCCGGTTCAAAATCCGCAGTAGCGTTGACTAGTTCTTCTAGATTTTCAGCTCTACTTTGAGATCGCTCGCCTTTTTGTTCTTTAAAATATTTAAGTAAACCACTCTCTTGGATGGTATCGGATACCAATTTAGCTAAGCTTACTGAATTGATTTTAGCATTTAAATTTTCAATAATATTATAAAATTCTTGTAATCCCATCTTTGCTTTACCGCTCATAATGCCGGTTTCTAAAGCAAATTGGATAGCCTGCCACAGGGAGCATTGTTTTTCTTGAGCGATATTTTTAATTTTTTCAATACTTTTATCCCCAATTCCTCGAGGTGGCATATTTACGACGCGCTCAATACATAAATTATCATCAGCATTGACAGCTAAGCGTAAATAAGCCAAGGCATCTTTAATTTCAGAACGCTCGAAAAATCGTAATCCTCCATAAATACGGTAAGGAATCCCAGCTCGCACAAGCGCTTCTTCTATTACTCGGGATTGGGCATTCGAGCGATATAAAATACCGATTTCTTGAGGAGTACCATTATTCTCAAGCCAAGCTTTAATTTGTCGCACGATATAAAGCGCTTCATCTTCTTCATTAAAGCCTCCATACAAATGAATGAGCTCGCCTGTCTCACCGGCTGTCCATAAGGTTTTCCCCATCCGGCCATCATTATGCATAATCAAAGCATTTGCAGCACTTAAGATGGTGCTAGTAGAGCGATAATTTTGTTCTAAACGTATCACCTCTACTGGTTCAAAATCTTTCTCAAAACGATATATATTTTCAATTTGGGCACCGCGCCAGCCATAAATAGACTGATCGTCATCCCCCACTACCATAACCGATTCCGATTTTTCCGATAATTTTCTTAACCACTGGTATTGAATTTTATTAGTATCTTGAAACTCATCTACTAAGAAGTGTTTAAACCGATCTTGATATTGCTCACAAAGCGCTTTATTACTTTGTAATACTTCATAGGCTTTCAATAATAATTCTGCAAAATCTAAAAGATAATGAGCTTGGCAATGTTGTTCATAATGAGAATAGATTTCACTCATTATTTTATCATAAGGAGTAAAGCCTGGTAATAATTGATTAAATCGAAGACCTTCATCTTTTTTTCGATTAATAAAGTTTTGGGCCTTTTTAGGTTCCCAACGTTCTTCATTAATACTAAGTTTTTTAAAAATTTTACGAATGATTTGTAATTGATCATCGCTATCAATCACTTGAAAATTTTCACTTAAACCTGCTTCATTCCAATGCATTCTTAAAAAACGGTGCGATAAACCATGGAAAGTGCCAATCCATAAGCCACTAATATTACGATTGAGAAGATGCTCCAATCGTGATTTCATTTCATGGGCAGCTTTATTGGTAAAGGTAACTGCCATTAAACTATAGGGAGATACATTATGATCACGAATCAAACTGGATATTCGGTGAACTAACACACGGGTTTTACCACTACCTGCACCAGCGATGACTAAGGTATTTCCTAAAGGGGCTAGAACAACCCTTAATTGTATGGGATTCAGTTCATTTTCAAGATGATTTTCAGCAGTTGATAATATATTCATAGAAGACTATTGTAACAAGATTTTTAAGAATTTAAACTAAAATTAATTAGCTTTTTAACTGGGATATAAAAAAGAATCCCCTAGATAATAGGGGATTCTTTTTTTTCAAAAATCAAACTTAAAATAATTATTCGCTGATAGCTACTTTAAGAGACTTAAGGGCAGTTACTTTAATACCCGTTCTGGCCGGTTTTGCAGGGATTACTACTTCTTTATTGGTTAAAGGGCTTACCATGGTACGGGCTTTAGTCGCTTTCTTTTTAATCCTACGTACTTTTATACCCGACATAGGAATAGTGAATTCACCAGAACCTTTTTTCTTCATATGCCCTTTAAGTAATTCGGATAAAACCATAAAGACATTTTTAACTTGTACTTTAGATAATTCGGCAGTATCGGCAATCGTTTGTAAAATTTGTATACGAGTTTGTTTTTCTTTAGTAAAGTTTGCTAATTTTGCTAAACTATTTTTGGTTTTGTTTGCTTTAGCCATTTTTTTAGTTTTAACATTGCCTTCTACTGCTGCACGTTGTTTTTTTACGGGGTTTTGAGATTTTTTAGCCATTGTCACTCCATCTAAGTGTTTAACATAATTTTTCATGAATCAGCGGCGATTATGCCAACAAAAAAAAGTGAATGCAAGACTATAAACTAAAAATCACACAGAAAATCTATTTTATTTTAGCGTAAAAGGGGTAAAATACAACTTGGCCCATCAAATTTAGGGTTGTTGATGTTTAAAGAAATAGGAAAAATTTCAAAATCATCCACATAATTTGGCTGTAAAAGGGCTGTCATTGCTTTTAAAGGCGATTTAAGATCTAACCAGGTTTCATATTGTTCTGACTTTAGTATTAGTGGCATACGGGGGTGGACTTCATGAGCTGGCCCTTTTGCATCAATGGTTAAAATTGCACAGCTTTCTTCTTTGGCATCCTTTTTATTAGAGCTTTCCCAAATTCCTGCAAAAGCAAATACTT
This sequence comes from Francisellaceae bacterium, assembly GCA_028293705.1. Classification (GTDB taxonomy): domain Bacteria; phylum Pseudomonadota; class Gammaproteobacteria; order UBA6186; family Azoamicaceae; genus JAQGOH01. Next base: position 3,139 of record JAQGOH010000023.1, on the reverse strand, counting down.
CTTTATTTTTTAAACGAATATAAAAAGGTTGCTTAGTCTTTCCCATTTGTTTCCATTCATAATATCCATCACTCAACACTAAACATCTTTTTTTGAGAAATGCACTTTTAAACGCAGGTTTTATAGCGACTGTTTCGGCGCGTGCATTAATAAAACCTTTTTGGCTAAGATCATTTTTCATCCAAGCAGCTTTTAGACCCCAATGTACAAAATCAATTTCCCCCCAGGTTCTAATAATGGGAATAGGCTGAAAAGGAGCAATATTGTAGCGAGGGCTCATATAAAGCCCTTTGGTTAATTTAAAATGCTCAATTAACGCCTGAGCTGATACTGTCAATGAAAACCGACCACACATCTCTATTTCCTTACTATAGATTTTAGTTTGACAGATCTCATCTTAAAATGCATTTTTTTTGTTAATTAACTTTACACTAAAAAATAGGAACAACATTGTCAGAAAATGCTTCTTTCTGAGGATATTTTATGGTTTGGATGGCATTTATCAATCGCTCAATGGGCAATTTGGGATGAGCACATTTTAACGGTGAGTTAGCTATATCTTCTACTGGATACTTTTGGATAACCAATAATAAATCTTTTAAAATTTTTTCAAGTTTAATTAACTGCCATATTTTCAATACAGGCAGATCAGTTATATTTTCAAATAAAACCTGATAGATAGAATAGGTAGATAGACTAGGATGAGCATTAAAAAGTCTTAGGATAAAATCCTTATCATCTAACTTCGGGTGGGAAACTGGCAACTCAATACCCTCAAGCAAATGCATTAAAGTCTCAAAGGCCGGTGCCATTGCATTTTTTTTATTATAATACTTATCTAGCAGTGCTAAATATAAACCGCTTTCAATTTCTTCATCTAAGTAATTAATATATTTTACTTGTTGCTCATAAAGATTTTCTAAAATTGAATTATTTTCTGATAGAAGTATAAGATCGGCCGTATTTAATGCTTTAAAATATATTTGTTTTCTATTCTGAGCCATACTTATAGCTTCTTCTATTATTATTTCGTATTGATGGTTTATTAAACGTTTGACTTTAATAGGACGTAAGCGAATATTTTGCAATTTTGAATTAAAATTAACGGATTTTACAAGTGTTAATCCTAAAAATTCAATCCTGGGATCCAGAGGATCCATTCCTCCTAACCTTTCAATATAATCCCAAGACCATTGTTCGCTTGAAACTGCAGTCTTAATATTTAATGGGTTCTTATCCTGGTCTTCTAGAATTAAGGTTAATTCTGTTTTTTCTTCTCTAGCTGCATCGCGATTATCCTGGCCAAAACAAGTTAATAAATTAACCTCCCTCATATAAATAGTTTGATCGATATTCTCTAGACAGATTTCTCTCCATAAATAATCATTTAAAAAAACATACAACCAAGCCCTATCAAAACTTTTATCGACAGGAGTAAGCCTTGAAGTTATAAAGTTAGGAGGATTATTATTTAACCTATTAAACATTGGGATAGGATTACGATTATTCCATATCCTTTTTTGTTGGTGAGTTATAAAAGGGTATTTTTCACTAAAATAATCTGCCCCCTCACACTCCTCTATCAGCCAAAGAGAATACTTAGATTGACTCGAAATATAATAAATCCATGGTTCATGCGGGTAAAAGTCAGCTAGAGCATAGCCATTATCATCAATTATTTGTATGCTAGAAGGGTAATCACTCATTATTTAATTTCATCTGTTAAATGAAGGGTTTCACCTACAATCCGTACAGAAGTACTTTTGATAGAAATATTATCTTTATCAATATAAATTTCGGATTGCCCATACCGTAAAACAAGAGGAGATTTTAAATTAATTTCTGTCATATTTTCTTTATCTGCCGCAATAGTTATTGTCTTTAACAAGGTAGTATTTTCATATTTATTCATCAAAGCTTTTCCTATCCATAACTATTCTAAGATGATGCATCCTAATTAACTTTGATTAAAAACACAAGCAATCACTTTACAGTTAGTTATCTTATAATCTACATGGTTTTCGTATTTTATTAAAAATATTATAAATTATAAGGCTTGCCAAACTTTTAAAATTCACTTACCATCCTTTCTTCTAAAAATTTAAGGTAATAATGAATGTCTTCTACCGAAGATAAACCTAAAAGTAAAATCCCAGCACATCTTAGAGGGGTTTTTATTAATGGGAGAAGGGTGATTACCAAAGGGTGTGGAGCTACCTTAAGAACGATTGACCCTTGTTTTATGCCTAATGGCAAAATACAAAAATTTGATAATGTAGCCCTTGATTCCGATGCGATTCAAGAATCCACTTTTGTCTTTGTTAATAATCAACCCGTCTTAACCTTAAATAGTAAACTTAAAACCACTTATGGGAGTGAGGCCGCTTCAGCGGGGGTAAAGTCAGGAACCATTGCTGGTGAATGCACTTTTTTAACAGGCTCCCCTAATACCTTTGCAGAAGGATTTGCAATTATCCGAGATGGCGATTTAGCTCTGGCTAATAATGCCAATACTGAGCCTGCCCCCATGGTTCATCCTGATAGATATATTTTAAAAGAAGATAGCTTAGTTGAATATCAAGCGCTTAAAGAAGCTCATCCTATCCCCTCCACTGCCCCTTTAGCGATTAAGTTTGTTTATACCTATGGTAAACCCCTGGCTTATCAAAATTGTGTGTTAAGACTTAAAACCTCTCAACGCTTGTTAGGGGTAGATTTAAAAGAAGGTGTGGGAGTTATTCCCTTAACGGCTATTGAGAAAGCTGAAGATACTTTAATCATTGATAATTTTGAAATGATAGATGTACAAAGCGGATTTCCTACTCATTATCAAGAGATTCCGCTTAAAGGTCGAGATGAAATCCTTATTGAGCTTTTACCCCCTCCTATTGTAGTGAATTTAAGAGAGCCTCCTCGAAGCTGTGAAAAGACCCCTAGTTTATTATCCAAGCAGGCCATCCAATACTTTTTAGATAATGGGCAAAATGCCCTTATTTTTATTCATGGATATAATGTACCCTTAGGCCAATTAGGACATTATCTTAAAGATTATGAAATCTCCTCCAAGCACTTACATTTAAAAGCCTCCCCTTATCGCCGCAGTATTGCTTGTGATATTAATCACCCAGCGGAAATTTGT
>JAQGOH010000022.1 GCA_028293705.1 Francisellaceae bacterium | reverse complement strand
GTTAAAAGATTTAAACCCGAGCAGGTGTTTAACTTTCTTTTTGATAAAGCGATGATCTTGCTCAACTATATTATTTAAATATTTCACTTGACGAATTTCAATTTTCTCCACCAGATTAATATTAATCTCATCCATTCCTGCTTTATTAGTACCACTTTTATCAATATTAATTTTGATTGGTTTTCCACTGGATTTTATAGCTTTATTAAAGAATTTCATTGCAGATTTTTTATCGCGTTTTTTTGATAACATAAAATCAATGGTATTGTTTTCTTTATCTACTGCTCTATATAAATAATGCCAAACGCCTTTGATTTTGATATACGTCTCTTCCACTCTCCAACTCCTACCTACTTTTTCTTTCTTCTTTTGAAACTCGCTTAGTAGCTTTGGTGAATAGTGAATTACCCATCTATTAATAGTTGAATGATCAACTCTAAAGCCTCTTTCCAACATCAATTCTTCAATGTTTCTGTAACTAAGCGAATAAGCTAAATACCAGCGCACAGCTCTTAAAATGAATAATTTTACAAATTGACGGCCTTTAAAACTTAGCATATTGTTAGACCTATTATAAAACTTTTGTAATAATTATATCAGCTATAGGAAATTTGCGACATAGCCCTTTTATTGAAACTCAAACCAAGGAATATACTGTCACAAAATTATGTAAAGTTTTGGAGCTAAGTATCAGTGCTTATTATAAATAGAAGCACAATAAAATAAGTGTTAGGATTAAAGCTGATATGGAATTAATAGATAAAATCAAGATTCTTTTTGAAAAAAGAAGAAGATGTTATGGGGCGTCCAGAATTCATGCAGAGCTTGTCGAGTTAGGTGAGCGAGTCAGCCGCAGCGGAAAACAAAATCTTTTGATCATAAAACTTATAATCATCTTTGGTTTCATGAAAAATCACCTTCAAAACCACACTTGTCATTTTTTTATGACAGAATGAGACTTATTAAATGAATAAAAATGAGAAAAATATCTTTTAGGCAGCACTTGCAGGCTTTAAATAAATAATGGGGGAACACTCTTCTGTAAAAGTTACAATTTCATAAGCCTCAGGTTGTGACATTAATTGATTTAATAATTTATTATTTAAATTATGCCCCGATTTAAATCCTTTAAAACAACCGATAACACTCATGCCTAATAAATACAGATCACCCACCACATCAAGAATTTTATGTTTTACGAATTCATCTTGATAACGAAGTCCTTCTTCATTCATGATTTTGAATTCATCCATCACAATTGCATTGTTTAAACTACTGCCTAGCGCCAAATTATTGGCTTTCAGCCATTCATAATCAGATAAGAATCCAAAAGTCCGAGCACGACTAACTTCTTTAACATAAGCGGTAGTGGAAAAATCTAGCGTTGCTTCTTGTGTGCTATTTTTTAACACTGGGTGATCATAATCTAAGGTAAAGCAAACTTTAAAGCCATCGAAAGGCTCTAAGGAAACCCACTTATCTTTTTCGGTGATTATTACTTTATCTTTAATTAATAAGAATTTTTTTAAAGCATCCTGCTCATGGATGCCGGCCGATTGCAATAAAAAAACAAAAGGGCTAGCACTACCATCCATGATAGGTACTTCAGCTGCAGTTACGTCAACATAGGCATTATCTATACCAAGACCCGCCATAGCTGATAGAAGATGTTCTACTGTGGCGATTCTTACTTTACCTTGTATAAGAGTAGAAGAAAGGGTGGTGTCTCCGACATTTTTTAAATGAGCAGCAATCTCTACAACAGGGTTTAAATCCACTCTCCGAAAAATAATGCCCGTATCAACAGGGGCAGGCCTTAAGGTGAGATAAATTTTTTCACCGGTATGTGCTCCTACCCCCATTGCACGAATGGTATTTTTTAATGTACGTTGCTTAATCACCCTTATTCCTTATATTTCTCTTTTATTAATTAATCTGCTTGTCTTCTTAAAAAAGCAGGTATATCTAAGTAATCCATATCATGTTCACCTGCATCCCCCATTCTTTTATTTAAAACCGGAGTTTGACGGCGAGTTATAATAGGCCGCTCATGAGCAGATGCTCTTAAAATTTCAGCATTGGTACTTACTTGTACTAATTGCTCACCCTCACGTTGTTTGTTTAAACCTGTGGCTACCAAGGTTACTCTTAAGTCATCCGACATAGAAGGATCGATAACAGTTCCTACAATAACGGTTGCATCATCTGAAGTGAAACTTTTTATAGCATCGCCCACTTCTTCAAATTCCGCGATAGTCATATTCATACCAGCGGTAATATTAACTAAAACGCCTTTTGCACCTGATAGATTAATATCATCCAGCAAAGGACTAAAAATAGCAGCTTCTGCGGCAAGGCGGGCCCGATCTTCACCAGTTGCGACCCCTGTTCCCATCATGGCAATACCCATTTCAGCCATTACGGTTCTTACATCTGCAAAATCGACATTAATAAGACCGGGTCGGGTTATCAATTCTGCTATTCCCTGAACTGCCCCCAATAATACATTATTAGCAGCCTTAAATGCATCCAATAAGCTTACGCCTTTACCTAAAACACTTAATAATTTTTGATTAGGAATAGTAATTAAAGAGTCAACTTCCTCACTTAAACGAGCGATCCCTTGTTCAGCAATTTGCATTCTTTTTTTGCCTTCGAAGGGGAAAGGTTTAGTCACGACAGCGACGGTTAATGCGCCTAATTCTTTAGCTACTTCTGCAACAATTGGTGCCGCCCCTGTTCCAGTACCTCCACCCATGCCAGCCGTTATAAATACCATATCAGCGCCTTCTAGGATATCAGCTATTCGCTCTCTGTCTTCGATAGCACTTTGACGTCCGACCTCAGGATCAGCTCCAGCTCCTAAACCTTTAGTAATACTGGTACCTAATTGTAATACTTGTCGGGTTGAAGTATTTCTTAAGGCTTGAGCATCGGTATTAGCACAAATAAACTCAAGATCTTCCATTCCCGGAATACCCGCACTAACAATGTGCTCTATGGCATTGCTACCACCACCGCCCACGCCAATGACTTTAATTACTGCATTTTGCGAGAAATTATCGGTTAATTCAAACGTCGACATGTTAGCTCTCCTCAGAATGTAAACTTTTTTGCTGCTATCCCCATGGCACTTACTAGAAGTTACCTTGAAACCACCCTTTCATCCGTCCCCAAACTCCTTTAAAGCCCTGATGTGACAAAAGTTCTTGTCCTCGGCCTTGTTGAGCATGATAACCTTGTAAAATAAGTCCAAGACCTGTGGCATAAACAGGGCTTTTAATGACATCATTTAAACCAGGGATATCCATTGGAATTCCTAAGCGGGCAGGTAACTCAAAAATTTCTTCGACTAATTCTACTACCCCTTGCATACTAGAACTGCCTCCGGTGACGACAATACCTGCTCCTAATAATTTATCTAAATTATGTCGCTTTAATTCATCTTGCACCATTAGAAATAATTCTTCAAAGCGAGGTTCAATAACTTCTGCTAATGCCTGTTTTGATAATCGCCTAATACCTCTCTCGCCTACATTCGATATTTCTATCATATCCTCTTTACCGACTAATTTACTTAAAGCACAAGCCGATTGCATTTTAATGGTTTCTGCTGTTTGGCTCGAAACTCTTAAAGCCACCGCAATATCGTTGGTAACTTGATCGCCCGCAATGGGGATAACTGCAGTATGTATAATCGCTCCATTAACAAATACCGCAATATCAGTGGTACCTGCTCCTATATCGACTATACATACTCCTAATTGCCGTTCATCTTCTGTTAAGATCGCATCACTGGATGCGATTTGTTGTAAAATAATATCTTCTACTTCAAGTCCACACCGACGAACCGATTTTACAATATTTTGTGCCGCACTAATGGATCCTGTCACCATATGCACTTTCGTTTCTAAGCGCACACCAGACATGCCTAAAGGCTCTTTAATGCCTTCTTGATTATCAATAATATATTCGCGGGGGATAACATGTAGAATTTTTTGATCTGAGGGAATTAATATCGCTCTGGCTGCTTCTATAACTCGTTCGATATCAATAGAAGAAACTTCATTATCTCGGATCGCCACAATGCCATGCGAATTAAAGCTTCGAATATGACTACCTGAAATTCCTGTATAAACAGCTTGAATATGAACACCAGACATGGCCTCGGCTTCTTCAATGGCCTTTTGAATGGAATAAACCACCGCGTCAATATTAACGACAATGCCTTTCTTTAAACCACGAGAGGGATAAGAACCTAATCCTAATAGACTTAAACGGCCCTCAGAACAGACATGTCCCACAATAGCCACTACTTTTGAGGTTCCAATATCAAGGCCTACAATTAAATTTTGTTCTAACTTTTTAGCCATCGTTTGGATAGCCTCCATTTTTATAAAAAACTATTAACTTACATTACTCATTATGGGTCGGTTTACGCCAGCTTTCCACCCTATTGCTAAGCCATTAGTATATCTTAAGTCAATATAATTCATTAAATGATTATATGGGTTAATATTTTTTTGATAAATTTTAATAAAACGCCCTAATCGCTCTGCTATGCTTTGTTTACCCAATACAACTTTTAAACCATTATCCAATATAAACTGCCAGGTTCCTTCTTCACTTAATATTAAATGATTTAAATGAAGACCTATACTTTGTAAAGCTTCTGAAATGGTCGAATATTGAGTAACCATTTCTTTAGCCCTAAAATGAGGTCCTTGAAAATAAGGCAAATAACTTGGTAATTTCTGAAGATCAGTAATACCAATAATATGTCCCTCAGTAGCTATCACACTATTATTACCAAACTGAGCCAATGGCTGATATTCGGATAATTTAATTATTAATTTATCAGGCCAAGCTCTTTTAACTTTAATGTGGGCAATCCAGGGAGATTTCATCAATTGAGATTTTACTTTTTCAATTTCTAAACCAAAAAACCCCGATTGTACTTGTGAGATTAAGCTTTCTTTAATTTCTTCCTCAGTGGTATGACGTAAAGCACCATGTACTTCTACAATTTGTACGGGAAAAATATCTGGTCTTTTTACATAGGAAATAGTTTGAATTAAACCAAAGAGTATAAGGCTTACTAAGAATAAACTTAAGCATAAATTTATAATTGGATTTTTTATCATGGAAGTGCTTTTTTCCCTTAAAACACTACAAACAATTATGTTGGGAAATTAACATAAAGCTATTGTCTCCCTATCATACATACCTCAGGGTGAAGCAAAATATTATGATCTGCAACTACCTTATCCCTAATATAAGCTATCAAAGCGTTTACGTCACCTGATTGGGCATGATCATAATTAATAATAAAATTAGCATGCTTTTCAGAAACTTTAGCACCTCCAATAGAATACCCTTTCAAGTTAGAATACTCGATTAGTTTGGCAGCATAATATCCTGGTGGATTTTTAAAAACTGAACCGCAGCTCAAAAAACCAATGGGTTGAGCTTGTGATCTTTTACGTAAAAGTTCTTTAATTTTATCGGTATAAATTTGATTTTCCGATTTTGAAAATTTGAAAGCCGCACTGACAAACCATTCTTCTTCAGATAAGGTTTTCAGGGATATATTACGATAAGCAATTTCAAAATCATCTTTAACTCTTTTTATAATTTGGCCCTTACGGTTAATGGATTCAACAAATTCAATAAATTGCCAGGTATCAGCTTCAAAAGCCCCGGCATTCATCCGTATAGCTCCCCCAACTGTACCCGGTATTCCTGCAAAAAATTCAGCACCGCTTAACCCCATACTCCCCGTAAAACGAGCTAATTTTGCACAGGTAACCCCTGCTTGGGCGATGACTAACCCTTGTTCAACTTTTAATTCATTTAAGGCATTTAAGGTATGGATAACAGTACCTTCAATACCTTTATCACTGATTAACACATTACTGCCTAATCCGAGCCAAGTTAAGGGCTCATCAAGAGGCAACATTTTCAAAAATTCTATTAAATCTGATAAATCTTTAGGACGATAGTACCTATCCGCCGGGCCTCCAATTCCCCAAGAAGTATAAGGCGCTAAAGGTTCTAATAATTTTAATTCCCCCCTTAGAATTTTAAGTACTCCTTAAATTCTAAGGCTTTAAGCCCAATATCACCTGCTCCTTGCATCAATACTATATCGCCATCCATTAAAATATCATTTAATACCTCAAATAAATTATTTTTATTATCGATAAAAATAGGATCTATTTTATTACGACTCCTAATACTGCCACACAAGGTGCGACTATCAATACCGGGAATGGCTTGCTCACCTGCGGCATAAATATCTAAAAGTAATAAAACATCCACATTGTTTAATACATTTACAAAATCCTCATACAAGGCTTTGGTGCGGCTAAAACGATGAGGTTGAAAAATTAACACTAGACGTCTTAAGGACCATCCCTGACGAATAGCATCTATAACTACTTCTACTTCACGGGGGTGGTGGCCATAATCATCTACCAACAAAATATTTTGTTTTATTTTATTATAAGGCCCAGAGAGATTAAATCTCCTATTGATTCCCTCAAAATTAAGTAAAGCTTTTTGAATTGCTAAAAAATCAATACCGGCTTCTAAAGCACAAATGGTAGCAGCCACTGCATTTAAAACATTATGTTTACCTGGTAAATTCAAAATAATTTCAATGGTTTGCTTTTGAGGCTTACATAACAGTTTAAATTGAGATTGATGTTCAATTTGTTTAAAGGATAAAATTTGATAATCAGCATTTTCACAAAACCCATAACTTAAGATGGGGCGTTCTACTTTTTCTAGAATACTCAAAATTTCAAGATCATCAATGCATAAAATCGCTAAGCCATAAAAAGGTAGGCGGTGTAAAAATTCTATATAGGTTTGCTTAAGTTTAAGAAAATCATTTTCATAGGTTTCAAGGTGATCTCTATCTATATTAGTAAGGACAGCAATTAAGGGCGTTAATTGTAAAAAGGAGGCATCACTTTCGCAAGCTTCTGCTACAAAATATCGGCCTTTACCTAAGCGAGCATTACTGCCCAAGCTATTCAATTTTCCACCTATTACAAAAGTCGGATCTTCTCCTCCTTCTGCTAAAAGACTAGCGATAAGACTGGTGGTGGTGGTTTTACCATGAGTACCAGCAACCCCAATGCCTTCTTTAAAACGCATTAACTCTGCCAACATGGCAGCTCTTGGTACAATAGGAATTCTTAATTCCCGAGCTCTTAGAATTTCGGGATTTGTAGGATCTATAGCCGCGGAGACAACTACGACATCTTTATTTTCAACATTTTGTTCAGAATGAACCTGTGAAATTTTAACCCCAAGCTTTATTAAATGCTGAGTTAAACTATTCGATGATTTATCAGAGCCGGAAACCTCATATCCTAAATTCATTAAGACTTCGGCAATTCCCCCCATACCAGTACCGCCAATACCAATCATATGGATTTTTTTTATCCGACGCATATTTTTATTTAATGAATTCATTAAGCACCTCAATACTTATTTTTACAATGGTGCTACTAGCATTCAACATTGCCTGATTTTTTGCATTTTGTCCCATTTTCAATATTTCTGTTCTATTTTTTTCTAAATAGCGGATACTATCAGCCATGCCTTCCTCCGTTAATTCTTTTTGTTGAAAAATAATAGCTGCTTGATGAGTTTTAAGCCAGTTGGCATTAGCGGTTTGATGATCATCAATGGCGTAGGGAAAAGGAATAAGAATCGCAGCCCGTCCAGCTAGAGTTAATTCGGCCACGGTTAAAGCCCCACTTCTTGCAATTACCAAATCAGCATTTTGATAGGCCTCTGCGATATTTTCAATAAAGGGAACCACTTCGGCTCGCACACTTAAATCTTGGTAGGCTTTTAAACAGTTATGAAAACTAAGTTTTCCTGTTTGATGAGTTATTTGTAAAGGGATATCGGTTAATAAATTAAATACTTTAGGCATATTTTCATTTAAGAAATGGGCCCCCCGGCTTCCCCCTAAGATTAATAATCTTAAAGGCTGATAAGTATCCAGTAATTTATTGCTTTCAAGTGGTTTTATAGTTGAAAATTCTTCTCGAACCGGGTTACCCGTTGTGTAGGTTTTATATAAAAATTGTTTTTTAAAAGTATTCGGAAATCCCTGACATAACCGGGTTGCAAAATAAGATAAGAAAAAATTAGTAGTCCCTAAAACAGCATTTTGTTCATGAATAATAAGAGGCACGCCAAGCAATTTTGAGGCAATACCCCCAGGTCCGGTTACAAATCCTCCAAAGCCTAACACTAACTTAGGTTTAAGCTTTATAATAACTCGCATACTTTGGTATAAAGCGATAATCATTTTAAAAGGGGCTTTTAATAGCGTAAGCATATTTTTTCCCCGAATACCGCTTATATTTATATAGTGCAAAGGAATATTATGGGAGTTTACTATTTCTTTTTCTAAGCCTTGATGAGTTCCTAACCAATGAATTTCATAGCCTTGTTCTTTTAAACCATAAGCTACTGCTAGAGCCGGAAATATATGCCCTCCTGTGCCCCCTGCCATCATCAAAATTCTTTTTTTATTAATACTCATCGATTGATCATAAACCTTGTTTCAAAATCTATCCGAAATAAAATACCAATGGTGAGCATTGCAATAATAATACTACTCCCCCCATAACTCATCAGAGGTAGGGTTAATCCCTTGGTTGGTAATACGCCAAGGTTAACCCCTACATTAATAATGGTTTGAAATGCTATTCCTAAACCGAGACCATAAGCCAAATAACAGGCAAATAATTTACCTTGAGCATTCGCAAGTCGACCTAAAATGAAGGCCCGATTCACCAATACACAAAATAAAAATAAAACGCCAATGGCACCCACTATCCCTAACTCTTCAACAATAACTGCGAACAAAAAGTCCGTATGGGGTTCTGGTAAATATAATAATTTTTGAATACTGTTTCCCAAACCCATCCCAAACCAACCCCCGCGCCCTATTCCAATTAGAGCTTGGGTTAATTGATAACCCGTATTGTATTGATCGGCCCAAGGATTTAAAAAAGAGGTGATCCGCTCAAAACGATAAGGCGAAGAAATGGCTAATCCACCCATGGCTGCAGCTACCAATAATAATAAAACCATAAAACGCTTAAAGGGCACCCCACTTAAAAACATCATTCCAAGACTTGTCGCACTAATAACCACAGCTGCACCAAAATCAGGCTCTAATAATAATAAAACGCCCATCATTGCTAACACCAACAATGGCTTTATAAAACCAAACATTTTAATTCTTACTTCTTGTTGCCGTCGCACTAAATAACCACTTAAATAGACAATAACCGCAAACTTAGCTATTTCAGATACTTGAATTGAAATTGGACCAATAAAAAGCCATCTTACCGAACCATTAATGCGTCGACTAATACCTGGTATTAATAAAATGGTTAATAATATAAAACTGATAAATAATAAAGAAGCACCCAACTTTGCCCAAACTTTAATGGGAATATAAGTAGCGACAATACTTACCATAAGGCCCAGAAATATATAAACACCCTGATGATAGGTATAATAAAAAGCATTGACCTGTTTACCTTCTGCAATCGGAATCGAGCTCGAAGCTACCATCACTAAACCTAAACATAGGAGGGTTAATGCGGAAAACAATAATTTATTATCGTAAAAAGATTTAACTTTCATAGGATTTCCTTAATATTCGCATTCCTTAAGTCATAAACTGCATTAATGAAAACCTCACCTCGATGTTCAAAATTTTTAAACATATCATAACTAGCACATGCAGGAGACAAAAGTACCCCATCATTTTTTTCAGCTAATTGATAGGCCGTTTGCACAGCTTTATTAAGAGAATCCGTTAAATAGCAGTCTATTTTATCATTTAATAAAATATTTAATTCCTCAGCAGATTCACCTAATAAAATCACCGCTTTACAATATTTCACCAACCAGGGTTTTAATTCTGTAAAATCAGCATTTTTGCCCACTCCACCTAATATAACTATCCATTTACCCTTGAGGGCTTTACTTAAGCCTTTAATCGCAGCCAAGGTTGCTCCCACATTGGTTCCTTTTGAATCATTTATCCAGGTTATTCCAGCGAAATCACTTACCCATTGGGTCCTATGTGGTAAACCGGTAAAATCAGCCAATACTTTTATCATGACTTCAATAGGCAAATTCATCAATTTACCTATGGAAAGGGCAGCTAAGGCATTACTTAAATTATGTCTACCCAATATTTTTAAGGCTTGAGTTTTTATTAAATTTTGTTTTTGATAACTTATCCATTCGGTTCCGTCTTCTTGTATCATATTAAAATGAGGGAGATGGAATAAATTAGTATTAGTTAGACCAAATCCTTGCACTTTGATGCCGCTTGGAATATAAGGCTTAAGATACAGCTCGTCAGTATTTACCAGAATATTTTCTGCTTTCCTATAAATATTTAATTTAGCTTTCAAGTAATCTTGTAAATTATCGTAGCGATCTAGATGATCTTCGCATACATTTAAAATGGTAGCTATTTTAGGCTTAAGAGAATAAATATGCTCTAATTGAAAACTTGAAAGTTCTAATACATAACATTCGGTATTAGGCTCTAATAAATCTAAAGCCGGTTTTCCTAAATTCCCACCAACACCTACTTTTATACCTGAAGCGTTTATCATTTGCCCCACTAAAGTAGTAACGGTACTTTTACCATTTGAACCGGTAATCGCTATGACCGGGGCAGTGACCACTCGCGCAAATAATTCAATGTCACTTATGATTTCTATTTTTTGTGCTTTGGCTTTTTGCAAAACAGGGTGCCTATCACTAATCCCTGGACTTAAAACAATAGTTTTGGCAGATAAAACTAATGATTCTGACAAACCGCCAGTTACTATAAGCGTTTTATCATAAATTGATTTTAATTCAGAAAGTAAGGGGGGAGTGAGCCTCGTATCATTCATAGCAAAGGTATAGTTATTCTTTGATAGATAACTAGCTACCGATCGCCCTGTTTCACCAAGGCCTAAGACCACAAAATCATAAGACATGTATATAACTTATATCAAGAAAAGCAAAATTCAATAGTAACAATATTTAAGGAAGAGATAAATAATAATTAATAAGTCATTTTAATATTATATATTTAGATTTAGATTTAGATTTAGATTTAGATTTAGATTTAGATTTAGATTTAGATTTAGATTTAGGAATATATTACAATGCCAAGTTTAAAGGTATTTAAATTTTTAGCTAATTACCTTATCAAGCTGTATTTAGTAACAGGAAAAAAGATGAAAATTATTCAATTATTAATAAAAATGCTATTAGGGCTTGGCCTAATTTACTATTTTTTACCCACTGAGAGCAAATTAATTGTATTTAGCAATATTGAACGCCCCTGGTTTAGACTGCATCCTCACAAACCCAGCGTTTTTATAAATAAGGGCATTTTAAATAACAAATTAGAAAAAGGGTTGCCTAATTGGGCTTTGACACAAATTGAAGAAGATTTATCCCATTTTGATAGCATTTCAGCTCAAGATCTTGATACAGCTTATCAAAAAATAAATACCGAGTTTAACCGCTTAGTTCGTTTTAAAATTAATCAGGGAAAGATTAGTAATCAAATGAAGGATAAAACTATACTTAATCTGCGATCTTACAAAGCTATTTTAAATGTATTGGAGTTTCTTGCTGCCAATAATTATATTTCGGATACAGATTTCATTATCAGTTTTCAAGATTATATCAAATTCCCGGAATTAAAATCTTATCCTATTTTTACCTTTTCAAAAGATATGAAAGTAGAACATGAGAAAGATTCAATTTTAATTCCTGATTGGATGAATTTACAAACCTGGGCTGAAACTCGTTTACGCATACGTTATGCAAATTATCTTTATCCTTGGCAGACTAAAACGGATAAATTATTTTGGAGAGGAGGCTGGGCAGATTCTTCTGGATTTAGAAAAAAATTAGTTGAATTAGGAACTCGTTATCCTCAATTTATAGATGCTATATTTTCGCAAGGAAATCCCAAAGAATTCGTGCGCCCTGAACTTCATCTAAAATATAAATATCAAATATCTATTGATGGTGCTCGAGCAACTTGGGAAGGATTAATTTGGCAACTGCATGGGAATAGCTTAGTGTTTAAAAACAATAGCCGTCAAATGCAATGGTTTCATAAGGGTATTCAGCCTCATTTACACTATATCGGGGTAGATGACGAGAGTGATTTATTAAAAGAATTAGATTGGGCTAGAAACCATGAACCGGAAGTCAAACAAATCATTGACAATGCTCAAACCTTTGCTAATAATAATTTAGAATTAGAAGATATGTATCATTATATTATTATTTTGCTCAAAACTTATAATCAAAAGTTAAAACAGGAATAGAGGTTCTTTATGGAAAACGTTTGCACTATCTCCGACCCTACTAAGGCTCAGTCTATAGTGAAAGGAGGCATTTACCGCCATTATAAAAACAAGCTATATCAAGTACTTTATACAGCCTGCCATAGTGAAACCTATGAAACCATGGTGGTTTATCAAGCTCTTTATAATTGTGAACGATTTGGTGAAAAAGCCATATGGACTCGTCCCTTAAATTTATTTATCGATCAAGTTGAAATAAATGGTATCAAACAAGCACGATTCCAATTTATATCTTCTTAAATTAATAAAACTGATAATTTATTAATTGATTATAAATTTTGTCATGCTCACCAAAGAAATAAATTCATTACTACTAATATGAGATTAAAATATGGATTCTAAATTAAAAAAAATAGCTCATTACCAACATAATGGAAGCTTTTCAATTTTCGGTCAATTTTTTGTTATGGTTCAATTAATCAGGATGTTAGACTTAGAATAGGACCGGTAAATGAAAAAAATAAAATTATAATAAATGCAAACCTAGAAACAGCTTTCTCAATGTATCAATTAAAACAACACGATGATTTATATTTAGTGATGATCTCAAATGAATTCACGCCTAAAGATGAATCTAAGCTTAATCTCGTGTATGAACAAAATTTATCTTGGGCCGATAAGAGAGGTAGAGAAATTAAATTACATAATGATCCTGAATATGCTAACCAATACTATTTGATTGATAGTTCGGATTTATATTTTGAGGAATGGAATCTTGCAGATGCACAAAAGTATTTTAATGCATTAAATATTATCCCTCTTCCTTCTGAATTTAAAGATAAAACTTTCAATATTTTCGTCGAACATTGCCAAAATAATATTGACATTGTGCATTTTACGTTAAATACCCCCATGATTCTAGAACCATTTTTTAAATATAAAAATAAGAAAGCTATTCAAAAAATTAATTTAAATGAGACTTTTCCCAGCTTTAAATATTTTCGCTTTCCATTAGAAGAGGGTGTAGTGGCCCCTTCAGAAGAAATTTGTATGATTTGTAATCATCCTCGTGGATATATATATACTGAAGAAATTTATGATGACAACAATTATGTGAAAGAAATTTGCCCTTGGTGCATTGCAAATGGAAAGGCTGCCAAATTCTTTAAGGGCGAATTTAATTTGGATAAAAACCCCAATGTAAATAAAAAAAATATTACTATTCTTTCTAAAAAGACCCCTTCATTACCTAGTTGGCAATTTCATCAATGGCCCACTTGCTGTGAAGATTATTGTTGTTATTTATTCAGAGTTGATTTTGAGAAAACCCTTAACCTTCCTCTTCTGGCCAAAGAAGCTATTTATGAATATTATAAGGGATTAGGTTTTGATGAAAAGAAAACAAATGAAGAAATTCAATCATTAAACCGGAAAGAAGGGCCAATAGGTTATTTATTTGAATGTTTAAACTGTTCTAAACCAATTTATTTTGATGATATAGGTTAATATTTTAAGCTTTAGCCAACCGATATGATTTTAATATTGTTATCAAAACAAAGTTTTTTTATTTCATTAAGATTTAGCGATTGCTGATACACACATTATAAAATAAACTATATCAATTAATGGATAGGCTGACAAAATAAGGCCTATAAGATAATGGTTATTTATCTAGCCACTTATACCTTTCAAAAAGCTAGTGGTAAAACTTTTCGTGCTAACCTTTAAAAATTATTATCTAAATTAAAATCAATCTTTTTCTTTGATCCATTATCAATATTAATAATTCTTACAGAAGGCTTCTTGTTAATTTCTGGGAACATTTGATTATTACCCTTTTTAAGGTTCCACATATATAGAGGGTGTCTTGAAATTGTATATTATCTTATTATAAGCTATTAATTTTAGGATATGAGGAAAGTTAGGCATGAACAAAAGGCGAGCTTATCCTGATGATTTAAGCGAGTTAGAATGGAAACTGATAACCCCTCTTTTAAAAAATAAA
>JAQGOH010000002.1 GCA_028293705.1 Francisellaceae bacterium | reverse complement strand
TACAATTGGCAGCTTCTGCCAAATTACTCACCGGTTTTTTATCAGTAAAATATAGGCCAAACATTCCACCTAAACCTTGTGCATGAAAAGGAACTTGATGCTTTTTAGCAATGGTTTCTAATGAACGGATAAAATAATCAGTTTGCTTATTAAGATTTTCAAACTTTTCTTCGTTAAGTTCCGATAATGTAGCAAAACCCGCAGCTGCTGTAATCGGGTTTCCTGATAAAGTGCCTGCTTGATAAATGGGACCACTGGGGGCTAATTGATCCATAATATGAGCGGGTCCAGCTAATGCTCCAACCGGTAAACCTCCTCCTATTACTTTTCCTAAGCAAGTAATATCCGGTTTAATAGCATAAATATCTTGAGCACCTTTTAATCCAACTCTAAATCCAGTCATCACTTCATCACAAATAAATAAGGCACCGTACTGAGTGGTTAAATCTCTTAATTTAGGTAAAAAGTTATTTTCTGGCAAAATAAAATTCATGTTGCCACAAATAGGTTCGATAATGATGGCAGCAATTTCTGATCCATAACTTTTAAATAATTTTTCTACTGCATCAAAGTCATTGAAAGGAGCCACTAAGGTATGTTGGGCTAATTCCAGTGGAACGCCAGGAGAGTCTGGTAGACTTAAAGTCAGTACACCTGATCCGGCCTTAACTAAAAGACTATCTGAATGTCCATGATAACCCCCAATAAATTTAATAATTTTATTGCGTTTAGTATAACCTCTTGCTAATCGGATGGCCGTAAGGGTCGCTTCCGTTCCTGAATTTACCATACGAATTTTTTCAAGATTAGGCATAAGTTTAATAATCAGTTCGGCTAATTCTACCTCAGCCTGGGTAGGAGCCCCAAAACCTAAACCATTTTGAATAGCTTTTTCGACACTTTTTCGTACAGAAGGATGATTATGTCCAAGAATTAAGCATCCCCATGAACCTACAAAATCTACATAACGATTACCATCAACATCAAATACATACGCGCCTTCCCCCTTTTCAAAAAAAATAGGATCTCCTCCTACCCCTTTAAAAGCTCTTACCGGAGAATTAACCCCTCCCACTAACACCTTATTAGCCTGTTTAAAAAGATTTTGAGATTGGGTAAGCATTGTATTTCCTTTTATTTAGGTGAAATTTTTTGGGCAATTTTATCGAATTCTTTATTTTGATGACAATATAAATAATCTTTGAGAACTTTTTGGATAGAATCCAAACAATCATATTTTTGATACATAAAGTTAAGATGGGGAACTCTTTCTTGGATAGATTTACAATTATTGTAGCTTGCTGTTAATAATTCTGGTATATGTTTTTCCTGACAATTATTCTGCTGATTCATTTTTTTCCTTTTTAATATACATAATTTTGCCTATCATATCTTTTTTTTAATTAAATACAAGCCTATGCACCCATTGATTTTACAGGAAAGTAATAGGTTAACTAACTTCTGAATAATTAAATGAATTGTTTAAAGCATTCAAATGAGGTAGCATAAGCGCTTTATTCAAGATTTAATTTTCTTTTCAAAGCTTAAAATGAGGTCCTTTTAATGTCCGATCCTATATTCTTTTTAAATGCTTTTATAGTTATTAGCGTTTTATTATTAATCATTTCCTTTGTTAATGTTCGTAAACAATCCTTCAAACAATCAAAACAATTATCGCAGTTTAACACTCTTATTAAATTGCAAGAAATTACCAATCAGCGTTTAGTAAGTATTCGAGATGAAATTAAGAAAAATAATTATTTGTTATCCAATTTTTCTGGCGTCAGCCTTAAAGATATGCCTAAACAAGCTCTTAATGATACCTCTTCTGTAGCCACCTTAAACAATTTTCCGATAGAGAATAATCATCAGGGAAAATTGTATGTTGGCAATGTGGATTATTCAGTTTCTGAATCGGAATTGGCTGATTTATTTTCTAAATTTGGACAAATCGATTTGGTCAATATCCCTATCAATCGTTATACAGGTAGAGCAAGGGGTTTTGGATTTGTGACTTTTGTATCTCCAGAAGACGCGGAAAAAGCAATGAATCTTAATGGAACCGAATTTAAAGGTAGGCAAATTCAAGTTAATTTTGCTAAAGAAAAAGATTTGAACGTAGAAGCTTAAAGAGAGAATAATTAATGAAACGCTATATGTGTTTACTCTGTGGTTATATTTATGACGAAAGCCAGGGTTGGCCAGATGATGGTATTGTAGCAGGCACCTTATGGGAAGATGTTCCTCCCAATTGGCGTTGTCCTGAATGTGGGGCTTGTAAAGATGATTTTGAAATGATGGAAATTAGCTAATAACAATCCCTGTTTTAAGCTTCATTTAAATAGTGGGTAAGCAGTGCTTGATCTCTTTTAAATCGCTCCAGAGCTAAATCTATGAGTTTATTGATGAGTTCCTTATAAGGCAATCCACTCGCTTCCCATAATTTAGGATACATTGAAATATTAGTAAATCCTGGGATTGTATTGATTTCATTGATATAAAGGCTACCATCTTTCTTTAAAAAGAAATCCACCCGGGCCATCCCTTCAACACATAATACTTCTGTAGCCTTAATGCTTATTTCTTGAATACGTTTCATTTGTGAAGGTTCAAGATTTGCGGGAATTTCGACTAAAGCCCCATTTTCATCTAAATATTTAGCTTCGTAAGAATAAAAATCATGCTGGATTATAAGTTCTCCTGCAATGGAAGCTGATTTTTGTTCATTGCCTAAAACCGCACATTCAATTTCTCTGCCTTCAATAAATTCTTCGATAAGTACTTTATTATCATAATAAAAGGCATTCAATAACTTTGGTAAAAATTCAGATTTATTTTTGACTTTGGAGATCCCAACTGACGATCCCAGATTAGCTGGTTTGATGAAAAGGGGCAGACCTAATTGCTCAACCAATTTTTCAAACTGAATATTGTCCATTTCTGTCCGGTTAAAAACTCTATAATTGGCAGTAGCGATACCCGCTTCTCTTAATAGTCTTTTCGCCACATCCTTATCCATGCCAATCGCCGAACCCAATACATCAACACCTACGTAGGCCACATTCATTAACTTTAAAAGACCTTGTATAGTGCCATCTTCCCCGAGTGGTCCATGAAGTATTGGAAAAACGACTTGAATATTTATTTCTAACTCAGCATCCCTTGGACTTTTTAATACCGTTTTGTTATCCATAAACATAAGAGAAATAGGTAAGGTGTTAATGGTGGGAAGAGAAATTTTTTTAGGATCGGAATCTAATTTTAAGAAGTTGTTAATATCTTTGTGTAACCACCACTCACCTTTTTTATTAATGCCAATTAGGTGAATGTCATATTTATTTTTATCAAGGGCTTGAATTACATTTTTAGTTGAAAGTAAAGATATCTCATGTTCCCCAGTTTTTCCGCCACAAATTAAGGTGATACTAATTTTGGTTTGCATCGTTTAAATTTCCTCTATTAAAAAGGTTTTACTACAACTAATACTATAATACCAACTAAGAAAATGACTGGTATCTCGTTAAGTGCGCGATAAAAAACATGAGAATGTTTATTTTGATTTAATTTAAATTGTTTATAGAGGTAACCACAATAAAGATGAAATAAAACTAATAAAAAGACTAAGCTAATTTTTAAATGTAACCAGATTTCATGTTTATAAAGGGAAAATCCATAACTGTATAGCAGCCAAATTCCTAAAATAGTGGTGATTATTGCCCCCGGAGTCATAATGCCATAATAGAGCTTTCTTTCCATTAGTTTAAAGCGCTCTTGACTTATAGAATCCTTACTTAAGCTATGATAAACAAATAACCTTGGTAAATAAAAAAGCCCGGCAAACCAGGTAACCATGAAAATAATATGAAAAGCTTTAACCCAAAGCATTAAAATATTCCTAAAGT
Organism: Francisellaceae bacterium; assembly: GCA_028293705.1. Lineage (GTDB taxonomy): Bacteria > Pseudomonadota > Gammaproteobacteria > UBA6186 > Azoamicaceae > JAQGOH01. Next base: position 10,050 of record JAQGOH010000002.1, on the reverse strand, counting down.
TGATTTAATAACTAATTACGATATTGATAAATTTAGTATATATTAACTTAAAACAATGGAGAAATAAGCAAATGACTCATCAAAAAGATTTAATTACTTTAACTCCCGCTGCTATTTCGCAAATAGACTCTTTGCTTATAGAAGAAAATAATCCAAATTTAATTTTAAGGATTTATATAATCGGAGGGGGGTGCTCTGGTTTTCAATACGGTTATGCTTTTGAAGAGAAAATAAATGAGGATGATGAAATAATCGAAATCCCTTCGCAAAAATCCAAGGCTTATACTATTAAAGTGATGATCGATAGCTTAAGTAGACATTATCTAGAAGGGGCTACTTTGGATTATGTTATGAATTTGCAAGGCGCAAGGTTCATTATTCATAATCCTCATGCTAAGACCACCTGTGGTTGTGGTTCATCATTTTCAATCGAATAATCTGCGTTTATAGGGATTAAAAATTCCCCCTAAAACCACCTTATGTTTAGAACCGGTGATTGGCTTTAAATCGATAGGGTTTCCTTCAACAGTTTCTTTAGCTAACCAGGCAAATAAGGCTGCTTCCACCCAATCAGGTGCTATTCCCAATTCTGCGGTACTGTAAATTGGTTTTTTTAAAGTCTTTTCCAGCTGCCTCATTAAATGAACATTATAACTTCCACCACCACAGACAAAAACCTTATGCTTTTTGGGGGCATGTTGTCGTATGGCATGAGTAATAGTTTGCAGGCTTAAGGCTAATAAAGTGGCTTGTATGGTTTCTGCATCCAAATTGGGGAATTGAAGTAAATATTTTTTAAGCCAATTTAAATTAAAGTACTCCCTTCCAGTGCTTTTAGGAGGTGGCAAGATAAAATACTTATCTTCCAATAACATCCGTAATAAACCTAAATGGGGTTTACCTTTTGCTGCAAACGCTCCATTTTTATCAAAAGCTAAACGTTTAGTTTGATATATCCATTCATCCATTAAACAATTACCAGGCCCGCTATCAAACCCAATACAGGGTTCGAAAGCATTTTTTGGTAAAATAGAAATATTGGCTATTCCACCAATATTTAATATGACTCGATTTTCAGTTGAGGAATGAAACATCGCTTTATGAAAGGCCGGAGCCAGTGGCGCCCCTTGACCTTGATTAGCTATATCGCTTTGTCTAAAATCTGCGATGGTGGGTATTTTAGTTTTTATTGCAATAATATGGGGATTACCCAATTGCATAGAAAAGGGATATCGAATACTAGGGTTGTGACGAATATTAATGCCATGACTGCCAATCGCAGTAATAAGGTTGCTTGAAAGTTTTGATTTTTTTAACAAAGCTTGAATAGCACGAGAAAATTGCATCCCAATTACAGTATTTAATCTTCCTAATTCATCGACTGTACAAGTATTTGTTTGACATATAGTTAAAATTTGATTTTTAAAAGGGACTGGAATAGGAAAGCTTAAAGACTTAATAAGTATTATTTTTTGGGCAGAAAACTCAAAAATTGCACAATCAATTGCATCTAAGCTGGTACCCGATAAAATCCCAATGTATTTATTCACTGGTGAAAAAGGTGTTATAAGCTAATTTTAAACTTTCTTTTTCATCAAGTAGGGAAATCATTTTTTTGGCATGGGCTAAAAATTCTTTACGATAAGAATTATCAATAAAATTCATCTTAGGAAGATTAACTTTAAGGGGGTCATGATGAATGCCAGCTATTTTAAATTCAAAATGTAAATGGGCCCCTGTCGCTAAACCAGATTTACCCACGTTTCCAATGATCTGTCCTTGAAGTACTGTATTGCCAGGACGTAAATTTGGAGCGAAACGGGAAAGATGAGCGTATAAAGTGGAATACTTAGGCCCGTGTTGAATTTCTATAACTTTGCCATAGCCTTTTTTATGTCCAATGAAAACAATTTTTCCATCTCCGGTAGATTTGACGGGCGTACCAGTAGGAGCGGCATAATCTACCCCCTTGTGAATATGAGATTTACGCAAAATGGGATGGTGACGATGACCAAAATAAGAACTAATGTGAGTATATTTAACTGGGGTACGTAAAAATGGTTTATTAAGTCCTGCGCCCTCTGGAGTATAATAGCTTGCCCGACCTTGCTTATCAGTAAAGCGTACAGCCTGATATTTTTTTCCTTTATTGACAAATTCAATAGCTAAAATTGGGCCATTTTCTAATTTTTCACCTTCAAAATATTGTTCTTCATAAAGTACCCGAAACTTATCATTTTTTCGAATATCTAAACTGAAATCAATATCACTCCCCAAAATATCGACTATTTCATTAATCGTTTTCCGCTCAAGGCCAGCTCGTTTACCTGAGGCTAATAGAGAATCTCGGATTTCTCCTCTAATAAAACCAATTTTTTTCTCTAAAGCTTGCTGTTGTTCATCGAGAATAAATCCCTTATCCGTTCTTACAATAGAAATTATTTTTCCAGGTGTTACTTCTAAAAGGATTTCTGCTAATTTGTGATCTTTAAGTCTATAGCTAAAAAATTGTCCAGGTTTAAGATTATTTAAATGGTCAGCATGAGGACTAGAAGCTATAAATGAGTTTAAATCTTGAGCCGGCACTTTTAAACGTTTAAAAATTTTAAAAACCGTATCTTGGGGCTGAATAGAAATGGTTTGCCAATTTTTGTAAATGATTTCTTGAGGAATAATTATATTTTCACTTTTTAAAGCTGTTTCTAAAGGGAGGACATTTTTTTTGGAAGTTATACTACTTATATTTGGAAGGGCCTCGATTGAAGAATAATACCTACGAAGACCAGAATTTAAACAATACAATAAAACTAGGCCAAGAATACTTGCCCCTATAACTTTTCTTCCTCTGTTTTCTCTTATATCGAATTGAGAAGATGGCAAATTTTCTAAATATTTTTTCAATGCTTATATCACCATTTCTTAGAAAATTGACTAATAAAAAAATTTAGTACTAGCTATAAAATAGTCCCTCTATCTCGCTTGGTCAAATAGAAGATAGGAATAAAATAATCTTTAACCATATCATAATAACAGTAAGATTTGAATTATTTGTTTCCCAACTTTATGAAGTCTATTTATTAAGTTATTAAGCAGTTTAATAACTAATTACGAATTGCTTTTAGGCCCCTTTAGAGGCACCGGGAAAGGAGGAATTATTACCCATTTCGTATGAACTACGAGCTATTTTTTCCTCAGTACCGACAAGGGGTTGTGGATATTGGTTTAAAAAGTCCTTTCTTTTAAAAGGAGACAAAATCAAAGCTTTATTTTGTTCTGCGACATTTATTTTAAGATCTTCAAGATTATTCGCTTGTCTTTGAAGTGCTAAATGCAACGCTTGAACTGTTTGTTTCAAACTATCAACTTCTTTCAGAATAGTATTGTAATCTTGATCGATAGGGGCGGGTTTTTTTTGTTCAAAAAGAGAAGCGTAATAACTCGGAGCATTACTTAAGTTTTTTAATAAGGATTTTAAGCTTAGAAAAAGATTATTTATAAAACGGGGTAATAAATGCAAAAAGATTTTTCGTGTATAGGCTAAAGGGATACCTAAACGTCTATCCACTAAAATTTTAAAAATTGAATGAATAGAGTGGGGGGCGTTTGAATGATGCTTGGCTTGATAAAAAATACTTAAAGCAGAACTTCCATGGACACTTGGAGCATCTTCCGCGGTACGTTTTAGGAGTAAAAGGGTAGCTGCTATATCTTTTTGATAAGCTGCTAGCAATAAGGGGCGCTCACCTTCAGCATTCGATTGATTAAGGTTAGCCCCTTTATTAATTAAATAAGAAATCATTTCTAAATAATTATTATTTTTATCCACCAAAACCTTCATTAAAGGGGTAAATCCCTTACTATCCCCTAAATTGAGGTTAGCTCCCTGCTCAATTAATAGCCTTACAATATCCATAAAACCTTTTCTAGCCGCCAAGGAAAGAGGAGATTCAGTTTGATTTTTATTAAACTGATTAGGCAGAGCTCCTTTATTCAAAAGTAATTTTGTTATTGCTAAATTATTAATTTCAATAGCACATAATAAGGGGGTTATTCCACGTGTATCAAACTGATTTACAAGCTCAATTGATTCTTCTGGAGCTTGTGATAATAGTTGAATAATCTTTTTAAAAGAATTATTTTTTATTGCTTGAAATATATGCATTTTTTTCATCCTAATTAAGTATTGCAGTTTATCATCGGTATTAATTCAAAGGAAGTAACTTTCTTACAGTTGGATGACTAATTTTATTGGTTATTTGTTTAATCTAGCTATATACTATTAGAAACTTCGGGGTTATAATTTTGCAGGGATTTTATAATAATAAAAAGGATGATAATGAATAGAAAAAAGATATTCATGAGAAAAGCTGTATTTCACATTTTAATTATTTTTAATAAATTCAATATTAAATCGAGGTAATTTATGCCCCACACATCCCCTATTTTCAATAGTGCGTCTTCAAGTAATATTGAGCATAAAATAGTAAATATTATCCCTGCACCTAAAATTTTTGGTACTGATCTTCATGAATTAAAAGTAAAAATGATGCAAGTTGAACCAAAAAATAAAGCTATGCAAGCAGCTCCTAAAGAAGCTTATTCGGTTATTCATGGAAGTTTTGAAATTCAAAAGGCCAGCCTATCATTACAATATCAAATTTTTTCACCCAACAGGACACCTCTTGCTGAGAGATTAACCCCTCGTTTACCCACTCTTTTTTACTTTAGGGGGACCGCATTTATTGTAGAAGATACTAAAATAACCCCAATTATTTGTAGTCAGTTAGCTAATAAACTGCAGTGTCAAGTTATTGTCTTAGATACTCGTTTAGCTCCACAAAATAAATATCCCTTTGGCGTGGATGATGCTTGTGAAAATTTATTCCATTTTTTAGATAAAAGGAATGTGTTAGGGGTGGGTATAGATACCAGTAAAGTAGCTATCTTAGGCTATAGTTCCGGGGGAAATTTTGCCATGACCGCAGCAATAAAAGCCCGGGCTGAGGGTCTTCCAGTTTGTGCTCTTATTTTGGTTAGCCCTTTTTTAGATCTCAGTAGAGTTAATACAGAGCAATATTATGAAAAAAATCCTGCATATAAAGAATTCGAAAATAAAGATAGCTTTTTTAGAGAAGCAGACGTTGTAACTATTATAAAAACCTACTTAACAAGTGGGGATCTTGAGAATCATGAAAAATTGGTTGATAAAAAAATATCTCCTATCAATTATGAAGCGGCTGATCTGAAAGAAATTGATAATTGGTTAATCATTGCCGGAGAAAATGATAGGGTAAGAGGGGATGCCGAAAAGTTAAATGAAAAATGTAAGAAAGCTGATCTTAATTGTGAATTAAAGATTCAAAAAGGAGGGGATCATTCCTTGTTCTGGGAAGACCCTACTATTATTGACCATATAGCCGATTATATAAGAAATAGATTCACTCGAAAATCACCTCGTTTAGAAAACCAAGTTTCGTTATATGAAAAATCCCCGCCTCCTCTCATGCTTTCTAGAAGTGTAAGTGCTGGGGCTACACCATACTTTGAGAAACCAAGAAGTTCTAATCCCATTCCTATCGCTAAGCTTAGAGATAGAAAATTTGGAACTTATTCATCGCCTGAGTTGTCGGCTCACTCTCAAAGTAATTCTTCACCTGAAACTCAAGAGCTTGAGAAACGAGAAAATAATATTAAAGCCAGTAGCTCTTTTTAAATTATTGAAAATGCCCTGGAAATGATTAAATATTGATAGCTTACTATAAATATTTATTTAATATGACTTGGGCGTTTTCTGGTTTGAGGGGTTTAATAATGTAATCATTAATACCCACTTCTAGACATTGACGTTTTAATTCTTCATCATTTGAGTGTGCTGTTAATGCGATGATGGGGGTAAATTTTTGTGTGGTGTAGATCGATTCCTGCCTTCGGATGGTTTCTGTTATAGTTAAACCATCGATATCGGGTAAGCCTATATCCATAAAAATAAGTTGATAGGACTTTATTTTTATTTTTTCCAGTGCTTCAAGTCCTGTTTCTGCCACATCCACTTCACAATTTAAATCTTCTAAGGTTAAAATAGCTACTTTCTGGGCTATTTTAAGATCCTCAACGAGTAAAATTTGAGCTTTCTGTCCCATACCAATATCCTTGTTTTAATGTAATTTTCTAATATTCTGTTGCCTCGCCTTCTAAAGGTAATTTAAAAGGCAATTCAAAACTAAAAATGCAACCCCTACCTGGTATGTTTTGTATCTCAATTTTTCCTTGTAATTCTTTAATGAATTTTTTAACTATCACTAAGCCTAATCCTACTCCTTTATATATATCTTGATTGATAGAAGTATTTTGGTTAAATTCTTCAAAAATAAACTTTAATTGATTAGGTGGGATACCAGGACCTGTATCTCTCACTTCAATATTAATGGTTATGCAATTTTTAGCTAACAATTTAATAAAAACGGCTTTAAGCGTTATTGAACCTACAGGGGTAAACTTTATAGCATTACTTACTAAATTGATTAATACTCTATATAAACGATAGGGATCTCCAATAACTTCTTTGGGTAAATGCTTATCATATAATAAATTTAATTCTAAATTTTTGTGTTTTGCCGCTGGAATTTCCATATGTACAATACTCAACATAAGCTTATGCAAATCAAATTTTTGTTCAAGGATGTCTAAATTACCTAATTCCAATTTTGAAAAATCTAGGACATCATTGCAATAGCTTAATAATTCTTTAGCGCTCTGAGTAATATCTCCTAATAATTGTTTCTTATCCCCATCGGTTTCTTTTTGCCATAAATAATTAGAAAGTCCCCATATGCCATTAAAAGGAGTGCGAATATCATGTTCCATATTGCGAATGAAATCCGTTTTGATATGATTTAATTCATCTGCTTTTTCTTTTGCTATCACTAATTCCTGTTCAATTAGTTTTAAATAAGTTATATCAATGGTATTTCCAATAATCCCTACAATATTACCTTTAGAATCTTTTAAAGGTTTTTTATGTGATAATTGAAAGTGATTATCGCCATTAGGCAGTTGAGATTTTTCTTCCTTGGTAAGTTCAATATCTTTTTCAATGACTTCTAAGTCATTTTTTCGAAATTCATCTGCTATGTCTTTTGGAAAAAGATCATAATCAGTTTTTCCAATTACATAAGATTTTGCTTGGTTCATTCGCTGTGCTGCATAGGTGTTCCGACCTAAATAGACACCTTCTTTATTCTTCCAATAAATGCTTCCTGGAAGATTTTCTATAACATTCGTTAAGCGAAAAATTTCTTCTTGCTGCGAGTTTATTATATCAGTAAGAATTTTAATTTCTTCGGTAGGCATAGTTTTTTCTGAGTATGAATTAAAGTAAACGAAAGCTTATAAAAATATTGTTTAATTAGCAAGTAATTTCAGTTAATTTAAAAAATGTTTTATTTACTAATTATAAAGATAGTTAACTAGGCTACATACGAGATTAATTAATAAATAAATCGACCTACATTCTATTTTCTAGTTAAAGACGAAATTCATTAAAAATTATATATACTTCAAAGAATAGGCCGCTTAAATACCATTGCTCGGCCACTTAACTCGTAGTATGGTGCATCTCTTACTTATGATCAAAAAACCACTTAATAATTAAGGTGAAGAGTCGCTAAAATGAAATATTTCTTATGTTTTAGGTCTAAAAAGTTAATAGGTTCTTAATGATGAAAATCAAAAAATGGTACTTAATATTTATTCTTTTATTGAGTCAATGCCCTTTAACGGAAGCATTAATTATGACTATGTCAAGCCCTTTTCCTAAAATAGTATTCGATACTGCAGTTCAAGAACCCAATTTACCAGTCAATTTTAGAATGACAAGTGATTTTAATAAGAATGTGTCCTTTAACTCTATTCATTTGAAAGCTCTAAAAGCCTCAGGCAGTGGTCAATTCTCTAAAAAACAATTATTAAATATGCTAGACAACCTTCCCTCTAAAAAAATTATTATTGTGGATTTAAGACGTGAATATCATGGGTTTGTAAATGACAAGCCGATTAGTTGGTACGCCAATAAAAATAGATATAATTTATTCTCTAAAGATTTTAATATTTTGAGAGAAGAACAAATCTTAATAGATAACCTATTGAAATTTCCAAACATTAAGCTTCACGAAGTAATTACAAAAAAAGAAGGCGAAATTATTCAATCCCTAAGCCATAATTGGCCAGTATTATCTGCCTATACAGAAATAAGTTTAGTCCCTTTATATGGCTTGGGATATAAACGTTTCGTTGTGTTAGATCACCACAAACCTAATGATATTATAATAGATGAGTTTGTTAGTTGGATAAAGCAATTACCTAAAGATACTTGGCTGCACTTTCATTGTCGCAAAGGGCGAGGAAGAAGCACCACTTTCTTAGCTTTATATGACATTATTAAAAATGCCAATGTTTTAACGATTGAAGAAATCGTGAATCGACAGTATTTATTAGGGGGAACTGATTTATTTAAAATTCCGACTAGTAAAGAAAAATTATGGAAAAAAGAACCTTTAATTGCTAGAGCTCAATTTATTAAAAAATTCTATGAATATGTGAAAGATAAAGAAGGCTATGCTAAATATCCCTGGTCAATTTGGATAAGGAATCAACCTAAAAATAATCTTTTTTTGGTTAATCAACTTGATGGCTAAATGTTTTTTTCTAACTAAACTATTAATACCTTTTATACGATCTTTGTAACCTTTATTGATTACAAAGTTTAATTATGACTTCCAGGGAGGATATTAATATGGGACTTATATTTAGTCGGTGCGGTACTGCCGTAGATAATGCCGAAGCTGAGATAGTAACTGGAGCTCAAACTCTTGCTAAAAATCCTGCAGTTCAACAAGGTTTAACTATTGCAGAAAGCTTTGCTAAAATTTTAGTTTCTAATTTAGCGGCTTATGGTACTGCAATTGCTTCTACACAATTAGAGTCCGTTCTTCAAAATAAAATTACTCCTTTAATTAATCAAGGTTTTGTACTTCCTACTACGGTTTCTCCGCTTATTAATGATTTATTATATAATGTTATCCATCCAGCAGTTAAACAGGCGCTCGATGGCTCCGGTGCGACTGCCGCAGGTGATGCTGCCTTAAACGCTATTAATGGACTTACCACCCAGGATATTCAGAATTCACTAAATACCGTTGTAAAGAATTTAACGGGTATTACCCCGGCCACTATACCCCCTGCTTTGACTGCTACTCCAAATACTGTAATGCCTTTAACAGTAGCTAGTTCTTTACCGCCAACATCTAATTCAAAAATTTCCAATCCCTAATGTGATTTTGTATATTTTTCCTTGAGGCAAAACTGCCTCGAGGAATTCGGTTTAAATTTAATATCTTAAGCCCATAATATATTATATTTGTTAGCTAACTTTTTGTTTTTAAAATCATTTAATTATTTTAAAAAAACCTATTGACAGAAGAGATGGTGGTGAGTATTCTAGGCATCTCTTTTGAGTAAGGCCAAGTAAAACTAAACCTTAAAGTTCTTTAACAATCTAAGCCAAGAAGCAATTTGTGTGGATGCTTGAGTTAATTTTTTTGAGATGGTCAGGATACTTAAGATAAGCTCGTAAGAGCAAAATGAATTTATTGAAGAGTTTGATCCTGGCTCAGATTGAACGCTGGCGGCATGCTTAACACATGCAAGTCGAACGGTAACAGGCCCTTCGGGGTGCTGACGAGTGGCGGACGGGTGAGTAATACGTAGGAATCTGCCTAATAGTGGGGGATAACCTAGGGAAACTTAGGGTAATACCGCATAATCCCCAAGGGGGAAAGCAGGGGCTCTTAGGACCTTGCGCTAATAGATGAGCCTACGTCGGATTAGCTAGTTGGTGGGGTAAAAGCCTACCAAGGCAGTGATCCGTAGCTGGTCTGAGAGGACGACCAGCCACACTGGGACTGAGACACGGCCCAGACTCCTACGGGAGGCAGCAGTGGGGAATATTGGACAATGGGCGCAAGCCTGATCCAGCAATGCCGCGTGTGTGAA
>JAQGOH010000132.1 GCA_028293705.1 Francisellaceae bacterium | reverse complement strand
TCAACATTCATTGCAGCTAAAATAGTAAGCTTCGTTATGTGCAACATCAAGGGTGCTTTGCATTGTGCGCTACGCTTACCACTAGCCCTTGATCCTTCACTTTAATTTCGCTTTGATAGCCGCTATGACATGAATGCATAACTACACGTTTCTAAATTGCACTTCATATTTGAATTGGGGAAATCTTTTTAGAGACAAATCATTGACCTCTATAGCTTATTAAGGTATAAACCTTTTATTAAAATTATGGAGATACAAATGTTTAAAACGATTCCTGGCAAAGAAAAAGAAGCAGCTAATTTTAGAAATATTAGTTCTAAAGCAGCTTTAACCCTTAATATTCGTTATTTAAGAATTTTAGAACAACGAAATCTTGAACAAAAATTTATTTTTACTGTAACTACTCAGTTTAACAATACCGTGTTAGACAATCAAAAAGAACAAATTAAAAAACAATTTGAAGATAAATGGGAACTAGAAAAATTTAATAGTGTAATACGCAAATGTCCTGCAGCACCGAAAAGACCTAAATTAAGTTAAATTTCAAAATAAGTTCCTATGCTCAGTGTTCTTTGATAAGGTAAACCAAAAAAATCAATATCAAAAGCAGCATTCCGCATTAAAAACGCAAAAAGCTTTTCTTGCCAAAAAAATGGTAAGGATTTTTTTCTAATTGTAGCTTTTACATTTAAATTTTCTAATAAGAATGTTGCTTGTTCGATATCAAATGAATAGGAAAAAATATCCATTTTTTGAGCTACCATCAATGTTTGAGGAATATCAATCAGATCCATAAATCCATAATGCAATACTAATTGAGATATACCTTTCCGATATTCTGTTAATTTAAATCTTTCTTTTTTTTCTATATATGGTTGGTTTTTAATCACGACGCTCAGAATTAAGACATGTTCAGGTAAAATTCGAGTAAGCTTCAAATAGGTTAATAAACTTCCTCCACTTCTATCATAGGCATCAGTAATAAAAATCACAGTCGAATTTGGCAGATAATTTAAATTAAAATAATCAAACTGATTAATGATTTCTTTTAGATCAGTCTTTTTGATATAATAATTAGCTCTTAAAAACTCAATCCCTTTCTTCCAACTTATCATTATTAATACACTAATAATTGCTATGGATAAAGGAATCCACCCCCCAAACTTCATTTTTTGTAGATTAGCACCCAAAAATATTAAATCGATGGAGGTAAATACGGAAAAAATCAAAATAATTTTTAATTTAGACCATTGCCATTGTTTATAAGCAAGATAGGTAACCATCAGCGTCACCGATAACATAATCAAATTTACGGCTATACCATAAGCATTCACTAATGCATTAGAGTTTTTAAATATAACCACTAATAAAATTGATCCGATAGCCAACAAATTATTCATCTGAGGTACATATATTTGGCCTTTCTTAAATTTAGAGGTTTGAATAATAGAGAGCCTTGGATATAAGTTTAATAAAATAGCTTGTTTAACAAGCGAAAAAATCGCTGAAATAACTGCTTGGGAAGCAATGACTGTCGCAAGAGTAGCTAATATTAAAAGAGGATAACTAAACCAAGAAGGCGCTAGAGAATAGAAAGGATTTATGATAGCCTCTGGAAATTGAATTAAATATGCCCCTTGGCCAAAATAGTTTAATAATAAGGAAGGTAAAACAATTACAAACCAACTTAGACGAATGGATTGTTTTCCAAAGTGACCTAGATCGGTATAAAGTGCTTCTCCCCCTGTTATAACTAAAAACACTCCCCCTAATAGGGTATAACCTACTAATCCATTATATTTAAAAAATTCTATAGCATATCTTGGATTAATAGCTGTAAGAACACTAGGATATTTTAAAATATTAATCATCCCAAGGGTTGCTAAGGTAAAAAACCAAACTAGGATAATTGGTGAAAAAAAATGACTAATCTTTTCAGTGCCTAAGCGTTGAAATGAAAACAAGCCTCCTAACACTATAATCGTTAAAGGAAGAATAAATGGAGTGGCTTGAGGCGAAATAATTTCTAGGCCTTCCATGGCACTTAATACTGAAATGGCAGGTGTTAGCATTCCATCACCAAGTAATAACCCTGCTCCTAAAACTCCTATATAAAAAAATAAATTATAGGCTTTTTCGTCTTTTCTTTTTAGTAAAGCCAATAAAGCTAATATCCCCCCTTCCCCGCCATTATCCGCCTTTAAAATAAATACAATGTATTTAAGCGATATGATTAAAATTAAAGACCAAAAAATGAGAGATAAAACCCCCAAGACATTGGATGAATTAATTGGGATATGATGTAAGGATTCACGAATAGCATATAATGGACTAGTACCAATATCACCATACACTACCCCTAGGGCCGCAAATGATAAAGCCAAAACTCTGTTTTTAGCTGGTAAAGCCATGCTGTAAATCATCCCTGATTAAGGTAATACGGTAATTCTATCATATCTAAAGAAAATTAGAATTTCTGTTCTACCCTACCTTTAGTTATTAATAGAAATTTAAAAAGACCTAAAAGCTTGTTGAAAATTAGTATTTTCTTAAATTGAAAAGCCAAGAACTTTGATTTAGAATAAGGAATACTATCTCTAAAGACCGAAACGCCCTTTCCCTCAATAAGGAATAAATGTTGAACACAAAACAAATCTTTAATTTTATTACAATTTTTATTTTAATTACTAGCTTATCTCATTTTTACATGTTTAAACGAATAAGTAATTTTTTTCAGTTAAAAGATGTGACATACATTCTCGTAGGTTTTATTTTTAGTGTGCTATGGCTACTTATGATGGCTAAACTTTTTAAAGGACATATGTTCCCAGAAAAAGCTCAGACTATTTTAAACTTTATAGTTTATACCTGGATGGGAATAGCCTTGTTGATGTTTGTAACTTTAGTGGCCTCCGATCTTATTCTATTGTTTTTTAAACTTATACCCAATAAATATTTCTTACAAAAGTCCCTTTCATTGCACTATTTTCTGGGAATGGGATCCTTAATAATTACCGGATTTTTGGTAGTATTTTCCCTTTGGAAAGGTCTTCAGCCAGTTACTATTAAGCGAATCAATATAGTATTGGAACGTTTACCCCAAACTTTTGATGGGCTACGAATTGTACAAATAACCGATCTCCACGTTGGCCCTTTACATAAAGGGGATTGGTTAAAAAAAATTGTTGATAAAATAAACGCTCTAAAACCTGATTTAATTGTCATTACGGGCGATTTAGTTGATGGCTCTGTAACAGAATTACATCAACATATAGCTCCCTTAGCTGATTTAAAAGCTTTATATGGCACTTTTTTTGTCACGGGTAATCACGAATATTATTCAGGAGTTGAAGAATGGTGTGCTTTTATTTCAAAATTGGGTATTCATGTTTTAAGGAATGAGAGAATTTCCATTGAAAAAAATAATACTA
>JAQGOH010000125.1 GCA_028293705.1 Francisellaceae bacterium | reverse complement strand
CAGTTTCCATTCTATCTCGCTTAAATCATCAGGATAAGCTCGCCTTTTGTTCATGCCTAACTTTCCTCATATCCTAAAATTAATAGCTTATAATAAGATAATATACAATTTCAAGACACCCTCTAACTTGATGTTGTTTAATAATTTTGGCGAGCATAATGGCTGCCATTTTAATATTCTTCATTAAAATATCGGCTTCTAGTTTTTCATTCTTACTCAATAAAGCATTCCCTCCTAAGGCTATGACTATTTTCATTGTTTAATTTCCTATCAAAAGATTATTTAATAAAGCAAACAAAATGGCTTGAGCTGTCCATAAACGATTTTCACTTTGTTTAAATACAATAGAATGGGGGCCATCAATGACTTGAGAAAGGACCTCCTGTTCCCGGTGAGCAGGTAAACAATGCATAAAAACTGCATCGAGCTTGGCAGCTTGCATTAAGGCTGGAGTTACTTGAAAATTAGCAAAAGCTTGCAACCTTTCTGCTTTTTCTTCTTCTGCTTCTCCCATCGAAATCCAAGTTATCGGTATACACGACATTGGCATCATGTAGAGCTTCGTGAGGGGAATGATATAAGTTAATGGAATTGCCAGCCTTAGCTGCCAATTCACAAGCTGAATTTAAAATATCTCTCGCAGGCTCATAACCTCTAGGGCAGGCTATTGCTAATTCTAAATCACAAAGTGCTGCTGCTTCAATCAGGCTATGAAGTACATTGTTACCATCACCTATATAAGCTAACTTTATGTTTTTTAGGGTACCAAATTGCTCCTTGATGGTCAGGATATCAGCTAGGGCCTGACAGGGATGATGTTTATTAGATAAAGCATTTATTACTGGAATACGAGCGATTTTGGCAAATCGTTGCATTTCAATATCATTTGCAGTTCTAATTACTACAGCTCGACAATACTGACTAAAAATATGAGCGGTGTCTTCGATGGTTTCTCCCCGACCCAATTGTAAGTCATTGTTATTCAACATTATTCCATTACCTCCTAAATGAGCAATGGCTGTTTGAAAAGAGAGCCGGGTTCGAGTAGAAGGATGGGTAAAATAAAGTGCCAGAATATCACCTCGCAATTGAGTGATATACTGATGGGGTGCAAGCTTAAACTTGCTAGCTTGTTCTAGTAAAAATTCAAAATCCGCTTTATTTAAATCAGCTATTTTTAATAAATCTTTCATAACTATATTAGCTTCCTTTAAAATGAGACAAAGTGTTTAAAGACTCTCGCTCAAGAGGACAAGTCATACAATGGGGCCCGCCCCGCCCTCTTGAAAGTTCAGAGCTTGGTATAGAGATAACTTCGATGCCTGCTGCTATAAGCTGATGATTAGTATAGACATTCCTATCAAAACTAATAATTTTACCGGGGGAAAGAGCTAACAAATTACTTGCTTCAGTCCATTGTTCATTAGTTAAATTAGAATCAATTTTAATAAAGTTCGCTTCATTCACACCATAACACTCAGCAATATAATGAATAAAGTCTTTAATAGGGCTAATCTTTAAGTTATTTTCAAGATTGACTATTATATTCCAAGCCTGGGTGTTAGTGAGCGCTTGGGTAAAATAGCAAAATGTATTTTTGTTAACCATAGAAAAAATGGTGTCTAAATGCATGGTTAAGCGAGATTTTGGCATTTCAACAACCGTAATGCAATAACTGGGGTCTTTAAAAAGTAAATTACTTGCTAACAATTCCATAGCACCTGGGCTGGTTCTTTGACTTAAACCAATCAAAATATGAGAAGATCCCAATATAATGATATCTCCTCCTTCTATGTTAGGGACTAATTCTCTATAACCTTTATAAAAAAAGAAAATATCTTTACGATTAAATTGGGGATGAAAAAGATAAATGGCTGCTATATAAATGGATTCCGGTTTTCGGACAAAAAAATTAAAAGAGTTGATAGAAACATAGTTTTTAATCCAAGTAGAGCTATCTCTCATATAAATTAAATTGGGCAAGGGAGGAAGAATAAAATCATGAGGTTTAAGGTATTCGCCTATAAAACTTTTTAATTTAAATCCTAAAGCAGAAAGATGTAAACCCGCGCTTAAATATTTTGCTAATAAACTAAAATCTTGCTTCAGTAAAAATTCCTTAATGAGTTCAAGATTTTCCAAACCAAATTTTTCCCTGGTAATAATCCTATCTAAAATCCATAATTTGGCATAATTATTTTTTAAGGTCTCAGCTAACAAATAAGTAAAATAATAAACTTTTACTTTATGCTTGGTAAGGATTTCCACCAAATAATCATGTTCTTCTTGAGCTTTGTTTAACCATAGCAGATCATCAAATAAATAATCTTTATAATTTTCATAAGAAAGTTGATCCAGCGCTTCATCAGGCCTATGTAGAATAACTGATTTCAATTTTCCAATTTCTGAATCTACAAATGGATTAATCATATTTAATTGCTTTCCCTTTCACATAATCTCTTATGAAACTTGCTGCTATTTTATTGGCCAATTAACTTTACTTTAAACAAATTAATATTTAATACATTTGTCATATATTTTTTTTAAAAACAAGCGGGAATTCACCTAGGCTTTAAAACCTAATCGTGTAAAAAATAATTTTATTTAAGTAAATAGCCGGGTAGTAATATTACTATTTAATTGTTATTTTTTAATAAATTACTGAAACAAGTTGGATAATGTTAATCTTATAGGAGAAAAGTGCATGAAGTCTGATCAACAAATTCATACCGAAGTTATTGAAAAATTAAATTTTGAACCGATGATTAATGAAAAAAATATTGCTATTTCTATTCATGAAGGAATAGCTACTGTAGGGGGAACCGTTAAAAGTTATGCTGAGAAGTTAGCAACAGAACGCGCCATTAGAAGCATTAAGGGTGTTAAAGCCCTAGCAGATGAATTAAAAGTAAGCTTTTTATCAGGAATTCAAAAAAGTGATCCAGAACTGGCTAAAACAGCTGCTCAAGCGCTAACGTGGGATATTTTGGTCCCCTCGGAAGACATCAAAGTGACCGTTGATAATGGCTGGCTAACATTGAGCGGAAAAGTTAAATGGAATTTTCAAAAAATGGCCGCAGAGCGAGCTATTCGAAATTTACAAGGGGTTTCAGGTATCACAAATGAAATTGTGATTAAGCCTCAGGTAAGTCCTGTGGAAGTTAAAGATAAAATCACTAAAGAATTTGAAAGAAATGCAAGTATTGATGCGGCTAATATCCAAGTAGAGGTTGAAGGCACCAGAGTTATTTTAAATGGTAAGGTTCGCTCTTGGACGGAAATCCAAGAAGCCAAGCGGGCTGTTTGGTCAATTCCTGGGATTACTGAGCTCCAAAATAACTTAACTATAGTTTTTTAATCCTACCTACGCTGTTTTGGAAAGGGGGGGGGGAAGGAAAAGTGTAAACTAAGTGAACCGCGCGAAAGTCTCTAAGTCGTTACAGTAGGTGGAGTCAAGTCAATTGAGATAACCGTTTCATTTAAATACTTATTAGCAAACGGTTGACGAAGACTAGCGCGAAATGTTAATAAATCATGGCGTTTTGAAGATTATTGATCAGCGGTAGGTTTTGAAATAATTACTAAAATTAGCAACTTAAATATCAAAATGGGTGAATATAATTTTTATACAGGATTATATTGATGAAGTTAACATGAATAATTTTGAATTAAAAAAAGAAACCATGATCAATAGGCAACTCATTCCTCGAGGCATCTATGATAAAAAGGTATTAAATGCTATAAGGGAAGTCCCTCGCGAGGTTTTTGTTCCAAAAGAACTAAAAGAGTTAGCCTATGAAGATAGACCTTTAGAAATAGGATTTAATCAAACTATTAGCCAACCTTATATTGTGGCCTTGATGTTACAAGAAGCCCACTTAAAATCTGAAGATATCGTTTTAGAGATAGGTGGGGGCTCAGGTTATGCTGCGGCTGTCGCTTCTAAATTGGTTAAAGCAATTTATACAGTCGAAATTATTCCAGCATTAGCCGATAGGATGAAAACTACCTTAAAAAGATTAGGATACAATAATATTGCTATTATAATGAAAGATGGGTCTCAAGGGTATTCTGAAAAAACACCCTATGATGTTATTTTGGTTGCCGCTAGAGCTGAAAAGGTACCCCCAGCTTTAATTGAGCAATTAAACGTGGGTGGCAGACTTATTATTCCTATTGGGCTTAATCATAGTCAAAAATTAATTCGTATTATTAAAAAAATGGAAAATGACTTACATTATGAAGTGCTCGGTTTAGTCAATTTTGTACCTTTAATTATAAAGCCAGATGCCAACATTATAAAATGATAGTTTATCAATACTTAAAATTTTCACATTTGAAGCATTAAAGCTCACATTAGATTACCCTTAGGAGGAATAAATGCATTTAGAAGAAATATTATATGAATTATGTATAGCAAAAAAAGTGACTTTGGGGTTAGCGGAATCTTGCACCGGGGGAAAATTAGCTGCTAGGATAACCAGAGTTCCTGGTGCTTCTCATTATTTTATGGGGTCAATCGTGGCTTATTCTAATCAAGCAAAAATTAAAATTTTAAAACTAAACGAAAAATTATTGAATAAATATGGAGCCGTTAGTGAAAGGACAGCGGTTGAAATGCTTTATGGGGCTTTCAAATATCTTGATTGCGATTATGGCCTAGCTATAACTGGGGTTGCGGGACCTAATGGCGATGAAAGTCTCACCCCGATTGGCACTATCTATGTGGCTTTAGGTAAAAAAAATGGCCCTATTCAAGTTATTGTTTTACAGTTAACAGGCAGTAGAGTCCAAATCATTAATAAAACCGCGAGCTTTTGTTTAAAAAAGATAATAAATTTTATGCAATTGTTTGAAAGTTAAGCTTTAGGAGATAGTTTCTCTGGGGGGATGGATTGGTTTAAAGACCAGTGTAAACAAAATTTAGATAATGTACTTAAATTACTATAATTATATAGGGTCTCTTTTATTTTTTCTTAATGATAGCGTCGCTAATTTCAGTAATTATTTAAAGGCATCCCTGCCAATAAATAATCTTCAAAAACGCGACGACTGATTAATATGCCGCGCTCGTCCTCGTCAACCATATGCTATTTAGCATTTA
>JAQGOH010000111.1 GCA_028293705.1 Francisellaceae bacterium | reverse complement strand
GCAGTAAAATACGAGCTATTTCGACATAACTATAACCATCATCAAAAGCCAGTACTGCTTTGATACGGTCGCATTTGCGTTTATCTCGTTCTTTACGGTGGAGCGAGTTTAACTCTGGTTTTTCTATAGGGTTTAATTTTCTAAGCATGGTAGGAATAGTAACATTTTATTGAGGGATTGTGCACCTACATATCGCATTTTAAATGACGACTGGTATATATATAGCACTATTATCTATGCGGAATTAAAGGAGCAGTCCATGTTACATAACTCATTTGCATTACATAACTCAAATCCTAATAAGCTTGTAGCGTATCGGCAAGATTTACTGAGAAAAGTAGTCTTACCTCTTATTGCGTCCTACCCTGAAATTGTATGGTTTGCAGATGAAAAGGTGGCAGCAACTGAAGAAGGAACAACGAATTCAGAAATGGAAGAAAGTTATACCCACTTTTTAATGGAGAAAGGATTTATTCCTAAAACTCATAAAAAATATATCGAATTAGAACGAATGCTCCATTCCGTCGTATGTTTTCATTTGTTACTCGATGGCTCTTCTTTAGCTTATGAATATTGGACACAAGGCCAAAAAGAGGAAAAACTAAGTTTTGAAAATTTTAAACAATTACACACTCTAGCTTTACAGTATGTAGACAAGCAAGTTATTAAAAAGGTTATGGAAGCCAGTTTAGTCTACAGCGATTTAGGAAAAACCCCTGAAGCTAAAAAAAGAGCTTTGCAATTTGATATTCATCAAAGTGATCATGATGACTTTATGGATGCTATTTATACGGCATCACATGATATACGTGACCAAATTATTCCGAGTTTTAAATCATTAAATGAGGAAGAAAAAAATTCTATTATAGCTCTTCATCGCGCAGTCCCTTTGCATTGGGGGCATGCCTACCATTTAGAAGGGGGCGAAAAAATGTTTGCTCGTTTGTTACAACAAAAAAATATCAATGATACCTTGCTAAATCAGGCCTTTTTAATTCAAGTTTGTGATGTGGCAGCTTCTGCTTTTCATGCAAATTTAAAAGGTGCAGTCGCCTTTAATGAGGCTACGTATCTAGGTTATATAGCTGTAAAAAGTACGGTTAAAGAATTGCTTAATAGTCATAACTCATATTTAGCACTGTTAGATTTAACTATAAAAAGAGCAAAGCTCTTAGGGTATCCATTGAATAATAAGGAAACTCAATATCATCTATTGGCTCGTTTAGGTGCTTTTATGCGTTTATATACGAAGGAAGAAGGGGCCTTGTTAAAAAAATGTGCCGAACAACAATGGAGTATTAATGATTGGAAAATAATAGATAAAATGTTTGGAATGCACTCAGGCATTAATAATTGGAATCGTAACCCAACCTATATGCCTGCGGTACTAATTAATTTATTAAATGCCGAACCAGCCGCTTCTGATGAAAAAAAATGCTTTTTGGCCTTACAAGGTGTTTTGGTTATGGCTAAAATTTGTAAAATATTAGAAGAACGTGGACAAGCTAAACTCAATAATCCAATAAGTTTTAATCAAGTTGCAGGTTTAGCACGAACTAATCCGGAATTTTTTTATTTAAAATTCAATTCAAACCAAATTTCAATAACTACCAACCATGAAGTGGTTATTAAGTCGGAATTAAAAAAACAAAGTCCTTATAGAAAATCGTAAGTTAAATCTTCTAAATTTTTAAAAAGGCAAGAGTTTATGGCTTATTATAAAGTTATCGTTCTTTGTGTCGCCAAATGAAATTTAATAAGGGATTTTGAGCTTATAAATTGAGATATTATCTTTGGCCTTATAATAGATTAATATCAAAGCCTTGACCTTCTTAAATAAGAATGTTAACTTAGCCGTTTAGCTTAAAACAACTCAGATGCAAGAACAATTCTTTATTTTTATTTCCTTTCTGGAGTATTTACAAGGTTTACCAAGCTTGGGACTAAGCTTGTTAACTTTT
Organism: Francisellaceae bacterium; assembly: GCA_028293705.1. GTDB lineage: Bacteria > Pseudomonadota > Gammaproteobacteria > UBA6186 > Azoamicaceae > JAQGOH01. The sequence goes on along the minus strand of JAQGOH010000111.1, from coordinate 8,013 downwards.
TTTTCAAGCGCAGTTATGCTCATGGCTTTTTTATTTTTTTTTAAAAAATCAGGTTTATATGTTTATATAGTTTTATCGTTATTAGTGGGTAATATCCAGGCCCTCAAAGGGATTTACTTGCCAGGGGTCAATTATCCTATACCCCTTGGTATGGAGGTGTTTGCCTCTATAACTATAGCTTGTGAAATACTAGCCAACCGATGGGGTACCAAAGCCGCATTAAAAGCCGTGAAATTAGGCTTTTTGACTCAGTTTTGTTTTACTTTCTTAATATTTATTACTTTAGGGTTTAAACCTTTAGAGCTTACTGATTTAAACCCTTCTGAATATTTTTTAAGTGAGAATCATCATCATTTGTATAAATTATTTATGCCTATGCCTGGGATGATGTTGGCTAGTTGGTTAGCCTTTAGTATAAGTCAATCGGTGGATATTTTAATCTTTCAGCGTTTAAAAGATAAAATGTTATGGCTTAGGGGTAACATTGCTGGAAGCTTTTCTTGCTTAATCGATCATATTATTTTTAATTTTTTAGCCTGGGTAGTTTTTATGCCAGAACCCCTCAATTTTGATACTTTTTGGACTGGTTTTGTATTAGTATCATTTGCTATTCGTATATTTTATAATTTTTTATATACCCCTTTACTTTATTGGGCCAATACATTGAGCCTTAAACCTAATTAGGAAATTACCTTGAACGAAGAAATTGACACCAGTATCTTAAAAGATTTTGATCCGAGCTTTAACAATGCATTCGGTTTTGAGTATTCTTATCCGCAGCCAGAAAATTATCCTAGAGCACGTCTAGGTTTCTTAAAGACGCCTCATGGCACGATAGAAACCCCAGCTTTTATATTCTGTGGAACAAAAGCTGTTGTTAAGGGGCTTTCTACTCAAGATTTAGTCGATGAAAACACCCAGATTATTTTAGCCAATACCTATCATTTAATGTTGCAACCCGGTAGCACACTCATTCATAAAATGGGAGGGTTGCATCAGTTTATGAATTGGCAAGGGCCGATGTTAACTGATTCAGGTGGATTCCAAATTTTTAGTTTAGGTCATGGGGGAGTGTCTCAAGAAATCAAAAGAAGTTCAGGCTCAACCAGAACTAAAACTTTATTAACGGTAGATGAAGAAGGGGCTACTTTTCGATCTTATATTAATGGACAAAAATACCATTTAAGTCCTGAATATGCCATTACTGTGCAACAGGAATTGGGTGCCGATTTAATCGTCGTATTAGATGAATGCACGCCTTTTCACATCGAGAAAAAAGATACTGAATCCTCTATGCATCGGTCGCATCGTTGGGGTTTAAGAAGCCTTATTCAGTTTGCAAAAACCCGCCATCAATATGCTCCACAAGCTTTATATGGGATTATTCAAGGGGGAGTATACCCCGATTTACGAAAAACCAGTATCGAATTTGTTAATCGATACCCTTTTTTTGGACATGCCATAGGAGGTTCTTTAGGTGCCACTAAAGAGCAGATGTATGAAGTAGTCGATTTAGCAACTCGTGCTTTAGTAGCTAATAGACCCATTCACTTATTAGGTATAGGAGGTTTAAGAGATATTTTTAATGCCGTCCCTTTAGGAATTGATACTTTTGATTGTGTTCATCCTACCCGATTAGCGCGACATGGAGGGGCATTAGTGCCTGTTGCTTTAAGGGAGGATAAAAATATACATCGAGAACATATTAATTTAAAAAACACTCAGTTTTCTGAAGATAACTCTCCCATTAACAATGAATGTCTTTGCACTACCTGTAAAAACTATTCCAGAGCTTATTTACATCATTTATTAAAAATTAAAGAAACACTAGGGCTTGCGGCAATTACTCAACATAACATTCATGTAATGAATCAAGTAATGAGTGAAATTAGAATTAGCTTAGAAAAAGGTACGTTTCTGGAAGTTAAGCAAAAATGGATAAGTTAATCATCTAAAAGTGGAACCCCAAGGGGGATTATACAAGTGAATATGGTTCCTTTACCTAATTCGCTTTCTAATTCGATCTCACCTTCTAATTCTTCTATAATTTTTTTAACCAAAGGAAGGCCTAAACCAAAACCCTTATATAAGCCTTGCGCAGAAGGGGTGTTACGCATAAATTTCTCATAAATTAAATTTTTCTTATTGTAAGGAATACCGATACCGGTATCTTCTATAATTAAATATATGATTACTTTACGGCTAGATACTAATTTTGCTTTTTTAACACTGATGTTTACATAGCCTTCTTGGGTAAATTTAATTGCATTACTGAGCAAGTTAATTAATAGTCGCTTAATGCGGTTTTCATCCCCTATTAAATATTTTGGAACTTCATTAGAGTAATCAAATAATAATTTTAAATTTTTTATTTTAGCTGATGCGCTTTCCATAAGAATAACACTTTCAATTAAAAGATATAAATTAAATTTTTTAGATATGATGGTATTGTTAGGATATTCAAATTTTGCAAAACTTAAAATATTATTGCAATAATCTAAAAGTTGTTTAGCCGATTTTACAATGATACCTAAATGTTCTTTTTTTTCTACATCAGTTTCTTTTGACTCTAAAATCTGGGCTAATGTCCAAATTCCATTAAAAGGAGTGCGAATATCATGTTCCATATTATCGATGAATTCAGATTTAAGCTGGCTTGCGATTTCTGCTCGTAACTTAGCTAGCTGCAGATTTTTTTCCATTTCTTTACGAACAGTAATATCAGTATAAATTCCTAAAATACCAATTATTTCATTATCTTGGTTAAACATTGGGACTTTGCTAACCAGCATCGTATTTTCTGAATCATCATTTTGAATTTGATTTTCTTCATAGTTTAATTTGGCAATGCCAGTTTCCATGATTTCTTTGTCATCAGCTATATAAAGGTTGGCGTATTCAAGCCAGGGCATATCAAAATCTGTTTTGCCGTAAATATCTAGAGGAGAATTTAAATTTGCGGATTCCGCAAATTTTTTATTACAACCTAAAAATACACCTTTAGAATCTTTCCAAAATAAAAAATGGGGCAGATTATTGACAATATAATAAAGGTAAATATCAGAATAATTAGCTTGTTTTGAAAATAATTGATAAATTTTTTTTTTAAAAGAAGAAATCATATAAGTTTATGGGGAGTTTCTATTGAAGGAATGGAGGGGACTTCTTCTTCTTCTTTACGAAAACGTGTTAAGATTAATTTATTTGTTTCGGTTTTGCTTTCTATCCCTTTCAGCATATTATTTACTGCATTATCAAGCGGGACCCCCTTGATAATAAGAAACTCAGTAAAGACTCTTTGAAGACTTTGTCCGATCACCTTATTAATTGTGTCCTTATTATTGTTCTGAGCCGCAGTTGAAGAATTTATTTTTTCTAAAATCAATTTAATTTGTTTAATAATAAATGAATGTTTATCGACTAAATCCTTGATTATAATTGCATTGTTAGGAAAATAAAGCAATTTCATACAAGCATTATCAATCCATCCTATCTGTTGAACATTAACCCCTGAATCGCGTCGTTTATGAATTTCGCTTTCAGGGTCGTTAATGTCTGCTTGTCCTAAAGTTTTAACAATTCCAAACCGTATATCTATACAAGTAGCTTTAATCATAGCAGGGATATATTTGGCAACCCCCTTAATAATTTCTACTGAATAACCTTCTTTTTCAGCTTGGGTAGCATGTCCCGCTAGCAGCCTAGCAGAAGTTTCTGATAATTGAATATCAGTATTAGACTCAATATTAGTAACCGGTTCATAAGTTATTAATCCTTTGCCGTGACCAATATTAGTAAACGAACAGTGAGGTCCAAAACAAAAAAACTTTGAAGGGGTAAGATGTAACTCATCGGGTAAAGCCACCTCGACCATAGCTTTTGTTCGGTTAGTTCGTATAGGATTTATAAAGCCCATTTGATTATTAATAAATTCGATATTATGCCAAGAACAATTAATCACTATTTCACTATATTTTTCAAAATTGTGTTGGGCTTTTTTATTTTTAGCAAGAATGACAAAACCTAGATCCTCAGAACTATAATTTACATTAAAAACTTCGGAATTGGTATTAACTGTAATATGTTTTGACCAAAACTTTATTTCTTTAAGTAAATGTGCGCGCAATTTTTCCCAATCTAATATGCCTTCAACAGTTTCGATTGCAGCAACAACATTCGAAAGGTTAACTTGATTTTGATAGGATGCTAAAGGTATTATTTTATAAAAGAATTCATAAGGTCCCACCACCTCATTAGAAGCATCTAAGGCTATTAAACGCTTATATTCATTTTTAAGATTTTCGAATAATTCTAAAACCTCCTTTTCAGAGACTTGCGAATCCTTAGTAATATAATAAATTACTTTATTTAAATGTTCTGAACCTTTGTTACTATCAATTAATTTAAAATTAGGATATGTTTTAATAAATCCAATGGAAGAACGTAAATATTTGATGGCAGTGTCAATATCCCTATAATGAAATCCTAGCCCCAATCGACAAGCAGTGACATTACTCGTCCCTAATAATAATTCTTCTTTTTCTTCGAGAATGGTAACGGTATGTCCTTGCTGGGCCAATTTAATAGCAGTACTACAACCTGCAATGCCTCCACCAATAATAATTATTTTCATTGTCTTTATTCATCCCTTTAAATTTATTTACGCCAAATGCAATCATTATTAATTTAACGTGGCCAATCTTAACTCAAAGTTTTTAAAATAACAATTAGCAAATTCTCTTAATAAAACAATCTTTGCTCTGCACAATATTCTAGATACTTAATGTTATAAATTACATAGCCAAGGCAATTTCTATATATATTTAGGAGATTTGTACCAGAAAAAGCCGGTAATGTGATTTTAATGAGTTCCAATGTCCTTTTAATTAACCTCCTCAAATTAAGCTCAAGAATTATTCTCTAATATTCATAGGGGGCAACCCTTAAGTTAAATTAATTTCTAAAGTTCAATATAACCACCTTTCACTGATTTAAAAAATAAGGGATGTTACTTACCAAGCCTAAAATTTATTATTTTAGTGGCAAACTCCCTTGGCAAAATATTAGCATTAATCACGAGATAAATGAAACTAGGTAGAGATTACTTAAAATTATTGGTTCATCAAACAGTCAGCTCGATCCATTCTAAATGATAACTTCTTCTATAGAAGTTCTTGAGTGAAATACTATCTTTAAGCATCTTTTTATAATAAAGCTTATGGACACTCTTCTTTAAATACTAAATTTTATGTGCTCCATGATTTAAGAAGTAAATACCCAACCATATAGTAAATCTTGCAAGAAATTTTCATAATTTTACTTAGGGTGCGAATTTAAAAAACTATTGAATCTTTAAACAAAAATTAATAATTCAGCTTAGAATTTGAATAAGGCAAAATGAGGACTTTTTAGCATTTCTCAATACTCCTCTAAGCAAGATATTTTTTAAGTAAAAGTTTTGACTTTAAAATTTGACTTATGGAAAGTTTATAGGCAAAGTAAATGAAGCCTTATTTTGATAAATTAAATTAAGAATGTTCTTAAGCTTTTTGCAGCATACCTTATAAATTTTTAAAAATTCTAGAGCTAATTAATTAAATTTTTTTTGAGTTCTTTATATATTTTATTGTTATACCCTAAGAACGTCCTGAATATACCATCTGATCTGTAAATAATTTAAGGCTTTTCTCTTACATCTTATTGAAATTTATAAATATATGCACAAGTGTTTAAATAAACATTGAAATATAATTGTTAAAATGATAAATATATTGCAGATATTATTCCAACGGGAATTAAAGCAGGGAATACAGGGTTGTTAGTTAGAATGTTATATCAAAATACTAGAGTTCTATTAGTTGAAGATCAAGAAATTTCAAGGAAAGTCATCAATCTTATATTGTCTGATATGAGTTGTGTAACTACCTCGGCATGTTCAGGTCAAGAAGCCTTGGAGCTATTCTGGCAAAATGATTATGATATTATTTTATTAGATATTGGCTTGCCAGATTTTAATGGCCTTGAAGTCGCCAAGATCATACGGTCTTCTAATAATCCTAAAGCTCAAATCCCTATTGCTATCATTTCAGCTTATTCCAGTGAAAAATACACTGTTGAGGCGACTGACTTGGGTTTGAATGATTTTATGGTTAAACCGGTTATTAAAGAAGAATGTGAACGACTTATCATGAAGTATTTTCCATCACACACCTCTTATTCTTGCTAGCATCCCCATTCATTAAAAATAATTGTTTTGAGTCATGTCATTTTAATTTAAAAATGAGGATAATTCTCAAATCTTTGCCATAATATATTTATCTGGTCTGTTTAGGTACTATGGATTATGCCTCTATCTCCAAAGGTGACAATTAGTTTAAAAAATCGCACATATTTTGAAAATAATTTAGATTTGTCAAATTCTTATATAAATAAAATTGATATTCAAGAGTTGATTAACTTGTGTAAAAATAATAACACAATTACGAGCTTAAATTTAAGTGGTAATAACATTAAAGAATTAGAATTTTTAGATTTATTGGCTATGTTTATTTCTCAAACTAAAATTACAGAACTAAATTTAAGTAATTGTGAATTAGGCGAAAATCTTAAAAAACTATCATTATGGCTCCCTAATTTAGAAAAAATATTTAATACCTTAACCCATGTAAATTTTGAGAATAATGATTTAGGATTTACGGGTTTGGAATTAATATTAAAGATGCTAGCCAATAATAAAAATATAATTAGAATAAACATTGCGAACAACGTAAAATATCAAAATTCAGAAGAAGTAAAAAAAGAGAAAAATAATAAAGATCGATTTATTGAAGCATTAGCTTTATTGTTAAATACCAATCCTAATTTAAAAGAAATTGATTTGGGTACTAATCAAATTGGAAAAACTGGCTTAAATAAACTTAATAAATTATTGACTGGAAAGGTGAATTTAGATTTTTTAAACTTGAGTTTAAATCAAGTGAGAGATGAAGATGACGAGAATGATGCAAATCCTCAAGATCAAAGTTTTATTGCTTCTATTAATGAATTATTGAGTTTACCTTTCGTATCCATAAAACATTTAAGTTTGGCTGAAAATGAAATTAGAAATATTGATTGTGAAACTTTATTAGAAATTATTCATAAAAATAGTTCGCTTGAAGAAATAGATCTAAGATATACGGAGATAGCGATGAATTCTGATAAGATGGCCTTGATAAAAAATGCTTGTGAACAAAATAAAATAAAAAAAATAGCAAATGTTAGGCAAAAACAAAACCAGCTTGTAGCCCAATCTTTAGATTCTTTTAATACCAGTATGGTGAGTCTTACTCTTTATAACTCTCCCCAAAAATCGACACGCCCGCCGCCAATAATTGTTGATAAAAAAATCAGTCAAGCTTCTCAAGAGGCAAATCTCTCTAAAAGATATATTGATAGACCTCATCATCGTAGACAATCTGCCTTATATATAGGAGAAAATATGAAAGAACACGCAGAATTAACGGAAGAAGAAATTGAGAAAAAATTTCATAGAAGCCCAATTCCTGGTAAAAGCCCATCTACTGGTAAAAGTCCTAATTCTGCTAAAACTAATTTAACTCCCATGAGTCCTATACTTGATATAGATCTTAATCGAGAAAAAGGCTCTTTTTCTAGTGGTAAACCTTCTAGAGCTCAATTTCATGAGAAACCTAAATGGAGATATTAAAGGGTTTGTAATATTTATATTTTTTGTAAATCCCATAATTTTTTATATAAGCTATCATTAGAAATTAAATTTTCATGAGTGCCTTGTTCTGAAATTTGTCCATTGTCAAGAACGATAATCCTATCCATATTTTTTAAGGTTGATAGGCGGTGAGCAATTGCCAAAATAGTTATATTTTTATTATTAAAAAAGGCACTTAAACTGTGTTGAATAAGATTTTCTGTTTCGGTATCCAAACTGGAAGTCGCCTCATCTAAAATTAAAATAGGGGCTTTTTTCAAAATAGCTCTTGCAATAGCGATTCT
>JAQGOH010000103.1 GCA_028293705.1 Francisellaceae bacterium | reverse complement strand
AACCACCTTAACTCGTAATCTTCGCCCAATTGAAAAATTAGAGTTAATTACTAGCGTCACGGTCAATGATAAGCGTTCTAAAGCTTACGCCTTAACCCCAAAAGGACATGAGGTGCTTAAAGAAAGTATTCCTTTATGGGAACATGCTCAAAAGAAAATTGTAGATAGTGTGACGCCTGATAGATATATTCGAATACTTAATGAGCTTGTATTACTTAAAACAGCAACTTTTACTCCAAAAGAAAAGATCAATAAATATAAGAGTCAAAATGCTGATTAAAAGGTAAAAATTAAATTAATTAAAGCGATTCAAATAATTCGTAAAAGTTTCTCAAGGAGAGAGATCAATGCACAAGGAATGGGAAGATGCTGAATTATTAAAAGAAGAATTGGAGGCAGAAGCTGAAATCTTTATGGAGGATGTATCAGATTTGCCTACCAGTTCTAGTTTGAAGCTAGAAAATGACGATGACAACATTGAAGATATCCCCGATACTAAATATGAAAAATTTTATGATGTCACCCAAATTTATTTAAGTGAAATTGGTTCTACTCCTTTATTAAGCGCAGAAGAAGAAATTTATTATGGCCGATTAGCCCAACAAGGATGCCCTCTTGCAAAAAAAAGGATGATAGCGAGTAATTTAAGATTAGTCGTAAAAATTTCAAGACGTTATATTAATAGAGGCTTAGCTTTACTAGATCTAATAGAAGAGGGGAATTTAGGACTTATCCGGGCAATTGAGAAGTTTGATCCAGAAAGGGGGTTTAGGTTTTCAACTTATGGAACCTGGTGGATTAGACAAAATATAGAACGGGCCTTAATGAATCAAACTAGAACGGTAAGACTTCCCATTCATGTTGTTAAAGAGTTAAATTCTTATTTGAGAGTGAATTGGGAATTAACTCAAAAATTAGATCATGACCCTACCCCAGAAGAAATAGCCAAAATAGTGAATGTACCAGTTAAAAATGTAGAATATATTTTAAATTTAAATGAACGAATGATTTCTTTAGATACTTCATTTGGGCAAGAATCAGACAAGCCCCTTTTAGAAACCATTAGCGATGATCCTTTAGAAAATCCTATTGAAAAACTTCAGACTAAAAACTTAAAAAACAAAATTGATAATTTATTAGATGTGTTAAATGAAAAACAAAAGGCTGTAGTCACAAGACGATTTGGTTTGAGGGGTTTTGAAATGAGTACGCTCGATAAAGTGGGACAAGAAATTGGTTTAACACGTGAGCGGGTTCGCCAAATACAAATGGAAGCATTAAATTTACTTAAAGAATTACTTTTGAAAGAAAATTTAAATTTTGAAGTAATATTTAGTTAACTATTAAAGGGGATTAACTATAAATAGAAATGTTAATCAAATCGTTTACCGCTTTTTAATAATTCAGTAAAATCCTTAGTTTTAACAGGACGGCTATAATAGTACCCTTGAATAAATTGGCAATTTTTACTTCTTAAAAAATCCAATTGTTCTTTGGTTTCAACTCCTTCTGCAAGAATCTTAATGTTTAATTCATGGGCCATGGCAATGATAGCGGAAATAATAGTTTTATTATCAGAATTGATATCAATTCCTCGAACAAAAGATTGATCGATTTTCAGTTTATTAATATGAAAACGGGTCAAATAACCATAGCCTGAATATCCAGTACCAAAATCATCAATAGATAAAGTAATTCCTCTTTCTGACAGTTGGTTAATTAATGGCACTAAAGATTCATTTAACATAGAGGTTTCAATTAACTCTAATTCAAGATTTGTGGCTTTATATTGATATTTATTTAATAGGCTATCAATTAGTTCTATTAACTTACCTTCTTCTTGTTTTAATTGTTTAGGGGATAAATTGAGTGAAATTTTCAAAAATTGATACCCCTGTTTATGCCATTCAGCTGCTTGTCGAATGGCTTCTTCAAATATCCATTCACTCAGGGGATAAATGTGACCTGTTTCTTCAGCAAGGGGAATAAAATCAATGGGCGAGATAAATCCCCGTTTGGGATTATTCCATCTTACAAGAGCTTCTACACTATCGATTAACCCTGTGTGTAAATCAATCACCGGCTGCCAATGTAATTGGAATTCTTTATTTTTAAGCGCAGAACTTAAGTCATTTTCAAGTTCAAGAGAAAGGGGAGTTTTACTGACCATTTTGGGTTCAAAAAAGTCGAATTGATTCCCACCTTTTTGTTTTGCTTCAAACATAGCTGCATAGGCATTGCCTAAAATGAGGGTGCTATCAACCGTATCATCTGGATATTTAGCTATTCCGATACTAACTGAAACGTTTGGACTGTTTTTCTCCAAATGAAATGGATGTCCTAGACATTGGAAAATCTGATTAATGTCATTTTTAATTTTTGCGTTATCAGTTGTTTGACATAAGATGACAAAACTATCATACCTAGGGCGGGTTAAAATGCGCTCAATTTTATCATTTTCTAAATTTTTTAAGGTTAAATTAATACGTTGGGCTAATGCCCCAATAATGACGTCGCCCGTTTGATACCCGTAACTGTTGTTATAATGATCAAGCCTATTGATTGAAATACAGATTAGGCTAAAGCCCGCATCATTAATTACCCCACTGTTTATCAGTTCATTGATTTTTATCGTTAACCCTTTTTGGTTTAATGCACTCGTTAATAAGTCATGGTGAGCTTGATGGGTTAAAAGGGCTAACATTTTAGACAACTTAATGGAATTAATAAGCCACTTTGAGCTTCGATAATTCATTCCAATTAAAAACACATAGTATAAAATGATAAAACTAGCAAATGATTTATAATAAATATTTTCATGTAATCCTAACCAAAAAACCAAGGGCAATAAAATAAAACTTTCGCAAATAACAGCTAATTTAAACATTCCAACGGTTGAAATAGAAATAGCTGCAGCGGTAAGTAAAAAAACAGCTATTAAAATAAATTGTAAAAGAGGGGTCTCTGACATAAAAAGAACACAAGCCCCATAATATATATTATAAATGATAAGAACTGTAGAGAGCGATTGTTCCCAATGATTGATACTTTTACTTTCTTTATTTCTTAAATATTGTCCATACAAATTGACAGAATAAATAGTTAATATATTAAAACTAAAAAGCCACATTAAAACAATTGGCATCTTGGCTTGTTCATAAAGTGAGAAAAAATAAAATAAACTAATGCTTAATAAAAAACCACTAACGATGCCAGTAGGGCAAGAACGGTAAAAATGTTCAAGCATATCCGATTTAACATCTTTATCAATTTGATCTCTTTCTAATTTAGATAAATTTGCTGATTCTTTTTTAAAATCCACTTTATATCCATCCTTTTAATTAGGTGTTTAATTGACTAACTTAAAATTGCCCTCTATGTTAATTATAGTTATTAATTAAATAAAAAGTATTGAATAGAATTAATAAACTATAAAAAAATCCTTAATTATTGAACTTTGAAAGTTCTAAGATATCGTATGAAAAATTTTCCTGTAATCCTAACCTCTTGATTGTTTTTTTAGAGGGAATATTATCAAAGGCACAACTTGCGGTAATCGATAAATTATGTTTTAAACAATAAGGTTTAATTAATTGAGCAATTCCAAGCGGTACCAATCCACTACCACGGTTTATGGGATTAGCATAAGCTCCCAATTCTAAAAAATTTCCGCCTATCGTTCCATAAATCTCGGCAATAATTTGATCATTTATAGATATAGCTACTCCATATCCCTGCTTTAAGAAATTGGATTTACTATTGTAAAAATCTATCAAACGATGTTTCCATTCACATTTATCAAATAAATGCTGATTGATTTCTTCTAAGATATATTTACCAGCTATTCTTTGGGCGATTTTCTCTGGTAATCCATTGATGCATTCAGGAGGTCCTGAAAAATGAATTCTAGATTTAGTAGGATAATTTTTATTTGAAAAAAAATTAAGGTTATTGCAATTCACTAAAAAAGAAGATTTTTTGATAGGGATGATTTTGGGAATGGTTTTAAGGTAGTTTTCGGTTACATTACCTATAACAAAATTAAAATCCGATGCGGTACTGATTAAGTAAACCCCTTCTTTTTCATCGGGAATAATGTTGCCAGCAATCTTACCTTCTAAAATACCCTCTACAATGGCAATATTAGGATAAAATAGTGGCAATAAATCTCTAGCTTTTTGTATGATGTTACTTTTAGGGTCTAAAAAATTCATCAATTTACTTTTCCATTATTCAGGGGTTTCACCACTAATGTTAAGACGGTGCATTAATCTTTCTTCAGGAAAGTAATCAGCTACTGCATAATGTTGGGTACAGCGATTATCCCAAATAACTAAATCATTAGTCTGCCATTTGTGTCTATAGATAAATTCATGTCGCTCGATATGTTTATAAAGAAAATTTAAAATAGCAGTACTTTCTTCATTGGTAAGTCCTTCAATATGAGTGACATAAGGTTGTGAAATATATAAAGCTTTCTTTTTAGTTTCAGGATGAGTTCTGATAATAGGATGTTTGGCGACTGGATAATCTGAAAAATGCTTTAGCGGATCTAGACCTTTACCCACTAAGACTTTTTGTAAATTACTATAATCAGTACCAAATGCTTTTTTCACATCATGAAAAGCTTTCAAAGGTTTTAAAAAATTTTGCATGGGTTTAGATAATGCCTCATAAGCTAAGTACATACTGCCATATAAGGTATCGCCTCCTACCACGGGTGTTATTTTGTTATAAAGCATAGTAGCAAGGGGTGGTTTTTCCCAGCCACTATTATCCGTATGCCAATAATTTAATCCGGGTGGTTTTTTTTCATTATTATGCAGAACCATGCATTCTGGATGTCCTTCTAAAGTAAAGGGTAATAAGTGCTCATGAATTGCTAGTTCCCCAAATTGTCTGCCAAAGTCTTTTTGTTGTTCAACGGTAATGTTTTGATTTCTGAAAACCAAGACACTATATTGATCGAAAGCTTTTTTTATAATATTCCAAGTCTTAGAATCTAATATTTGGCTTAAATCTATACCCATTACACTTCAAGATGCGAGAATGGGTGAGTGTAACAAATTAAATTTATCAGTAATTCGTGTACGTAATATTTTTTTCTTTCTACCAATTGTTTTCAAAAAACTCAATATAGATTCT
>JAQGOH010000037.1 GCA_028293705.1 Francisellaceae bacterium | reverse complement strand
CTGCCTTTTATAATTTTGGAAAAAGTTTAAGTTACAAGGAACTCGATAATTTATCTTTGCGGTTTGCAGCTTTTTTGCAACAAAAATTAAAATTAGAAAAAGGAGAAAGAGTAGCTATCATTCTTCCTAATTTACTGCAATACCCCATCGCTTTAATGGGCATTCTTCGAGCGGGTTTAGTGGTGGTTAATACCAATCCACTTTATACAGCCCCCGAACTTGCTCATCAATTAAAAGATTCAGGAGCTAAAGCGGTTATTATATTAGAAAATTTTGCTGCAAACCTCCAAACTATTTTGCCTGAAACCGTTGTGGAACAGGTGATTGTCACTCAAATTGGGGATATGCTTTCCCCTATAAAGGGCGTATTAATGAATTTGGCGGTCCGATATCTCAAAAAATTAATACCCAAATGGTCAATTCCTAATGCCATTCAATTTAAAACGGCTTTAGCAGAAGGTAAAAAATTAGTTTTAAATAAACCCCTTATGCAAAATACCGATATTGCTTTTTTGCAATACACAGGTGGCACCACGGGTATTTCAAAAGGCGCTATTTTAACTCATCGGAATTTGTTAGCCAATTTAGAACAAGCTAAAGCTTGGCTGAAACCCGTTTTAAAGGATAAGGATAATATTATAATAACAGCTCTTCCTTTGTATCATGTTTTTAGCTTAACCGCGAATTGTTTAACTTTTTTTAAAGTAGGTGGAAAAAATGTGCTTATTACCAATCCCCGTGATATGAATGGATTTGTTAAAGAGCTATCCCGGCATCATTTTAATGTTTTGACTGGGGTTAATACTTTATATAATGGTCTTTTACAAAATCCTAATTTTGCAAAATTAAATTTTAGTCATCTATTATTTAGTTTATCCGGGGGAATGGCTTTACAAAAATCAGTTGCCATTCATTGGCAAGCAATAACCAATACTTCTCTCATAGAGGCTTATGGCTTAACAGAAACCTCCCCTGGGGTATGTATCAATCCATTAAATTTAAAAGCATTCAATGGTTGTATAGGAATGCCTATTTCTTCCACTGATATTTCTTTACGGGATGAGGAGGGCAAAGAAGTACCTATATTAGAAAGAGGAGAGCTTTGGGTTAAAGGCCCCCAAGTAATGAAAGGATATTGGAATAATGAAGCAGAAACAGCGCTTGTGTTAACCCCAGACGGCTGGCTTAAGACGGGAGATATCGCAATAATTAATGAATTGGGCTATTTGAAAATAGTTGATAGAAAAAAAGATATGATTTTAGTATCAGGCTTTAACGTTTATCCTAATGAGGTGGAAGATGTCATTGCCTTGTTGCCAGGCATTTTAGAGGTGGCAGTGGTAGGTATTAACCATCCTGTAAAGGGGGAACAAGTTAAAGCTTTTATTGTCTTGAAAGATAAAAGCCTCACTAAAGAAAAAATACTTGAATATTGTCATAGAAATTTAACTAATTATAAAGTTCCTAAAGAGATTGAGTTTAGAGATAATTTACCTAAGAATAATGTGGGTAAAATTTTAAGAAGAGAGTTGAGAAGTTTATCCGTTAAACATTAACTCATTATAAGAATAGACATTGCAATGTCTATTCTTATAGGTAGGCGCCCATTATATAGGCACATATAAATTAGTTTGTTTTAAGGGGTTTTTTTAAAGAAGACAATTGAATGTTTAATTCTAAAACCGATAATCCTCCATTTTTTTGAAGTTGAACATTAATTTTATTTTCATCCACTTTCACATATTTACTAATTACCGTAATTAATTCTTCCCGAAGTTTAGGTAAAAAATCATGTTCCAAGGAATCCTCAGAGCGTTGATGCGACACAATAATCTGTAAACGCTCTTTGGCCATTTTGGCAGATTTTTGATCAGAAAATTTAAAAATATTTAATAACTTAAAGCTCATGCTGGACTCCGAAATAAACGTAAGCTCTCAAACCATTTGGATTTGAATAAGGATTTTTTATTCTCTTCTAGTTTTTTACCTAATAATTTTGCCACAGCTAATTGGTAAGCTTGTTTTGCATCACTGGGTTTATCTAAGGTAACCGGGGTACCTTGATTTGAGGCATTAAGTACAGCAGGCGACTCAGGTATAATTCCAAGTAAAGGTAAGGATAAAATCTCCTGAACATCTTCTAAGCTTAACATCTCTCCCCTTTGTACTCTAGAGGTTGAATACCGAGTGATAAGCAAATGTTTTTTTAATTCCTGATTTAATTCTGCTTTTTTAGAACGACTATTTAAAACGCCAATCATTCTATCTGAATCCCTCACCGAAGATATTTCAGGATTGGTTACAATAATGGCTTCATCAGCGAAATATAAAGCCATTAAAGCGCCTTTTTCAATACCGGCAGGAGAGTCACAGATAATATAATCAAAATCGTGTTTTAGGATATTTAAGATTACTTCTACCCCCTCAAGAGTTAAAGCATCTTTATCTCGAGTCTGAGAGGCTGGAAGAATAAATAAATTGTCTTCTCTTCTATCTTTTATTAATGCTTGATTTAAATTGGCATCATTTTGAACAACATTTATGAAATCATAAATGACTCGGCGTTCACATCCCATAATTAAATCAAGGTTTCGAAGTCCAATATCAAAGTCGATTATAACCGTTTTATAACCTAAACGGGCAAGTTCAGCACCTACGGCCGCACTAGTGGTGGTTTTGCCAACCCCACCTTTTCCAGAGGTTACCACAATAATTTTCGCATCAGTATTTGTCAATTTTCTTTCTCCAGTTATATATATGCATTTTTTTAAATACAATAAGTAAAAATTTATCTTTAAAAAGTCTGTATTTCTAAACAGCCCTTTTTAATAAAAATCGCTACCCTTTTTTTCCAAAATTCAAGTTTTATGTCTTCACTGATTTTATAGCCACCGGCAATAGATATTAATTCAGCCTCAAAACTTTGACAAAAAATGTAAGCGTCTTGATTACCTTGGCTCCCAGCTAATGCCCTACCCCTTAAGGCGCCATATATATGAATGTTACCAACCGCCGATACTTCAGCACCGGCACTAACCGCTGCAAAAATAGTTAAATCTCCTTGGCTTGCATGAATCTCTTGACCAGATCTTACCGGCTCATTAATCACTTTATTAATCACATGATTAGAAACAGACGGGGGATTCAATAAGTCAATAGCCTGGAGTTCTTTAGTAATGTCTTTTTGTAAAATGCCAAGGCCTGCAAGCCGTGCTGCTTTTTGGAAATAGGTGTTACTAGTTTTAATAGCAACTATTAATAAATCATACCTTCTAAAAATATTAATAAGTTCTTTAAAATCAATTTTGAATTCTGGGTAAGTGTGATTTTGCAATTCAATAATGATGGGAGCATCTTTAAAAAAAATAGGAGCTTGGATTATTGTTTTTATAAGTTGATCCTCGAACTCAATTAAGTTGTCTCTTAATAATAATAAGGTGATTATGGTATACCCACGACCTTTTAATTCAAAACAAGGCTCAGAAAAGGAATTTAAGGTGAAACTGGTCATACTTCTCCATTTAAATAGTTATATAGCTTGAAAAATTATAAAGATTTTAAATCAAATTACCTATAGTGGAAAACTCTTATCAAACTTGTCAGAAAGTTAATAAAAAGATATCCCATGTGATATAATTTCTTTATGCAAGAAAAAATTATTTATCAAATTGAAGCGCCTAATCCCCATAATCATTTATTTGAAGTTAAATGTTTAATTAACGTGATTGCATCTGAGCCTTTTATTATTAGTTTACCTGCATGGATCCCAGGAAGCTATATGATTCGTGATTTTGCGAAAAATATTGTTTCTATTAAAGCGAGTTCATTAGCTAAAGAATTACAAATTGAAAAAATTGATAAATCAAGCTGGAAAATTGAAAACAGCTCATCACCTATCGAAATATGTTACTCTGTATATGCCTTCGAATTATCAGTACGAGGGGCTTATCTAGATGCTTATCAGGGATATTTTAATGGCAGCCGCGTATTTATAAAAATTCATGGTTTTGAGGAATATGAAATTGAACTCCATATCTTAAAGCCTACTCATAATGAAGCCCATAATTGGCAGCTAGCGACTTCAATGACTGCCCATCAAGCAAAGTTTCAATTTGGTATTTTTTCAGCTCTCAATTATGAAGAATTGATCGATCATCCCGTGCAAATGGGTAATTTTGAAGTGATAAGCTTTGATAGTGAAAATATTAGACATGACCTGGTTATTACGGGGAGGCATTGGGGGAATACTAATAGGCTTAAAAAGGATTTAGCCGCTATTTGTGAATACCATTTATCTTTGTTTGGAAGGCCTCACCCTATAAAGTATTATGTTTTTTTATTAAGCGTTTTAGCTGAGGGTTATGGGGGGCTAGAACATCGCGCTTCTTCTTCTTTACAAATTAAAAGAGACTGCTTGCCACAAAACCAAGAAGATACCCCTTCCATAGCGTATCAAAATTTATTAAGTTTATTGTCGCATGAATATTTTCATCTTTGGCATATTAAGAGAATAAAACCCCAAGCCTTTATGCAGTTAAATTTAGATCAAGAAGTCTATACTCAATTATTATGGATTTTTGAAGGATTTACTGCCTATTATGATGAGATATCATTAGTACGAGCCAAATGTATTACTCCTAAAGCATATTTGAATCTCTTAACAGATAAAATAAATCGTTTACACTCAATCCCGGGTGCCTTAGTACAAACAGTGACTGAGTCCTCTATGGATGCATGGACAAAATTTTATAAAGCAGATGAGAATGCGCCTAATAGCTGCGTGAGTTACTATTTGAAAGGATCGCTCATTGCCTTATGTATTGATCTTAGCCTGCGCTATAAAAGTAAAAATCTATATTCTTTAGATTGTATTTTACGTCACTTATGGATTCATTATGCTCAAAAAGGGATCGGTATAAAAGAAGACGAATTAAATGCTATTATTAAAAAAGTCACTAATATTTCTTTAGAAAAAGAGCTTAATAGTTGGTGTTGCTCTACAGATTTATTACCTTTTGATACTATATTTGAATATGCGGGGCTTGAATGGGTCCCTCTACAAGATCCCAGCAAAAAAACTTCTTATCTTAAATTAAATGATTTAGGAATTTATATTAATAATTCTGAAAAAGAACTTAAGGTAAGCCATGTCTTATCCGGGAGTATCGCTGAAAGAGCAGGTTTAGCCCCATTTGATGTGATAGTGGCTATTAATCATTTAAAAACGGATAAAAATCAGGTGGATGCTTTACTTGAAAGCTTTGGGGATTTATCAAGCCTAAGTTTTCATTTCTTTAGGAGAGACGAATTAAAAACAATAGATCTTATTGTTGACACAAAAAATTTTACAAGTAAAATACTAAAATTAAAAGATGTTCTGGATAAAAATCAACAACTAATATTCAATAATTGGTTAGATCTTAAATAAACTTTATGATACTGGTACACAATAAAAATAATAAAGGATTTTCTTTAATAGAATTATTAATAACCCTAAGTATTATAAGTTTTACGATGATGGGAATGAGTCTTTTAATATTAAAAATAATTCAAAATAATAAACACACGCTATGGTATTTTCAAGCCCAAACTGAGTTGAATAATCTTATCGTGGCCTTACAACTTAATCAAAACTTTAAAGATAACTATCAATGGATTTTAGAGCTTGAAAGACAAATTCAAGATAAAATGGGCAATACCAAATGTTTAATTACCCTAAAAGAAGATCACTACATTATCCAATTAATGGGTCCCCAAAGAAAACAAATCGAGGCAGAAGTAAAGGTTTTTCCTTAATTGGCATATTATTAAATTTAAACTTAGGATTATTGCTTTTAATGGCAGTTTTTTCTTACCAAATTAAATTGCAAGATTATATAAACCGGACTTACCATAAACTAAATGGTATAAAGGATGTGCAGTGGGGATTAGAAAGAATAAAACAAGATCTCGAACAAGGAGGGTACCAAGGCCCTAATAGTAAAAATAGTTACACATCTTTATATGTTCATACTCCAATTGTGATACCCCGAGATATAAATAATTCCATTTTAATCATTAAAGGTTATGATGCAAATAAAGAGTTAGAGTTTTTAAATACTATAAGGTCTAAGACAAGTCATTCAAAATTAAACATTTATCTCGTACCTAAAAAAAGTAGTTATTTAATTGAGACTTGTAAAGACTTAAATTCACCTTTGCTCGTAAAGCCGGAGTTTATGGCTAATTCGGCTCATAAAAGTCGATTAATACTTATTTCTAACGGTTTGCAAAGTGATTTATTTATGACATATGATATTAAATCGCTTTCTAAAGGCACAGAAATATATCATTATAATCCCTTAAGTCACCTATACGAAAAAGGTTCTGAGGTAATAAATGTAGAATCAATAGAATATTTTGTGGGATATTCGGGTCATCATAAGTGGAATAAACGCACTGGTAAGCAGGAACCTATTTATACTTTGTTTCGAAATAATCAATATAAAACCGAACCCATCATTGATTTTATTAATGATTTTACGGTATTGTACGGTATAAGAAACCCTTTAAATCCAACCATCACCTATAGGCAAGCTGATAAAGTAAACGATTGGTCAGAGGTAGAGGCCATTAGGGTTAAAATTTCGATAGATTGTGAAAATGATAATGAGATAACCCAAGAAAATGATTTTTATATTTATAACCAAACCATCAAATTTTAAAAAATGTTTCTCAGGTTTTATTCTTATTCAATTTTCAATTATATTAATTTTATTAAGTGTTATGGTTTTGCAATTTCATCATTATAGTTTTTTGTGTCTTAAAATCATCAATAATTTCAAAATTCATTCATTAAGCTTGCAGATACAAAAAAATAAATTAATTGAAAAGCTTGATCATTTAAATGAGAATGAACGAATAACTTTTGTACCAAACGATTTAAGCTTTGGCAACAATGAAGGGATTCATTTATATCGAGTAGAAGAAGGGGAGTGGCAAATAACTTATGGCATTCCTTAAGAAAGCAAACTTATTTATTTTATTGATGATGTTAAGTAATCAGGTGCTAAGTTATAATCCTATTTTAATTACTAATTCAAATTATTGGAATACCTCCACTAAATTATTTATAGGCAATTGCTTTAATCATTCAACAATGGGTATTTGTCAAATTCAACTACTCAATCAATCATTCTCAATGAATGGATATAAAAATTCTTTAGAAAAAGATGAATATTATTTAGATTTATTATATGTTTCAAATGCTTCTCAACCTAATTTAGAAATAAATGATCCTGAATATAAAGCTTTTAAAAAAAAATGGAATCAAAGAATGCCAGTATTATATGGATTGACTAATTTAGGTAATCTTAAAATTATAAATGCCAACACTTTGGAAATAATAGGATTTTTCCCAATAATCGACAACTCAACTATTTTAAAAAAAGGATATTTACAAGTCCAGGATGTCTTTTTAGGTAAGCGCTGGCAAAGCCTATTAACGGCAGTAGTAGAAATAGTTGATAAAAAGACGTCTACAAAAATAGAAGCTCAATTATTCAGTATTGATGTTACGGATCCTGAATGCTTTAAATTTGGCCATCCTAATTTAACTTATAAAAATTCAAGTTTAGGATCAATTCATTTATCAAGTCGCCCCTTTATTGGGCGATTAACTAATTACCGATGGGCAATTTTTATTGTAGCTCATCAATCAGAAACTTTAACACCGGGAATTCAGATTATAGATTTAAAAAAACATAAGCTTATAAAAAATTTAGAATTTCAAAAATTGAAAAATACTATAAAGGAAATCCTACTTTTAGATTTTTATAATAAAAGTATTGTGCCAGCAGTTGGGATACGTGATAGTGGGGGGGGCTTGTGGCATTTAAATGTAGACTTTAATAAACAAAATTTTCATTATTCGAAAGTAGTTGATGAACCTAATATAAAAGATTACAAAATAGGTCGGGCAAAAGATGGAAAACATTTAGAATGGTATATATTATCTCACAAAAATAGTAATGAAACCTATTTAAGGATTATTACTTATCCTTTTTTAAAATTTGATTCAGGGCCGCCTAAAGAAAGACAGTTTATAGGTAAGTTCTCTCACCTATTTATTAGACCCG
>JAQGOH010000034.1 GCA_028293705.1 Francisellaceae bacterium | reverse complement strand
GACCTAACAAAAAAGACAGATGTTTAGCTTGGGCTAACCACATTTTACGTATAACCCCATAAGAGGGATGATGAGCCAGGTATTGCACCGAAGAAACCCCGGAAATAATCACAATCTTACTAGCGTTTGGCATATGGCTAAGGCTTAATTTTAAAAGTTCCATGGGCCCTGTAAAAGTACTTTTAAATTCTTTTAACCAATCTTCTTCAGCTGGTAATCCTTGTGAAGTATAAGAAGGTCTAGGCGTTAAGATAACTAATCCATCAATAGTCCCTTTTAATGAATCAAGTTTTTGTTGATAAGCTTTAAAAGAATTTTTATTTAAAAAATCTATTGGTGCAATTTCATAGCGGCCTGAATATTTGGCTTCTAAATCTTTTTTAAGCGCTAATAATTTGCTTTCCGTTTTAGCAGATAAAATTAAATTATAATTTTGACTGGCTAAATAATAAGCAGTGGCTTGGCCAATGCCTCCTGAGGCCCCAGTGATAAGTATCGTTTTTTTAGGTTTAATAAGATTGGGGTTATCAAGAGCCCCAACACGAATACTTAACATAACCAGAAACAGACTCATTAAAATCTTTTTCAACATTTGCTCCAACACTCCTTAGCTTAAGATTGAGTTTCTATTCATTTAATCCTTTAGGATTTATAATATCATTCACTGAAATGAATGGCTAAACATTCTAATCAGTTTAATTACTGATAAGTTAAAATGATAACTCTTTATGATAATAATTTTTTTAAAGCAAGAAGTTTTTTTGGGTTGAAAGCCTAACACACAATTGCTAAAGTGTTAGCAGCATTTTTTTAGATTTTTGGAGCTATTTGTGAAGCGCTATTTTGCCATTTATATCTTTTTTGTACTAGTTTTAAAAAGCTCGATAGTTTTCAGCAATTTACCTGCCTCATATGAGTCTCAAAATCTTCCCACCCCCTCTTTACCCGCAAAACCAGTGATTATACCGCAAGCTCCTATTTTATCTGCCAAATCCTATTTATTAATGGACTTTCAAAGCGGTAAAATCCTAGCTGAACAAAATATTGATACTAAAGTTGAACCGGCAAGCCTTACCAAAATGATGACTATCTATGTAGTCGACCAGGAACTTAAAAGTGGTAAATTAAAATTAGATGATAAATTAATGGTGAGCCATAAAGCCTGGAAAATGCAAGGCTCAAGAATGTTTCTAAAAGTTAACACCGAAGTTACGGTTGATGAATTAATTAAAGGCGTTATTATTCAATCGGGCAATGATGCTTCAATTGTTCTGGCCGAACACATAGCAGGTTCTGAAGAATCGTTTAGTCAAATAATGAATTATTATGCAAAACAACTTGGCATGAATAATACTCATTTTGTTAATGCAACTGGTATGCCAGACCCAAATCATTATACCACCGCTCGTGATTTAAGCCTTTTAGCCCAAGCATTAATTAGAGATTTTCCAGACAGCTATGCTGTACATGCTGAAAAATATTACACATATATGAATATTAAACAACCCAATCGTAATCGTTTATTATGGCGTAATGAATTAGTCGATGGTATCAAAACCGGCCATACTGACTCTGCAGGTTTTTGTTTGGTAGCCTCTGCTAAAAAAGAGGATATGCGATTGATAGCCGTTGTGATGGGTAATAAAAACGATGAATCTAGAACATCTGAGGCCAATAAATTATTAAATTTTGGTTTTAGATTTTTCGAAACGCATAAATTATTCAGTGAAGGAAATCCAATACAAATTGAAAGAATATGGATGGGTAAATCTAAAAATATTCATTTAGGGGTCTTAGAAGATACCTATATCACTATTGCTCAAGGTCATCATGAATTTATAAGTTCCTCTATTGAAATAGAAGATATTTTAAAAGCCCCAATCCAAGCTAATACAATTATTGGAAAAATTAAAGTAAAAGACAAAGAAGAACTCATTGCAGAATTTCCCTTGTATGCACTCGAAACAATCGAAAAGGGAAGTTTTATTAGTCGGTGCTATGATTATATTGCCTTATCCATCAAAAAAGTTTGGGATAAGGCGCTTAATTAACTTTTTATTATATTGATTAGATTATGAGTTTTGAAATCGACAAGGAATTTCCCTGTGATTTTCCTATCAAAATAATGGGTTTGAATAATGCTGAATTTGAAGCCATTGCTATACAAATTGTATTCAAACATTTTCCTAAAATAAGTGAAAATGCCATTCACTCTCGTCCTTCCAAAAATTTAAAATATCTTAGCATTACAGCCTCAGTATTTGCACAGAATAAACAAGAGTTGGACGCTGTATATTTAGAGTTAACCCAACACCCCCTCATCTTAATGGTCTTGTAAATTTTCTATGCAAGCACTTATTCAAGCCCCACTCCTACCTCTAATAAAAATAAGAAATTTAGGAATGCTATCTTATGAAGGCGCTTGGCAGGCCATGCGGCGCTTTACCGATGAAAGAGATGAATCCACCCTTGATGAATTATGGATTTTAGAACATCCACCCGTATTTACATTAGGACAAGCAGGCCTTAAAAAACATATTAAAAATTTAAAAAATATTCCTTTAATTTTAAGTGATCGGGGAGGCCAAATTACCTATCATGGGCCTGGTCAAAAAATTATATATTTTTTACTCGATTTAAAAAGAAGGCAGTTAAAAATTGGGGAATTAACCCATATTATTCAAACTACTGTAATGCAAACTTTACAACAGTATCAATTAAAGGCCCACCTAATAGAAAAAGCTCCTGGAGTTTATATTAATCAGGCTAAAATTTGTTCATTAGGTTTGAGGCTGCGTAGAAATTGTACTTACCATGGGTTAAGCTTAAACCTAAACATGAATTTAGAACCTTTTACTTCTATCAATCCTTGTGGATACCCTGATTTAAAAGTGACTCAATTGATAAATTTTATGGATGAAGCTAGCGCCAATCAAGTTTTTAATGAGCTGATTAAGCATTTATGCAAAGCCTTAGGTTATAAGCAAACCGATTCCCAGTTAACAATGGTTTAAAATGACGAGGTAATGGTGAAATACGATCCTACCCAAAAGCAACGCGGCAAAGAAAAAATGGCTCGGATCCCGATTAAAATCGAGCCGAGTGAAAGTGTTTTACCCAAACCTTATTGGATCCGTATCCGCTCGAGTATAAGCCCTGCCGTACCTACGCTTAAAGCTTTATTACGTAAACATAAATTACATTCAGTTTGTGAGGAAGCCTCTTGCCCTAATCTGAACGAATGTTTTAGCCATGGTACGGCTACCTTTATGATAATGGGAGATAAATGTACCAGACGTTGTACTTTCTGTGATGTAGGACACGGAAGACCTGACCCTTTAGATAGTAGTGAGCCTAACAATTTAAGTCTCGCTATAAAAGATATGCAATTAAAGTATGTGGTCATTACATCAGTCGACCGAGATGATTTAAGGGATGGCGGGGCTATGCATTTTGCAGAATGTATTAAAGCCATAAGAATACAAAGCCCTAATACTCAAATTGAAATTTTAGTTCCTGACTTTAGAGGGCGCATGGAGCTTGCTTTAGATAATTTGAGTCTTTTCCCCCCGGATGTATTTAATCATAATGTTGAAACAGTACCTAGGCTGTATAAAGCAGTTCGTCCTGGTTCGGATTTTATTTGGTCCTTAACCCTTATTAAAAATTTTAAACAACGCTTCCCCAGTATTCCAACTAAATCGGGACTGATGTTAGGCTTAGGTGAAACCAATGAGGAAATTAAAGAAGTATTAAACCTTATGCGCGAATATAACTGCGATCGATTAACTCTGGGTCAATATTTGCAGCCTTCTAAGTTCCACAGTCCAGTTGACCGATACGTAAGCCTCGAAGAATTTAAAGAATTAGGAGATTATGCAAAATCAATTGGCTTTAATCACGTTGCAAGTGGCCCCTTAGTCAGATCTTCTTATCATGCAGATTTACAAGCTATGGGAGAAGAAATTTCTTAATGATTATTTAAATTTAATCGCAATATTAAAGCATCTTCCCTGCCGGTTTTGGTTTCATAATATTCTCTACGCAAACCAATTTCTTCGAAAGACAATTTTTTATATAATTCCTGGGCACTTTTATTGCTAAGCCTTACCTCTAAAAAAATGTATTTTATCTCATTCATTTTGGCAAGCTTAATACACTCTTTCATTAAAGCTTTTCCGAGCCCTTGCCCTTGAAAATTCGGGTGAATTTTTAAATTTAAAACATGTGCTTCCCCTACAGCGCGAGACATAAGCGCAAAGCCGACTAATTCTTCATTTTTCAAAACCACCCAGGCGTCATATCCTACCTTAAGGCAATCTTCAAAAATGGTTTGAGTCCATGGACACTCATTAGATAGTTGTTCAATAATAATTACTTTCGGTATATCGCGAGCTTGCATGTCCCTTATCGTAATCATGGATTAATCCATTTTTTTACCACACACAAATCATTATAAGCTTCTCTTTTTAAACTATTATCATTTAATAACTCTTGGGGAGAATAACTTATTTTAACGGGAATATTATCTAGACAATAAACCTTATTTTTTATTATTTTAAAATCTTCTTCCGTATTTAAAATCATTTTGCTAAGATTTTCACCCATAATTAATATGCTTTTAGGAGCTAGATGAAATAATTGATTTAAAATTATTTTTCTAGACGCGTCCTTAAACTCAAATAGGCTATTAGTATTTAAAAATAATTTGGATATAAGTGAATGATCCATTTTTAAAACGCTTAACATTTTATTTAATAATTCATTTTCTTGTTGAAAATCATTCAATGACTCTACAATAACTAGACACTCAGCATTTATTAAAGCTTGGTTGGACTCAAATTGTATAAGAGATGACTCTCTAGTTATCCAGACTGGGATCTGTAAAGCATTTAATATTTGATAATAAGGTTTTGTAATACCCACGAGCTATTAATTACTGAATTGAGGGGGTGATAGCTTTGATTTTTTTCTTCTTTGCCAAAGCCAATAAATGGGGCCTGACAATACGTAACCTACAAAAACGGCAAATAGGACGGTCGGCGGATCCCAGGCAACCAAGGTATATATTAGCACTACCATTAATACGGCCACAAAAGGCACCTTTCCGGTAAAATCAATTTCTTTGAAACTATAATAACGAATATTACTAACCATTAATAAACCAAGACAAACCATCATGATGGCAATACCAAAGCTCATATTGCGACTGGGTAAAGCATATTCTGTGCCAATCCATACTAAACCCGCGGGTACAGCAGCGGCAGCAGGACAAGGGATTCCTATAAAAAATTTTTTATCAGGGTTATTTAATTGGGTATTAAAACGAGCTAAACGCAAAGCCGTAGCCACTGCATACACAAAAGCTGCCAACCAACCTATTTTCCCAATATGGGATAAAGCCCAATTATAAATAACTAAAGCAGGACCTACACCAAAACAAACCATATCCGATAAACTATCAAATTCTGCTCCAAATGCGCTTTGGGTGTTTGTCATTCTAGCAACTCTTCCATCTAGGGCATCCATAATCATAGCTATAAACATAGCAATAGCAGCATTCTCATATTGCCCTTTCATACCTGCTACAATGGCATAAAACCCCCCAAATAAAGCACCAGTGGTAAATAAGTTGGGAAGTAAATAAATCCCTTTGTGGGGGTGGCGAATTTCATCCCCATCATGATCAAGTTGTTTATCTGACATATACCTCTACCAAGTCATTATAAGGTTTATATAGTATACTATTAATTGATATTTTTTATAAAACCAAGGTATACTCAAGCTCGTTTTTTAGCGAAACACCCATCCTTTAGGAGGTATGAATGATTAAAACAATTTCTGTTCCGACTTTTAACCCTCAATTAAAACCTATATCAACCACTCAAAAATATTTAGTTATTTTGCTTTCTAGTTTTATTATTGCACTTTTTGCGCAAGTGAGCATTCCTTTAGAGCCAGTTCCTATCACCTTACAAAATTTTGCTATTTTAGGCATTAGCATGGTGTTAGGCCCACGTTATGGGATGGGGGCATGTGCCTTATATCTTTTAGAAGGTGCTTTAGGGGCTCCCGTATTTGCAAATGGTAAAGCTGGTTTAATAACGCTCAGCGGTCCTACTGCAGGTTACCTATGGAGCTTTATTTTAATGGCAGGTATCAGTGGGTTTCTTGCCAAAAAATTACCTAAGCACTTTATTAGTTATTTCTTGAGCGGAGCCATTGGTCTTATAATCAATTTCACCTTAGGCGCTATCTTTTTAGCCCAGCATATTGGTTATGAAAAAGCCTATTCTTTCGGAGTTCAACCTTTCATAATAAGTGATGTGCTTAAACTATTATTTTTGTCTTTTTGTATCCCTTCTTTGTTACAAGCCTTAAAAACAAAAGAATAAATGTAATTGTTAAAATCTAGATAGGTATTCTTTAACCTATCTAGAAAATTGAATCGAAACAAATATTTCAAGGATGAAATTACATGATGGAATCAAGCTCTCCTCCCCCCATATTCCTTTCCTTATTAGAGGCGAATCTTCATACTAAGATTTTTAAAGCTCAAGGATTTATCGACAGACTGTCCCCTACTCATTTTCAAAAGCACATAGCAAAAGAAGTCATACCTGCACTCAAATTTACCCTACAACAATGTGAAGACACCTTAAAAATCATTTATAATCCCTCTTCTTATTCTTATACTTATTTTTTGGAAACCTTATTAAAATTATATGATTTACAAAAAATTTTATCCCTAAATAAAAAAGCTAGTGAAATATTTGCTAATAATAGACTTACTTTAAATGATTCCAAAAATAAAATTTGTTCATATTACGAACCCTATAAAAAAAATTTAAGGATAAAAGCAGAATTAAATAGAGGGTTATTACTTCAACTGGGCATATTCTTTTATGAAGGAAAGACTTATCCAGATGCCTTAGAATGTTTTAAAAGGTGTAATCAAATTAAACCAAGCGAAGACGTCACAGAATGGATAAATAATTGCAATCAAAAAATCAATAAACAAAAGAAACGTTTTTGTTGTTTTTTTTAAATTTAAAAGATTAATTAATAATATGAATAACCTGCACAGGGAGGTGAGCCACTATAAGGGGGACAACTCGAAGGAGCGACTGCCGAAATTGAAGCATCTCCAGCGGTTGAATACAGTCTACAACACCAATTAACTGTATTCCCTGACATCACAGGAATTAAAGCAATACCAAAATACCCACCACCAGGTATCCCCATATTTGGGAAAGGCCAACTAGTTGCAAAAATAAAACAATTATTATGCCAATAAGTTAATCCTTGCCCACTAGTACCAGCAAAAATGGGTGTATAAACTTGAGCAAAAGCTGTCACATTTAGAAGGTGTATTTGAGTTAACACATTCGCCAGCGCTTCCTATGGTGCCTCCAATATCTATACCCATTACACTTCAAGATGCGAGAATGGGTGAGTGTAACAAATTAAATTTATCAGTAATTCGTGTACGTAATAT
>JAQGOH010000019.1 GCA_028293705.1 Francisellaceae bacterium | reverse complement strand
AAACTGGGAATTAAATTATATTTCTTTAGAAGGGGATATAGGGTGCATGGTAAATGGCGCAGGCCTTGCTATGGCTACTATGGATCTTATTAAACTTCATGGAGGAAGCCCTGCTAATTTTTTAGATGTCGGGGGTGGGGCTACTAAAGAACGAGTGAAAGAAGCTTTTAAAATTATTTTATCGGATGGACAAGTCAAGGGCATACTCGTCAATATTTTTGGAGGAATAGTTCGTTGTGATTTAATAGCGGAGGGTATTATTCAAGCTATTACCGAAGTGGGAATAAAAGTACCAGTGGTGGTAAGGTTAGAGGGAAACAAAGCTCTTGAAGCCAGTGAATTATTAAACCGAAGCGGTTTAAATATTATTGCTGCCACTTCATTAAAGAATGCCGCTGAAGCCATTGTGAAGGCAGTAGGAGAAAATCGATGAGCATATTAATAAATAAAGATACTAAAGTAATTTGCCAAGGTTTTACAGGAGCACAGGGAACTTTTCATAGCGAACAAGCCATTGAGTATGGTACTAAAATGGTAGGGGGGGTTACGCCCGGTAAAGGAGGCCAAACTCATTTAGGATTGCCCGTATTTAATACCGTAAAAGATGCAATAAAAGAAACGGGTGCGGATGCTTCGGTTATTTATGTGCCAGCTCCTTTTTGCAAAGATTCAATTATCGAAGCCATTGATGCTGGAATTAAATTAGTAGTATGTATTACTGAAGGTATTCCTACTTTAGATATGCTCACCATAAAACACTACCTTAAAAATAAAGATACTCGTTTAATCGGTCCAAATTGCCCAGGTATTATTACTCCGGGAGAATGCAAAATAGGTATAATGCCGGGGTCCATTCATAAAAAAGGAAAAATTGGGATAGTATCTCGTTCTGGAACTTTAACTTATGAGATGGTTAAACAGACTACCGACGCAGGCCTTGGTCAAAGTACCTGTATTGGAATAGGGGGAGATCCTATTCCGGGTATGAATTTTATTGATGTCTTAGCCTTATTTCAAAATGATCCCCAAACCGAAGGAATCATTATGGTAGGAGAAATAGGGGGGAATGCAGAAGAAGAAGCCGCTATATTTATTAAAAAATATGTTACCAAACCCATTGTATCGTATATTGCAGGGGTAACTGCTCCTCCTGGCAAACGCATGGGGCATGCGGGTGCTATTATATCTGGGGGAAAAGGAACTGCGGCTGAAAAATTTGCAGCTTTAGAAGCTGCTGGCGTTAGTGTAGTTCATTCCCCTGCTGAGGTAGGCGCTGCTATGATGAAAACAATATCTTAGATAAAAAATAAGAAATTATAATTTTATAGGAGGAATTAAATCTACATTGTTTTATTAATTTTTTTCGGCAAGGGATGCATCTTATTAATACTCGGTCTAATTCTTTTACATCCCGGCATTGCTTATGACGTAGCTCTAATGACGTTTTCTGGTTAGCTGTTAAATTAAATTTTTCCATGAGCAATATTCTGATCCCATCATTCACAAAGTGCAAGTATTTTCATTGATCATGGGCATATCTTTGACCTATTAAACAATAGGTGGTTTTTAAATTAAACAAACTTCAGGGTTTTATTTCTTTTTTTATAATCGATATGAATTTTTTGGTTTCTTCGATTTTTTGAGTAATCGCTTTGTTGTTACCATTTAATCTATCATATTCAATTTTATAATAAGAATTCGCTTTCCCACTATGAGTTTTAATTGCAGCAGAGAGTCTAAACTGCACTAATAAATTATTCTCCAAAGCCCTATAATTTTCTTTAATTTCAGTTTTTAATCTCATCAAATTGTTAATATAAGGAAGTTTATACTTTTTATCTAATTCTGGTCGGATAATAAACATAGGAATTTTATTTTCTTGTAAATATTTTATTGATCTGCAATAAAAAATATCCTCGTTTTCTTCAAGTTGTTTCCGGACCGCATTAATAGCTAACTCATTAAATATCACTCCTACAACTTCATTATTTTTATTACCTTTTATAACAAGTTCGTTATAAGACTCAATTCTTAAATGAGGATTATTTAAAACAGCATTCGGAGAAAACTCAGGGAATTCTTCAATTATCTGGTCAGAAGAAGAATTTTGGCTATTATAATGTGCTTTCATTTCTGGAGAAACACAGAGTTTAGTCAAAGATTTTTGAATATTTAGAGAATCTATTGTATCTGCTATATTTTCTTTATTTAAAAATTTACGTACACGGTATTCTTTTAAGTTATGTTTTCTGGCATGCTCAGTATTCATCGCTATGTAATTTTTTGAGTTTTCATGATCTTTTAAACTTGGTTTATAATCTTCTCCCAGAACAGTGGGGGAATAAATATCTCCCGCAAATCCCCGAACAAATGATTTGGGATCAATTTTTAAAACCAAACAAAAAACTTTAAAAATATCTTTGGTGGGCTCGGTCGATCGATAAGTGCCCATATGCTTATCTATTAGCGATGCGGAAAAATGTGGTTTAATTTTAATTTCAGAATTCTCGTTGAATTTGTTTTTTAAATTTTCCAATGATTCAATATTTTCATCATGCACAAAAAATTGATAATCATCTCGATCTCTTAAGTCGATAAATTTAAAAACCGTATTGTCTTTCGAAATAATTTCTAAAATTTTGGAGGGGGATTTAATTTCTTTTTGAAGATATTGTTCACTATTTTTTAAAGCAAGCTCCCAGGCTATTCTTTTTTTGTTTTGTAGGGTATTAAATTCAATTTCTTCATCTTTTGAAAGGCTATAATACTGATTTTTTAATTCTTCATCAAATTTAGCTTCTTTTAATTTTTGCACGAGTTTTGGCTCAATACCTTCTTCTATTTCATTAATGTTTGCAATGATATTTTGCAAAGGGGGTAAATGTATTTTTTCTAAAGCTTTCTTTTGATTAAATATAATTGCACCTTTTTGCAATAACAATTCTTTTATTCTATCTTTGTTTACAGGCTTATTATCATTAATAGAAAGCAAATCTAAAGCCTCTAAGCCATTAGAAGTTAAAACATGCACATCAGCTCCATTTTCCAATAATAATTTGACACCTTCAAAATCATTTTGACTTACTGCGTTATGTAATAGATAATTCTTTTCATAATCTTGATAATTTAAAATTTCATCTTTATACTCACCCTGCAATAAGGAGGGATTATCCTTAATGGCTGTTAAAAGATAATTTGCCTGGTTAAAAATAGTTATTTGGTTTAATTTAAATAGATCTTTTAGATTAGTCATATGCTGTCCTATAAAATAGTTATTGAACAATAAATATTATATCGTCATATTTTAAAAATACTTAAATTTTTGAATAAATAAAAGTATTGGTCTAGGTCTGATGGAATGTGTCTAACATTACAGTATATTAAAGACCTCATTTCCCCATGATTATTTAGGTAATATACCCATGATCAATGAAAATGCTTGCATTCTAAGGTTGAGGGGGGTGCTACTTGAGAAAATATATTTTAGTTGATTTACTTTGACATTTGATAAGTTTAGATAATATAATATTTTATAGAATTTAGATATCCGTTAAATGAACAGAGTAATTATGACTGAATATCCCCACTTTGTCTTACTTACCAGCGCCCAATCTCATAATTGTGGATTGCACACTTTTGCTCATTTTTTAGGATATCAAATTTTAGATAATTCAAAAAATTATCCTTTCTGTGATTTAAAAATACAAAAATTTTTAGAAGATAATGTTCAACCTATATTAGCCACTTATGCAGAGTTACATCCGAATAAAAAATTTACCATCGTAGATTTAATTATTCGATGGAGAAAAATTGGTTATACCAAAGCCTGGGAGGAATTTATTGGGCCTATTTTAAGAGCCCATTTACTGAAAATATTAAAACCAAAATATGAGGATTTTAAATTTTTTTCCGAAATGGTTTTAAAGAAACTAGTAATACAAAGAGCTCTTATAGACAAAAAATTAAATGTAACTATTCAGGTGTTAGAATCTATTTTTCTTAGATTAGAAGTATTGTATCGCCAGCCTAAAGTCGCCCAAGCACCGGCCTGTAGATTAGTTCGAAAACGACTTAAGACTGACCCTACTATAATAAGCTTTTTTATTACAGGAATGTTAATTTTCTTCAAGTTTATAATAATTAAGTTTTTATAGTGGTTTTAACCATTTAATCAATATTGTTTATAGCATTTTTCTTTGTTATTATGTAATAAACTCGAATTTAATAGGTTTTCAGCATGCAGGAAAAAGACTTATCATCTTTGACGCACAGTGAAAAAATAGAGATTATTTTATTACAAGCAGAGCAAATTAATTTATTGAAAGAGTCGCTTGAAAGATTAAAAGTAAAAATTAAAATGCTTGAAGAAAAAAAGCATAAAAATAGTCGCAATAGCAGTAAACCTCCTTCGAGTGATCACAAAAAAACGCAAAGTTTAAGGAAGAAATCTAATAAAAATCCAGGTGGTCAACCTGGACATAAGGGTTATTGCTTAAAGCTTAAAAAACATCCGGATGAAATTCAGTTTAAGGCTATTTCTCATTGTGTTGAATGCGGTTATGAATTAAACAAAAGAGCTGATCTAATAGATATAAGACAAGTTTTTGAAGTACCTCAGCCTAAAATTTGGATAATAGAACACCAGTCTGAAATAAAGGAATGTAGAAAGTGTGAGTGTATCAATAAAGCTGGCTTTCCTAAAGGAGTGACTCAAAAAACGCAATATGGGCCAAGAGCAAAAGGCTTAATGGTTTATTTAAGTCAATATCAATTTTTACCTTACCAGCGGATCCGATTGTTATTTAAAGATTTGTATAACCAGGTTGTCAGTGCTGGTACCGTATTGAATGCTGTGAATGAAAGTGCAAATAGTATTATCACTATAGATAACAAGCTTAAAGAGCTGCTCTCTCAAGGAAACTTGTTAAATGCAGATGAAACGGGAATGAATATAGCTGGAGATAAGTATTGGTTGCATATAGCTAGTAATGCGCATTTTACCCATTATGCTCTTCATAAGAGAAGAGGATGTTTAGCCATGGATGATATTGGAATTTTAGCTCAATATCAGGGAACATTGGTCCATGACCATTGGAGCTCTTATTTTAAATATCCAGATGCCAAGCATGGGTTATGTAATGCCCATCATTTGCGTGAATTAAAATTTCTTTATGAAGTTCAAGGCTTTAATTGGGCCAACCGGATGTCGGATTTATTAATGAAAATTCATGATAAAAAAGAAATTGCAAAAAGTAAAGGATTAGCGGGCTTTAGTAAGTATGCTATAAACTCATTTATTAAAAGCTATCAAGACATTCTGGTTCAAGGTAAGAGAGCACAAGCTGCTAAAGGAACGAAGGATGCTGGTAATCTATTAAAAAGGCTAAGCTTGCGTCAAGCAGAGACCTTATTATTTATGCATGATTTTACAGTTCCTTTCAGCAATAATCAGGCAGAGCAAGATGCGCGCATGATGAAAGTGCAACAAAAAATAACCGGTGGATTTAGAACCTTTATGAGTGCTAAGAATTTTTGTCTTAACCGAAGTATTATTTCAACCGCTATCAAAAATAATAAAAATATACTAAAAATATTTCAATGGGTTTTTCAAAACAAGCTTACTTTAAATCGACTCATTCCAGCCGAAGGATATAGCTGAACAGTTACAATTAAATCAAGATCTAAAAAGTAAATTAAAAAAACTATTAGAAGAAAATGAAATGATGAGAGATGTTACTATGCAGGATATTTGTACTGCTAATTCAAATACCCCTAACTTTATTACACGTTATAATGATTTTATCCATGAATTGAATATCCAAACACTTAATAATATAGATTTAGGTTTTATTGAAAATTTTTTAAACCAATCTTTTAATAATTGGTGGGAGGAAAGTGGATTTAATAATTATGTTGAATGGTTATGTGATCCCGCTAAGGCTGTGTTTTTAGAAAGTAATCATTTATCTTGTTTAGCCAAAGCACTAGGCATTCGTCTTGAGATTTATTATTGTAATAATAGGGTGAATGCTAACCCGAAACCATTTGCAGTTATATCATCTAATGGAGAGCCTATCCAGACAATATTACAATCTAATAAACTGGGTGATGAGCAGAGTGAATTTGTACATAAAATATTAAATAAGAAGGGAGGACATTGGGAAACTTTAATAGAAGATAGTGCAAAAGCCTATAAACATAATTTTAATCATTCTGAAAATAATAATTCAGTTGATATATTTAGCTTACCTTTGAGGGATTGGTGGCATATACAATCACCTTTGTCAAATTCAAGGGTTGAGGTTCCTAGAACACCACAATTATTATTTTTACAAGCAAATACATTAATGAACCAAATTTTAGATTCCAAAAATGACGTGCTTTTAAAAAAATTTGATAATTACTTTAAGCAATCGCAAATTGCTATCCAAAATAATAATGCCAACGCTATTAATTTAATTGCTAAAAAAATCCAAGTGTTATTCTAATTTAGATATAGGTCACTATAGTGTCCTAAATTTTCTTTTTTAAAAATTGACAATATAACCTTAAGGCCTGTACCTTAGATTATTCTATCTTGATGAGCGATTATTTTTATGTTGCATCATTTATTTATTGCTATTAAAGAAAATCGATTAATCGATGTAAAAGATATTCTAAAAAAATTACCCAATTTGCTTTTTGAAAAAAATATTAAAAATGATTTAACTCCTCTTTTGTTTGCCATTATTAAACAAAAAACAGAAATCATTAAATTACTCATAAAAGAAAAACCTGATATTTATGTGGTTTGTAATAAGGGTCGTTCCGCCCTAACTCTGGCTGTTTTGACTGGAAACATCCTTATAGTAGAATTAATAATAAGAATCGGTGTGCCTATTGATAATAAAGATAATCTTCAACGCACGGCCTTAATGTGGGCTGCGCAAAAAGGGTTTATTCCTATTCTGAATTTATTATTAAAAAATAATGCAGATATTAACGCATGCGATAATGAAGGTAATACTGCATTATTAATAGCGACATATTTTGAACGAGAACTTTGCGTGAGGTGTTTGTTAAAGAATAAACCCAATATTAATCATTCTAATAAATTTGGTTTAACCGCTTTAATGATTGCAGCAACTGTTGGAAATTTAACGATTTTAAGGTTTTTAATTGAAGATAAGGCATCAACCCTTAAGACAGATGATGAAGGTAACTCTGCCTTATTTTGGGCTGTAAAGTTTAATCATTTAGATTGTGTGGACGAATTAATTACCAGCAAACCCTTAATTGACCTAGCCAATCACCAACAAAAAACTCCTTTAGAATATGCTGCAAGTCAAGGATTCACAAGAATCGTTAACTCCCTTTTAGATGCGGGAGCTAATATCAATAGAAAAAGCTGCAATGAAGAATTTATAAGCGATAGTTTAGCAAAAGAGGCAGGGCATTATAATATAATTAAAATTTTATATGCAGAAAGAAAATTACAAGACTTAAATATTAGTACAATAAAAATTAAAAAAGAAATTTCTGAATATGTAAATAAACCAAATGAAAAAGTTCAAAGTTATTCAGAAGTTATGAATAATATTTTAAAGCCATATGTCCCAGTAAATAATTGCACTTTTGATTTAATTAAAAATGTAGAGCTTAGAATGGGCGACTTTGATTCATTTTCTGATTTAAAAAAAGGATTTAACCATACTGAAATTCTTACCCAATATGGCCATTTCATCAAAACTCCAAGTCCAACTCAATGTATAAATTTTTATTCTGAATCAAATGTTAAATTATTAGCCAAGTAGGCCGGCTCTTATTGGAGGAATAAGAATCGTTTAAGACTTGTAGTTATTTATAGGTTTTTTCCTTGATAAAACTGAAGCTTTTTACTCGGTTGTTAAAACTTCTTCGTGCTGCGGTTGAGATACAAATCCCTCCATTTGTGCGTCCCATAAATTTTTATACAGCCCACCTTGTTCTAGTAATTGATGGTGAGTACCTTCTTGTATAATTTGACCCTTATGAAATACTAGAATCCTATCCATGTGCAATAAAGTAGAAAGTCGATGAGCAATCACAATGGTTGTTTTATTTTGCATCAAATGGTTTAAGCTTTCTTGAATAAGATGTTCAGTGATTGAATCCAAAGCAGAAGTTGCCTCATCCAGCAATAAAATAGGGGCGTTTTTTAAAATGGCACGGGCAATAGCTATTCGTTGCCGCTGACCACCTGATAATTTTCCCCCTTTTTCACCCGCTAAAGACTCATAACCTTTAGGCTGATTTAAAATAAAATCATGTGCGTGGGCTTTTATAGCTGCTTCATAAACTTCATTATCGGTTGCTTCAAATCTTCCATATCGAATGTTTTCCATAATAGTTCTATGGAAGAGCGTTGGATCTTGGGGTATCATTCCGATTGATTGACGTAAAGATTCTTGAGTCACTTTTGAGATGTCTTGCCCATCAATCAGAATTTGTCCTTTTTGGATATCAAATAATCTTAGCAATAAATTAACAAAACTGGATTTTCCGCTTCCTGAATAACCCACAAGCCCTATTTTTTCACCGCCTTTAATTACAACATTCTTATTTTCGAATAAAGGATCTTGCTCTCCATATTGAAAAGTAACCTCTTTAAATTGAATTTCTCCCTTAATCACTTTAAGCACTTTAGCATCAGGGCTATCTTTAATTTCAGTAGGTAATGTAGTTAAACGCAATCCTTGGGTTGCTTTACCTAGATGATCAGTAAATTTTAAAAAATCTTTTGATAAATTCCATAAACAATCTAGAATATGGATATTAATGGTTAAAATAAGAGCGAAATCTCCAACACTAATGTGACCATCCTTTCTTCCCTTGACTAGAAATATTAAACAAACAGCTTGTAATACCACAAAAGATAAACTTTGAATGAAAATGGCTTTGAAAAATAATCTGTCAAAACGTTGTTCAATTTTAACATTTTGTTCTGACCAATAACTTAAATTGGTTTTTTCCTGTTTAGTACCACTGAAAAGACGAACTAAAGACATATTGGATAAAACATCAACCATCTTACCAATAAATTGACTTTGGGTTTCAGAAACCTCTGCTGAAACGCCATGAATTTTTTTTGCCCATTTAATTGACACTAAAAAAAATATTAAACTCCAAACAATCATAATTAAACTAAATCTGATATCGACTTGATAAAGTGTAAAAATAGCTACTAGTAGAACAGATGCGTAACTGAAAAATTTATCAATAATAATTTTTAAAATTTCTACTAATCCATTAGCCACATCTTGAATTTTATTAACTAAAGCACCGGAAAAATAATTTTGATAATAAGTATGCGAATGGCCTAACATGTGTCCTGTGATTTTTAAAAAAATTCGTTGTTTAAGTCGGGGGAAAACCTTTAAAAAAAGACTATTATACCAACGAAGAATTGCTACTATGACCAAAGACATGCCTATATAAGCTATAATAGGTAGCATAAGGGGGGCTACGATGTCCGCTGGAGGGTAGACGGAAAGTTTATCTAATATAATTTTAACTAAAAAAGGGCGGAAGGATAGATCAAATGCCCAAACCAAGGAGATGAACATAAGTCCTAAAAAATGCCAACGAAATGGACGGGACATATTAAATAAAAATTTTATAAAAGATTTTTTAGTAAAGTTGTAATTCATTTTTTTTATCCACATCCCTAATTTCAAGCAAAATAGGCTATCATTATTTATTTAAAGCCTGCAAACATATTTTTTTGAAATTTAAATAACTTTTATACCCATAAAATTGTTGCTACCATTATGAAGGAGCTGTCCAATGAATCCTATTCAACCCCCTATCCCTGATGAAGAAATTCAATTGATTTCAGACGAAGAGCAATTTTTAAATCAAAGTAGGAGTTTATCTTTTCGTAATGAATTTCAAAATGGAATATATTGGCAATTTACAGAAGAAGAAAAAAAATTAGAGGAAGTGCTCTCTCTATCCCAATTAATTACAACTCAGGAAGAAGATGACTTGCATAATGCCCTACATCTATCGATATATGAGCCACAACCTTATTATAATAATCAAGCCCCAGATTTGAGTGAGGAAAAAAAAGACAGTATCGAAAAAGAAGAAGTAAAGTTAAGTGAAGAGCTTGATTTACTGCATTTAACACCGGAAAATATTAATGAGGAAATAAATGATCAATCCCATTTATTACGTACTTTAAGTTTGCAAAAAGATGCAGCACATTTGCTAAGTACCGATTGTTTAAATAATTGGACCAATAAAAAAAATGAATTAGACGTCCAATATAATTTTAGTAACCGATTAAGGCAATTAAAAGAAAATATAGAAAAAGCTGAAATTAAACAGAAAAGAATTGAAAATATTCAAAAATACCTAAAAAATAACCCCCCACATGAAATTATCACTAAGAATTTTTTGTTAACCCAAGATGAATTGAGCAAAGCACAGGACGAAATCCAATCTTTAGCACCTTTAGTGGAACCTCATGAAAAAGAATTGAATGAGTTATATGAAGCCTGGCAAAAAGCTGATACTAAATTTATTCAAATCAATAGCCAATATCAAGAAGAGTTAGGAAACTTAATACGGCGTGCCCATAACAAAAAAAGTTGAGTAGTTAATAAAAGTTGATAGGCGTCTAACTCATTGTTTTGGCACTTTTTCCAAAATATACCCCATTATAAGGTGGAAGCCACTATTGAAGGCTCACTTTTTATATGATACCCTTACCGAACTTTGTAATAGCACTACTAAGCAATTTTAACAAAAAATCGTTTTTTTAAATATTACAAAGTCTCTATAGCGTTATTAATAACAATGCCATAGAAAGTCTTTAAAACGGGTTACATCAATTTTATCGTAACCCTCTGGGTAGAAAGGTACTTGACGTCCTTTTTACGTTATTGTAGGATCCCGCTTCCTAAATAAGGAAAGGCGGAGCTTGCTTTTCGTTTATTTGCAGAAAAAGTGGAGCAAATAGTTTTATTATGGCAACAGTTAATCAGTTAGTTCGAAAAGGGCGCAAGCAACTTGTGGTTAGAACCAAGTCCCCAGCTTTGCAAAGTTGTCCTCAACGCCGAGGTGTATGTACCAGAGTATATACAACTACTCCAAAGAAGCCGAACTCAGCTTTGAGAAAAGTTTGTCGTGTTCGCTTAACCAATGGTTATGAAGTAACAGCTTACATTGGTGGTGAAGGACATAATTTACAGGAACACTCTGTCGTTTTAATACGTGGCGGACGAGTTAAGGATTTACCAGGTGTACGATATAAAGTCGTTCGTGGAAGTCTTGATACCGCAGGTGTTAAAGATCGTAAACAAAGTCGTTCTAAATATGGTTCTAAAAAAGACAAGAAGTAAGAGTCTTAAGTAATTTAGGGTAATAAAGAGATGCCAAGAAGACGCGTAGCAGCAAAACGTCCCATACAAGCTGATCCAGTATATGGCAGCCAAGTAGTAGCCAAATTTATTAATCAGATAATGGTTGATGGCGAAAAATCTATTGCTCAAGAAATAGTTTATGGTGCTTTAAAACAAGTC
This sequence comes from Francisellaceae bacterium, assembly GCA_028293705.1. Classification (GTDB taxonomy): domain Bacteria; phylum Pseudomonadota; class Gammaproteobacteria; order UBA6186; family Azoamicaceae; genus JAQGOH01. The sequence continues at coordinate 1,597 of JAQGOH010000019.1, read as the reverse complement.
GAAAATCGTAGTAATCGGGATCCTTTATCATTATTTGAAAAAGCATTAGAGCATATTCGTCCTATGGTCGAGGTTAAATCTCGTCGAGTAGGGGGAGCTACTTATCAAGTTCCTATAGAAATTCCTATGTCTCGTGCTATGGCCTTAGCCATGCGCTGGTTAGCGGATTTTTCCCGTAAACGGGGCGAAAAAAACATGATGCTTAAATTAGCCGGTGAAATTCTTGATGCCTCCGATGAAGAAGGTGGCGCAAGAGGTAAAGGGGGTGCTGTTAAAAAGCGTGAAGATACCCACCGAATGGCCGAAGCAAATAAAGCATTTTCACATTACCGTTGGTAATTTAAAGGATATTGAACTGTGGCACGTACTACTCCAATCGAACATTATCGCAATATCGGCATTATGGCTCACATAGATGCTGGTAAAACTACGACAACTGAACGTATTTTATATTACACCGGCGTTTCCCATAAAATTGGTGAGGTGCATGATGGTGCTGCGGTTATGGATTGGATGGCACAAGAACAAGAACGAGGCATTACGATTACCTCGGCTGCTACGACTTGTTATTGGAAAGGGATGGCCACCCAATATCCTCAACACCGTATTAATATTATAGATACTCCAGGACACGTGGATTTTACTATTGAAGTAGAGCGTTCTCTTAAAGTACTTGATGGGGCTTGTGCCTTATTTTGTGCAGTAGGTGGCGTTGAGCCTCAATCTGAAACCGTATGGCGCCAAGCTAATAAATATAAAGTGCCAAGAGTCGGTTTTGTTAATAAAATGGATAGAGCAGGCGCTGATTTCCTACGAGTAGTAGGACAAATTAAATCTCGCTTAGGCGCTACTCCTGTGCCAATGCAGCTTCCAATTGGAGCTGAAGAAAAATTTGAAGGGGTAGTCGATTTAGTTCGTATGAAAGCTATTTATTGGGACGATAGTTCTCAAGGAATGACTTTTGAATTAAAAGAAATAGCTTCTCATATGATTGATGATTGTAAAAAATATCGTGAAAATTTATTAGAAGCAGCTGCCGAAGCTTCTGAAGAATTCATGAATAAATACCTAGAAACCGGTGAATTAACTGAAGAAGAACTTAAACTAGGCATTCGTTTACGTACTATTCGCAATGAAATCATACCAGTGTTTTGTGGTTCTGCTTTTAAAAACAAAGGGGTCCAAGCTTTATTAGATGCCGTTGTAGATTACCTACCTGCTCCTCATGAAGTTCCTCCTCGTGAAGGAATTTTACATGACAAAGAAAATACAATTGCCTATAGAAATTCAACAGATGAAGAACCTTTTGCAGCACTTGCCTTTAAAATTGCAACTGACCCTTATGTAGGGACTATTACTTATATTCGAGTATATTCAGGGGTCTTAAAGTCGGGTGATAGCGTTGTTAACACCACTAAAGAAAAGAAAGAACGCATTGGTCGAATTTTATTAATGCGAGCAAATGACAGAGAAGAAATCAAAGAAATCCGAGCTGGTGATATTGCTGCCGCTGTTGGTTTAAAACAAACGACCACTGGGGATACCTTAAGTGATCCTAATCATTTAATTACCTTAGAGCGTATGGATTTTCCAGAGC
>JAQGOH010000020.1 GCA_028293705.1 Francisellaceae bacterium | reverse complement strand
CTTCACTTTAACTTCGCTTTGATAGCCGCTATGCCATGAATGCATAACTACACGTTTCTAAATTGCACTTCATATTTGAATTGGGGACAAAACAAACTAGAGTAGTTACACTGCTATAAATTAATGCTCCCCCACTGAAATTCAACTTTTAAAACATAAACAGCATTTTAATTTAACAACAACTTTAGACAAAAAAGTTGACTTTTTCATTTACATATGAAATTCTTATTTTTTTATATAGTTATAAATAATTAAAACATAATTCAAACTTATATTATATATGTGGGGAAGAGTATGAACAGAACCAATGAATTAGATGAACACAAAGATTTTGAGTCAGATATGGCAAGTGATGCTTTTCAGCAAGCACAAAACGATCAAATCAAAGGACTTGCTAACATGATGGCTGATTTAAAGGCAGAATTTGCCATCCTCCAAACGCAAAATATCGAGATAAAACAAGAAAATAAGAATTTGAAAAAAAAACAGGAAAAAGTTGAGAAAAATAAAATAAATGCAGAAATACTAGCTGAACAATTGCAAGCCCAAGCTAGACAATTAGAAGAACAAAATAAACTATTAAAAGCTCATGCTAAGCAATTGGAAGAACAAACAAAAGAAGAGAAACAGAGAACTGATACAATTTTAAGAGATCAAAAAAATGAAACTGAGAAGTTAAAATTTAAACTCGAGCTTTTATTAGAAAATCCGACGAAAAAAGACGAAGATAAAAAAATTCTTGAAGGTCATATTCGTGCGGGTCATTAAGGATTAATAAAGCTTTAATAAAGTTTAACATAACTTTAAGCAAGCAAGATCTATCCTGGTAGTCCGCCTAGCTAACTTGGTCTCAAATAAGCTTTTAATAGGAAAAGGGTAACCATCAGAAGTACCCTTTTCATATAGGTAGTAGACAGGTGGATAAGAATAAGCGCGGCATATTAATCAAGTAGTCTCAACTTCTAATTTCAGAGTCTCCTTAATAATTTCTTAAATTGATAACACTGTTGTTTTAGAGGAAACCAACTAGGTACATGTGGGCGTATAGATGCAGACTTCTTTAAGTTGAAGATTTCGCATACGGCTAAGTAAAGTTTTTAATAATTATTATTAAATAGAAAATAATTTACTTTTTTATTTTCACTGGGAATTGTTGCTGATCCTTAAAATTTTAACTTTAATAATTTTAAATTTATATGCATTATATATTTTAGGAGAAAAATTATGAATAGAAACAATGAATTAGATGAACATAAAGATTATGAATCGGATATGGCAAGTGATGCTTTTCAGCAAGCACAAAACGATCAAATCAAAGGACTTGCTAACATGATGGCTGAATTAAAGGCAGAATTTGCCCTCCTTCAAGCCGAAAATATCGAAATAAAACAAGAAAATAAGAATTTAAAAAAAAATCAAGAAGAGATGGAGAAAAACAAAATAACTGCCGAAGCATTAGCTGAGCAATTACAAGCCCAAGCTAAGCAACTTGAACAACTGAAAAAGCAGCAACAAGGAGAAAATGCAAGACTTGAAGCTGCTCATAAATCTGCCTTAGAAGCCCAACGATATGAAGCTAAAAAGTTAAAATCAAATTTGCAACCTTTATTGGAAGCTCAAGTTATTTATGAACAAAATAAAAGATTAGAAGAAGAAAGACTGCAAGAATCATTTGAACATGCCTCTAAGCTTAAACTTTTAGGAATTATATAGCATGAATAAATATATAGAACAAAATGAGCATAAAGATTATGAATCGGATATGGCAAGTGATGCTTTTCAACAAGCACAAAATGATCAAATCAAAGGACTTGCTAACATGATGGCTGAATTAAAGGCAGAATTTGCCCTCCTCCAAGCTCAAAATATCGAAATAAAACAAGAAAATAAAAATTTAAAAAAAAATCAAGAGGAGATGGAGAAAAACAAAATAACTGCCGAAGCATTAGCTGAGCAATTACAAGCCCAAGCTAAGCAACTTGAAGAACTGAAAAAGCAGCAACAAGGAGAAAATGCAAGACTTGAAGCTGCTCATAAATCTTCCTTAGAAGCCCAACGATATGAAGCTGAAAAGTTAAAATCAGATTTGCAACCTTTACTAGAAACACAAAGAATTGAAAATAACCAAATAAATGAAAATTTAATTTTATTGAATAAACATTTACACTTAAGAAGTATAGGCTTAGGCTAACTCTTTAAATTAAAGTTGTATTTTTGAAATCATTTTATGTAAATATATTAGCATCTAAATCGAAAATTTTTTATGGGATAGTATTTGGTTTGACAAGAATGTTGCACATAAAAATTGTGGGGATTACCTGATCAAGTTATGAAAAAAATATTATTTTAGAACCGGAATCCAGATTAAGGGTATTAGGACAAAAAAGATGGTTTAAGCACTGCAATTTTGGTCAATCAAAAGGGCCTACTGTTATACCCTTATATATACCCTTATATATACCCTTATATAAAATTATATTGCGAAGTGGAGAATTTTTAAAATTTATTCCCTTAAAAACAACCTGTTAGGTTTTAAAAAATTGAAAACGAACGACCAAGTGAAAAAGAGATTTACTCGTATTAAAATAAAGTTCTGGACTCAGATTTTTTGCTCTTAATTCTTATTTAAAAATTGCTTAAAACGTTTTATAAAATTTCAATTGTTTTAAGAAAAACCCCTGTAGTGTGACACATACACATACCAGATAGATTTTTCGGTCTTAAACGGGTATCAAAGACTCCAAGCCATCCCCCATAATAGATGAAATCTCTTTTAAATAATCTTTTTGATTTCTAAAAAAAGCTAAACAACCTTTTTTAAAAGAATCAAATTTTTCATAAAATTTATTGTAAAGCCCATTTCTTTTAAATATTTTTCATAAGCTCTCAATCATGTTTAATTCGGGAGAATAAGCAGGCAAATAAACTAAATTGATATTTTTTTCTGCAAAATCTCTATCCCCCTTGGAACAATGATATTTTGCATTATCTAAAATGTTAAGCATTTTTTTTGCATAAGGATAAAGAATTAATAATTGATTTAAAAGTGCAACCGTAGATTCTTGATCAAGATTGCTCTCGCTGGTAACAACGGTCGTTTTAAATCTTCCTACATTCATCGCTGCATGAATATTAAACCGAGAACGCCCATTATTACTTTTTAGTTCTCGATTTTCTCCTTTGCGAATCCAACCATAGTCTGGAAGGATATTATGCTGCGAAGGGACCACATCAGCGAAAAATACTAATTCGTCTGAGGGTTTATTTTCCATATTATCTAAATAAAACCTTATAAAAAATTTTTTAAGTTGCTCATCTGAACAAGCAAGAATTAATTTCGGTTTCTTGTAAATATAGCCCAAGCTATGAAGTAAATTTGTCATTCCACTTTGGGAATATTTTACCCCAAACGATGTCTCAACAAAATTACGTATTGAAAGAATGGTTAAACTAATCTTTTGATCTAGCTCTTGTCAAAGAAAGGAAATTTGTGCTTCATTCAATAGAGGTTTGCTTCCTCGATATAAGGTTTTAAGGAGGCTTAAAAATCCGCCTTTCTTATATTTTTTTATATATCCACTCCGTAAAGTTTTTTATTATATTTTGAATTAAATCTGATCAACTTAATTATCAATTTAAGTAAAGGTATAATAACTTCGTGATTATCAATAGAAAGTTTAGCTGCAAGATTCTTAATTAAAAAAAGGAGCTATATAAATTGGCTCTTAAAATATGAAGTATTTTCAAATTAAAATTAGGCATTGAAAGGTTGTTACGCATTGTATATTCTAGCGTAGATAACTTAGTTAATAAATTATTTAAATTACTTATTTCCACATTATTTATAGCCTGTTTAAATAATGCTATAAAACGTGAATTATTTAACCATTCACAAGCGCTTATTTGTAAATCGGATGTAGTAGGATGCAAGTTTGGTCCAAACTTATTAAGTAATTTATTAAAAGTTTCCAACATATAAATAATATGATTTATATTTTTTTTTGCGACAAGACCAAAAAATAAAAAATTTAGCACCCTAAGATCTTTAGTGCTTTTTTCTAACAATAAGGTTGTTAAGTTAATTATTTCATCAAAATTATTTTTCTCACTCTTCTTAACTTCATTTATAAGATATATATACTTATCCAAATATTTAGGATCTTCTCCGACTCCTCCGTTAATGTTAATTGGAAACAATATTTTTTCAATACAAAACATTTTAAATACTCATGTAAGAGATGATGAAGTTATATTGCATTAGTGACTTGTTAAATAATTTCTAAACGATTAGCTTCAATTTTTATCTTAACAACGGGATTGATTCTTATTGTGGGTAAAGCTTTTATTGCATGCCAGGTGCTACTTTCAGATTCTCTAAAAAGCGCTGCAATACCAATATATTGTGCTTTGGACTCTAAAGGAAACGAGATAATTTGATGTGTATTAGGGCTTACCATAAATTCCTTATAAGAAACAACGTCCTGCGCTAAATATTTCTTATCTTCTTTCCAGAGATCTTTAAAATTAGCATCTTTAAATTTCTTAGATGAATTTAATTGATAGGCCTTAATAAGGACGGGTAAAGATTCTTTATTAAGACTTTCATTCAGTTGAGCATGCGTATTAATATTCAATTTCAAATTATGACTACTTTGACAAGCTGTAACTAATAGCAAGCAATAACCGCAAAATAATAGCTTTGCATATTGTTTCATTTTTTTTCCTTTACTGGAATTAATAATTTTAAACTTGTCATTCTCCATGCAAACACTTTCCTAAACTTGCAAATTTTATACTTCCTTGCCTTGTGATGAGGGATACTACATGAAAAATATTTTTTTGTATACTTTTATTTAAAAAAAAGCTAATAATTTATAGTGCATTTACACTAATTGAATGCCATTATGCATTTTTTCAATACTTTGCTATATTCTAAAGTATGATTTACTTCTTGATAAATTTTTTAAACTTATCACTAAAATGGTTAGATTTTCTAAGTTATACATTACTTATGTATATTTTAAGTTTCTTACCCCATAAGATTAACAAAAAAATTTACCCTCAATTGTTTCAATTTTGGTGCCATTTATTTATAAAAGCTTTAGGAGTTAATCTTAAGCTTCATCAAAAAAATGCTAATCCTTTACCCTCTCATTATATAGTTATCTCTAATCACCCTTCAGCTTTTGAAGATATTGGAATGCCAAGCCTTTTTAAAGCTAGATACTTAGCTAAAAAACAAATAGCGGATTGGTATATTTTTGGTAGAATAAGTACTGCTGCTGGCAATTTATACGTTGATAGAGATTCCAAGGAGTCAAGACACCAATCTAAAGAGTTATTAATTAAAACTTTATTGGACGGCTATAATATTGGATTATATCCCGAAGGGGGATGTAAGGGGCGTAGAATACATCTCCCTTTTAATTATGGTTGTTTTGATGTTTCTTTAAAAGCTAATATTCCCATAATACCGGTTTTCTTACACTATGAGGCACAGGAAGCATTTGAATGGACGAGCCAAGAAACACTTATTCATAAAATAATCAATATGATGCGTGCACCTAATAAAACCGTTAATTACTATGTTTTTGATGCACTTTTACCTGCAAAATTTAACAATACCAAAGAATATTGTGAATATGTCGAAAAACTCTATATAAATTGGCAACAAACTTATTTAGAATAAGGAGATGGATTTTAAATTAACCCCTAATTGTTTTTTCTATCAAGAAGATACCTTGTTCATTGAAAAGATAAGCTTTGAACAATTAGCTTACCAATACGATACTCCTACTTATTTTTATTCTAAAACCCAACTCAAGGAAAATTTAATCGCTTATAAAATAGCTTTTAAAGATCTTCCCCATAAAATATTCTATTCCGTAAAAGCTAATAGCAATATTGCTATCTTAAATATTTTACACAAATTAGGGACAGGTTTTGATATTGTTTCACTTGGGGAATTAAAAAGGGTTATAGCAGCAGGGGCCGAGGGGCAGGATATTATTTTTTCTGGGGTAGGTAAAACCCGAACTGAACTTAAAGCGGCACTCGAATATAATATTCATTGCATAAACGTAGAATCTATTCCTGAGATTTTTCTTTTAAATGAAATTGCTGAACAACTTAATAAAAAAGCCTTTATTGCCTTTAGAATCAATCCCGATAGCCATACTGTTTCTCATCCCTACATTTCAACTGGTTCAAAAGAGAATAAATTTGGAATAAGCATTGATGATTTAATTTATTATATCCCACAAATTTTAAAACTTAAGCATTTAACCATTATAGGTATTGGTTTTCATGTAGGATCTCAGTTATTGGAATTATCTCCCATAAAAAATGCTTTTGATAAAATTCTAATTTTAATAGAAAGACTAAAAGAGTTTGATATAAACATTCAACATATTGATGTCGGGGGAGGATTAGGGATCAATTATAATGACGAAAGCCCTCCTTCCTTATCTCACTATGCTCATTTATTTGAAGATTATGTAAAAAAAAATAATTATCAATTATATTTAGAGCCCGGTAGAAGTATAATTGCTAATACTGGTGCTTTATTAAGTCAAATTTCCTATATTAAAGAAACTGCTCATAAAAATTTCGCCATACTAGATGCTGGCATGAATGACTTAATCCGCCCGGCTTTGTATAAGGCTTTTCATAAGATTTTACCGGTTAAAAATAGATCCACCATCCCATTAAAAAATTATGATATTGTAGGACCCATCTGTGAAAGTGGAGACTTTCTAGCTAAAAATTGTGCTCTTAGGATTCAAAATGAAGATTTGTTAGTTATAAAAGATGTAGGAGCCTATGGATTTAGCATGAGCTCAGAATATAACAGCAGACCTAAACCTGCTGAAGTAATAATAGAGCACGATAAATCTTTTTTAGTTAAACCAAGACAAACTCACGAATCTTTATTTGAAACCGAACGACTTATCCCATAATTTTTTTTAAGATAAGGCATTTCTGTGATAAGTCCAAATACTTGGTTATTATTTTGTTGGATTTAAACCAGGGGATAAAGTTAAAAAGCCATCTCTTCTAATTTTTTTAGGGGTATTTTTTTCGCTTAATTCATTATACTTGGATTCATGTGAAGAAGATGATGGAAGAAAATTATTAAATAATATTTGATTAAACGAAAAAGAAGCAATATTTACTAAATTTTGATTTTCTTCAGGATAGATAGGAGACCCTCCTAAAGAGGGCCCACAAAATGAATAGTCTAACTTTCTTTTGCTATTATTAAGAATCCTTTGTGTTTCAATGGGGCTAATGAATTTTAGGGAATTAGGAGACTCTTCTAGTACAAAGTTATTATTAATAGTGTTTTTTTCTTTTTCCTGGAGCAAAGCCTCTTTTAATTTTTTTATTTCTTCATCTTTTTCTTTTAGTTGTACTGATAATTTTTCATTTGAGAGCTTGTATTCTACTTCATTTTTTAAAGCATTCGATAATTGAGATTGGGTTTGGTTTAAAAGACAATCTGTCGCTACTTGATTCTCAATAAGATTCTTTCTTTCTTCATTATAGATTAAGTTTAACCTACTATTATCTTCTATTAATTTCTGTACGAATTCTTTCTCTTTTACTAGAGATAATTTTAAGTTGTTTTCTCTAGTTTTATATAAATGAATAATATCATTAGCTTTGTAAACCGCTTGCTGTAACGAATCCCCATTTTTTTGCAGATAATCATTTTGTTCTTTAAGTATTTTAACATCACCATTGGTGTGGGATAACTGGATTGTTTGCGCAAGGAAATTATTCGATACGTCGTTCAATTGATTAGATAGCATTTTGATAACTTCATTATTCTTTTTCAACAATCCCTTTAAACTTTCTATTTCTTCTTGTTTTTCTTTTAAAAAGTGGTTCGCCTTTGATAATTCATTGTATATATTTAAAATATGTACTGAAAAATCAAATATTTTTTCATACAAAACTTTTTCCAAAGGACTTACTATTGGATTACTTGCTAAGAGGCAGTCAATTTCGGAACCTAGTCCTAAAGAAAGTTTCGGTTGAAAATTTCTTGAAGGTAAAATACCCATCAGGGGTCTAACTGGTAAAGAACTAGGGGAAGCTTGAATTTCGGGATAATTAGAAGATGTTAAAAACATTTATTGGTTCACTTTGATAGAAATTTATGTTGCTAGCTTTATACCATACATAGCTGGTTTACACAACTTCAATAATGAAATAAAGTACGGGAAAAACGTGGTATTACATGGTTTTACCATCTCTATTTATTTCTTTATTTCGGAGTAAATTATTTGAACGATTGACTTCTGGTTCTGACAGATTCACACTCCAAACCAGTCAATGCTTTCATGGGTATACATCGATGTTAAACAAATTTTTATTTGCACTGGTTATAGTAGGCCTCAGCCAGACGGCAATAAGCCAAATACTCAATACCGAATGGCAAACCATCAGTTTTACACCACATCGCCCCCAAGAATTTCTAGAAACCCTACAAAACGATCCCCTTGCTCCTAAGAAAATATATGAGCAATTTTGTAGTCTTTGCCACGATGAAAATCCCCAAATAGAGTTAGGAGCACCTCGTAAAGGATTGAAGGAAGACTGGCAGGGACGTTTAAGCTCAGGCTTGGAATTGATTTTCCAGCATACTGTCGAGGGAATTAATAATATGCCCCCTAGGGGAGGCTGCTTTGAATGTAATGATAAGTTACTAAAGCAAACTATTGAGTATATGATTTGTGAAAATTTAAACCAATAGAAAGCCCAATCTATTGCATTAAAATAATGGGTAAATGATGCAAAAAGGGTTATGGTTTGATAAACAATAATACTTCCCTTATTTCTCCTAGAAAAGACTAAGATAAAATTAAATGGTGATAAAAAAATTAATCTAAGAAACCAATTGCCGGCTCCTTGCTTTAATAATTATACCTTTATAAGACTATGTATGTCTTTTGATTAAAGATAGGTCTCCATAGGGCCTGAAATCAATTACTCACTTTGTTCTAGTTATTCTTAAATACTTCTATTAAACTAATTAGGTTATTTCTAATTTAATTTATGTCATCTAGTTAAGTGGGTTTATTATGCATTCCATCAATAAAAAATTATTGTCATTCCTTTTATTGGGTTTAACCTTTACAACCTATGCAAAAACTCCCCAAGATACTTTAATTATTGCTCATAGAATTGATGAGATGACAACGCTGGATCCCGCAGAAATCTTTGAATTTGCAGGTCTTGAATACGCGACTAATACTTATCAACGATTAATAAAGATTAATCCCAAAGATTTGACAAAAATAGAAGGAATGGCGGCTTACAAATGGGAGATATCCAAAGATGGTAAAACTTATACCTTTCATTTAAATAATAATTTAAAATTTGCTAATTCTCATCCCTTAACTGCGGAAGATGTCGCTTTTTCTCTTTCTAGAGCGATTAGTTTAGGTAAAGCTCCTAGTGATATTCTAGTTCAATTAGGCTTCACTAAAGATAATATTCATCAGACGATTAAAGTAATTAATCCCTACACTATACAATTGACCTTCAATAATAAATATTCTCCCAATTTCATTTTATATTGTTTAAGTACCTCGGTAGGCTCTATTGTCGATAAAAATGAAGTATTAAGTCACGAACAAAATAATGACTTAGGGAATAATTGGCTTAAAAATAATCATGCAGGCTCAGGGGCTTATCAATTAAAACAATGGAAAGCCAGTGAGATATTAAGTTTAACTAAAAATGAACATTATCCTCATAAAGAAAAATCCTTAAAACGGATTATTATTCGGAATGTAAAGGAAAGCTCTACTCAACAATTACTTCTTACAAAAGAAGATATTGATATCGCGAGAAATCTTGAACCTGAACAATTAAATAAACTACACCATAAAAAAATGGTTTCTTCTCCCAAGGCTATTCTTTATTATCTAGGATTAAATCAAAAAAATAGGTATCTTCGAATTCCAGAAGTGCGTTTAGCTATAAAATATCTAATTGATTATCATGGTATCTTAAATGCTTTTTTAAAACATCAGGCCTTTGTACACCAGGGTTTTATCCCTAAGGGCATAAGTGGTAGTTATTTAGAAACCCCTTTCCATTTAAATATTCAAAAAGCTAAAGACTTATTAAAACAAGCTGATTTAGAGGATGGTTTTTCTTTAAGCATAGAAACGAATAAACAAGATATCGCAAGTAGCCTACAAGATACCTTTGCTAAGGCTAATATTAAATTATCGATTAATCCTTCTGACTCAAAACAAGCTCTTACGATTTATAGAAATAGAAAACACGATATCTTTATTGGGATGTGGGGCGCTGATTATCCAGATCCACATAATTTTGCTGCAACTTTTACGGTTAACAATGACAATTCTGATAATTCCCCTTTTAAAACTATCGCTTGGCGAAATGCATGGCTCATTCCGGACTTAACCCGTCACACTCAATTGGCCTTGTTAGAATCCGAGGCTGATAAGCGTGCAAAGTTATATTATGATTTACAGAAAGACTCTTTATATGATTCACCAACTATTATTATGTTTCAGCAAATTGAAACCGCAATGTCTCAGCCTGCAATAAAAGGGTTTGAATTAGGGTTTATGCCTGATTCTGTTTTTTATGAGGATATTTATAAATAATTGTGAAAGCATTTGTATATTTTTTAATTAATACTCTTTTTACCTTACTAGGCCTAGTATTGGTTATATTTATTATCGGACACTTAATTCCGACAGATCCTGTCATCGCAATTATTGGCGATAGAGCTAGTGAAGCCCTTTATCTTAAAACTCGCCATGAACTAGGCTTAGATTTACCTCTCTATACCCAATTTTGGAACTATTGTAAATCGATTATGAGAGGAGACTGGGGCAGATCTCTTTTAAGCAATCAGCTCGTATTAGATGATATTAAACTTGTATTTCCTGCCACTATAGAGTTAGCTACTAGTGCAATGCTTATTGGTGTTGGAATAGGTATCCCCTTGGGTATAAGCGCTGCTTTATACAAAAATAGTATTTTTGATCATATTGCTCGAATAATTAGCCTTATGGCTAATTCGCTTTCTATCTTTTGGTTAGCATTAATGGGCTTATTAGTATTTTATGTTAAATTAGATTGGGCTCCTTCTCCTGGGCGCTTTGATCTAGCTTATGAATATATACCAAAAACGGGTTTTATTTTATTAGATAGTATTTTAAATAAAAATTGGGAATTATTGAACAATGCTTTAAGTCATCTTTTATTACCTGCCCTTATTTTAGGATTTTATAAAATTGGACATATAAGCCGCATGACAAGAGCTTTTGTTTTAGAAGAAATTAATCAAGATTATGTAACAACCGCTTTAATTAAAGGATTATCAATACCGCAAGTACTTCTAAAGCATATCCTACCCAATATCTTTCTACCTTTAATCACTATTATTGCTTTAAGTTATGGAACCCTGTTGGAAGGGTCGACCTTTATAGAAACTATTTTTATGTGGCCAGGGCTTGGTTTTTACTTGAGCCAGGCGCTGATGAATGCAGACTTAAACGCAGTGTTAGGAGCGACCCTTGTCATTGGTATCGTATTTATAGCCGTTAATAAAATTGCAGATGGCTTATATAAATGGATGGATCCAAGAATATAATGAAAAAACAACTATTATGCTTTATTAAGATATTTAAGCCATTAAAAACAAATAAAATTGCTTTATTGGGCGCTACTATCCTTAGCATACTTATTATAATCGCTTTTATGGCCCCTTTTATTTCCCCCTATTCTCCAATAGAAGTTCATTTAGATCAACGATTACAAAATATCAGCATGCAGCATATTTGTGGTACCGATGAATTAGGTCGCGATATTTTTTCAAGGCTTATTTATGGAACCCGAATTACCTTTTTTATCATTTTACTAATCAGTTTGTTATCAGCGCCTATTGGACTACTATTAGGTATTATTGCTGGTTATTTTGGTAATAAAATTGATAATTTAATTATGAGGGTTACTGATGTTTTTCTAGCTTTCCCCTCACTTATTCTAGCTATGGCCTTAGTAAGTGCCTTAGGTCCAGGACTTAAAAATGCCATTATTGCTATTAGTTTAATAGCCTGGGCGCCTTATGCAAGACTGGTTCGAGCCCAAACTTTAAAAATTAAAAATTTAGATTACATAAACGTTATAAAATTGCAAGGAGCAAGTCATTTCCGAATTTTATTTAAACACATTATGCCAAGCTGTTTTCCTTTTCTTATTGTACGCGTTAATTTAGATATGGCGGGCTTTATTTTAACAGCGGCAGGTCTTGGCTTCTTAGGTCTGGGGGCCCAGCCGCCTACTCCCGAATGGGGGGCTATGATTGCTGGAAGCCGCAAGTTTTTGTTAACTCATTGGTGGATTGCCACATTCCCAGGTTTTGTGATTTTTTTAGTCAGCCTAGGATTTAATTTATTGGGTGAAGGGCTTCGAGATATTTTCGATCCTAAAAATGAGCAAAAAATCTTATGAACGATCTTTGCTTATTAGACATTCAGAATCTAAATATCAACTTACAACAAAAAAATTATGAACAGCCCCTTATCAAAAATATTTCTTTTAGTATGGGTTATGAGAAATTAGGTATTGTAGGTTCCTCGGGATCGGGTAAAACCTTAACTATGAAATCTCTCTTAGGACTTACTCAATCTCCCTTGAGGGTTAAAGCCCTTAAAATGAACTTTCTAAATCATTCCCTTTTAGATAGACCTCAAAGCTTTTGGAAAAAAATTCGGGGAAAATTAATTACAATGGTAATGCAAGATGCCCGTCTTGCTTTAAATCCTATTATGACGATAGGGGAACAATTAAAAGAAACTTATTTATTACATGAAAAAATTTCCCATCAGGAGGTTAAATCTAAGATTCTTACCCTACTAGAATCGCTTTCAATAGTTAATCCAGAACAAGTTTATCATCAATATGTGCATGAAATTTCAGGGGGTATGGCGCAACGAATTTTAATTGGTATGATGACGGTAGCTCAGCCTAAACTATTATTAGTAGATGAGCCAACCTCTGCCCTTGACGCTAAGCTTAAACATGAGATTATAATGCTTTTCGAGCAAATATTTAAGGCCCACCAAATGGGGATCATTTTTATTAGCCATGATTTAGAATTAGTGGCCTCTTTTTGTGATACAATTTTAATTATGAAAGATGGACAAATTATGGAGAAGCTTTCTAAAAATACTTTACATTTATCTACTCATCCTTATACTCAATCTTTAATTAAAGCCATTCCTAAATTACCGGCATCCTTATGCAATCCTTATTAACTATTAAAGATTTAACCATTCAATTTGGTACAACTCCTCCATCTGTAATCGATTACTCACTTTCTTTATTAAAAAAAGACAGCCTTGGTATTATTGGTGAGTCAGGCTCCGGTAAATCGAGTATTTTAAAAGCCATTGTAGGGCTTTATACTCAATGGTCTGGTGAGATTAGATTTGGCGATAAACCATTAACTCACGAAAGAAATTTAGATTTTTATAAAAAAGTTCAAATGGTTTTTCAAGACCCGCTTTCTTCTCTCCATCCCCGCCAGAGTATCAAAACTGCACTATTGGAACCTCTTATTATTCATGGTATAAAAAATACCGAACGAAAAATTGCTCAAAGTCTCGAAAGTGTTCAATTACCCCATGCTATTTTATCGCGTTACCCCCATGAATTATCTGGAGGCCAACGACAACGTATCGTTATTGCCCGTGCCTTATTGTTAAGGCCCACCTTATTGTTATTAGATGAGCCTACTTCCGCTTTAGACGTAATTGTACAAGCTGAAATCCTATCCCTATTAAAAACTATTCAACAAGAATATGCACTAAGTTATTTATTTGTAAGTCACGATCTGGCAGTTGTAACTACCTTATGTAAACGCATACAAGTGATTAAAAATGGAAGTTTAGTAGAAGAGTTCAATGTCCAAACCCTTAACAAGCTTTCTGACCTTAAACCTTATACCCAGAGCTTAATCCTGGCTTCTCAGAGAAAACCAATTTTATAATCCACTAATAATTTCCATTTTTTTAGATTGACTAAGCGCCCATTCAATTCTTTGCGGGGTAATACCGGCTTGTTCAAAAGCTTTTTTTAATAAATTATTAGCATTTAAGTTCCATTCTAAATCATTCTTATCTCCACTATGAGGTTTCCATGCTTTTCCGACAATAGTGGGATTTAACTCTAGCTCTGAAAGATGTTTCTTCCAGGAGGATTTTGTATCAGGTAAAATAAAACTAAAATGAGATCCCCTATAATCAATTTTAGAGCTTGCGCTACAATTTTCTATTAAATTAAAAACACGAGCAACTTTTATATTTTTGATGGCTTTAGAATCATGCCCAAATAGTGTTTCTAAGGTTTCAATATTGTTTTTAGTCATTTTCATGCTTATTTCAAGTAACAAATTAATTTCTTTATCATGATTAACAGGCTCTGAAGTGAGATCAGACTCCTGAACAAAACTTATCATGGTTGTTTTCATTTCATCTGCTTCTCTTTTTTTCAATAATTTTTTATTTAAAAATGATTCTTTCCATAAAGTTAATTCTTTCATCTTCTTTTCTTTAAAAGCTTCGAGTTCAAGAGAGCTTTCTGGTGTAGGTGCTAAAAATAGTACTGTGGGACTTTTAATATTATTATCAATTTCCTTATCTATTAAAGGTGTAAGGTTCTCTTTCTTTTGATTAATCCGATATTGGGACTGAATTTTTTTTATACATTTAAATTCTTCAAAGGTCTTTTCATACCAAGATTCTAAATAATTGAGTTCTATTTCTAGTTCATATAATTGTTGATATAAAATAAAAACTACACTAAACATTCCTTGCCAATGTTTTTCTCGCTCATTTTTTGTAACCGTACTACTAAGTCGTAAAACAGGGCTTCGCGAAGATACAAATTCTGTATGCGAGCCAATTAAATTTAATTCTGCTATTATTTTTTTAAAACCAACAAAATCGCTGACTTTATCTAATTTATTTTTAAGGATAGATTGCCGTGATTGTAATTTATTAGTCCAAACGGGTATAATATTTTCAATATTTTTAAAGAAAAGATTTTTTTTAGTCTCAGTGGTAATTTCCCTAGGAAGGCTATCATCGATGCCTTTATATAAATCCTTACGAAAAGCATCGTAGCAACGTGATAAATATGGCAATAGTAATTTTTTAATTGTTTTTAAGTAGAATAGCTCATTATTTTCGTTATATTTTAGATTATCCTGCGTTTGACATTCAACAGAGATTTTATTGTCAACACAGATCATCACCAATTCAATTACCGTCTCAGCATTACTTTCATGCTTAAAATGATATATAAGATCACGGTAAAAATTAGCATCTGATTTTGTTGCATAGCCATAAGAATTTATAATCTCTGCTTTTTTATCGATTCTCATTGAATGGTAATATTTTTGAATCGATTTTTTAGCTATATGTTCCTTACAATTACCAAATAAATTTTTTAATAATTCCTCAATATTAAATTTTCCAGTTTGTATCGATTCTAATAATGTTTGATTATATAAAACCCTTGATTCACAAATATCAATAACTCTTGTTATTGCTGCTTGCTTTTTTTCTTGAAAATATTGAAAATTTAATTCTTCTTCTATTTCTTTTTTGAGTTCTAAGGTCCAACCTTCATGATTAGATCTAGGGGAAGGAATTATTTCAGCTTCAATAAAGTCGTCATTATTTTTAGGCATTTTACCTCTCCATTAAAATTATTTGTATTTTCAATAAAAAGAGTTTATAAGAGTTTATTAACTTACACAAGTATAAAATTACAAAAAACTTCAATTCGTTTGGTGTATTTCTGCCATTTTATGGAGTTTCAGGATTAACTTTTAACCATTTTCGCATATTAAAGACATTTATGAATTTAAATCGACAATTAACCTCCCCTTTCTCACTGACTTTTATTAAAGAAAAAACACCAAAAATAAAGAACAAAAAATTAATTACATAGGGGCTTTCAAAAATACCAGAAACCGCTTTTCTAAATTTTACCCACAGTAATCTCCCGGTACCTGATATATTTTTTTCTTCTAAACTTTTTAATTCTTCAGGCGATAAAATGCTAGAAATTAGAGATATTTTAAAATCCATTTTAGCAGTCTCATAAAAATCTAAATTCCAAATTTTACCCCATCGTTGTTTAAAGCTCCCTTTAAGCGGCTCTTTTTGTACTAAATAAGTAGGGGCTTTAACCGGTTCTGTAATCACTTTTTTATTATCTATTGATAAAGAATATAAAGCTAATTGGTATTCCTTATAAGAGGCTTGAATACCATCATTATTTAACCAAACATCTTGCGGGGGAATATTTTTCATTTGATGAATCGCTGTGTTATCTGACAAATCTTTAATCTGAAAATTTTCTTGATATACAGCTGTATCTGTTCTTACTTCAAAAGATAAACTTATATCCGTAATATTTTCGGTAATTTTTTTATTTTTACGAATCGCGACCATCGAAACCGGAGTAGTCGTATTAGATAATACGGTTGCCAAATGTAAACTATATTCACAATAGTCACTTATGGGTTTCCATTCTTTAAGATAAGTCTCTTCTTTATCTAAATACTTAGCATGAGATAATTCATAATATTTCTTTAAAAATATATCTTGCCCAAAACTTGCCCCAAAGAATAAACCCCTTATGGAGTTAAAAACTGGAATTAGAAAATTTGGAAACATATTTTTCTCTGTAAGTAGTGATATTAATCTCGTTAAGTGTTGCATACTTCTATTTATTTAAACAAATAACTATAGTTAAACCCTTTATTTAATCACTAACACCTAAAAAAATACTCAAATAATTTATTAATTGTTTACTGGCAAGTAGTTCCATTGAAGGTCAAATTTCCGCATGAAATACAACCGTAATAACTGTTGGACCAACTCGTGCCTGTGGAGCAGGAAATGCAGGTCCCATAGCCCACATTATTAACATTAGTATTATAATGAGTTCCAGCGTTGCAAGTACAACTGAATGACCCTCCACTTCCTGAACAAGTGGTTCCTGGTTGCCCTACACAGTCAGTCCCATTCCAATAAGCTAAGGTGCCACAATTACACTGCCCATTGGATAAAATTCCATACTTCATAGTCCCACCTTTACAAGTAGCTTGATAATTACTAAAACACTTAGCAGAGTTGGTACATTGACAACTATCACCGTTAGGGGTAGTACCTGTAGGGCAAGCGGTACAGCTAGTACCACTATCTATTGGCGTAACAGAAGGACAAACACAAATTTTATTAGTGCTATCCCAGCTTCTATAACCACAATCCATACATCCCCACCCAGTATCAACAGTGCCTGTAGGACATACACAAGCACTTCCATTCCAAAAACTTCGGTAGCCATTACACACACAATTACCCGTACTAGAGTCAATAGTAGCATTGGCACCGCTAGCATTTGTACAAGTATTATTGGTAGGATTCATACATCTTGCACTATTTGTACAAATACAAGCTGTTCCATTCCAAGCAGAATTTGTCGGACAGGCCGCACAACTACTTCCATTATCTATGGGTGTTGCACTTGGGCAAGCACAACTCGTTCCATTCCAAGTGGATTTATAAGTATTACAACTACAATACCCTGTCGTAGAATTTGTTGTAGCATAATTGTTACTCGCACTAGTACAAGTATTATCTGTAGGATTCAAGCATTTTGCACTATTTGTACAAATACATCCTGTTCCATTCCAAGCGGTATTAGCTGGACAGGCCGCACAGCTACTTCCATTATCCACAGGGGTTGCGCTCGGACAAGCACAACTCGTTCCATTCCAAGTGGATTTATAAGTATTACAACTACAATACCCTGTCGTAGAATTTGTTGTAGCATAATTGTTACTCGCACTAGTACAAGTATTGTCTGTAGGATTCAAACATTTTGCACCATTTGTACAAATACATCCCGTACCATTCCAGGCGGTATTAGCCGGACATGCCGCACAACTACTTCCATTATCGACAGGGGTTGCAGGCGGACAAGTACAAGTAGTTCCATTAAAATAAGTTTTATAATCACTACAGACTGCTATACATGAACTTCCCGTGTCATTTGGAGAACTAGGAGGACAAGTACATGTCGATCCATTGAAATACGATTTATAAGTATTACAAGCAATACAAGAACTCCCCGTGTCATTTGGAGTAGAAGAAGGACAAGCACAAGCCGTCCCATTCCAAGTCTTATAACTACAATTTACACATGAACTTCCTGTATCCGTGGGCGTACTAGGAGGACAAGCACAAGCCGTCCCATTAAAATAGGTTTTATAACCACTGCAAGCTGCTATACATGAACTTCCTGTATCATTTGGAGTACTGGAAGGGCAAGTACAAGTTGTCCCATTAAAATAAGATTTATAAGTATTACAAGATATACATGAACTTCCCGTGTCATAGGGGGTTGAAGTCGGGCAAGCACAAGTTGAACCATTAAAATAGGTTTTATAACCACTACAGGCTGCTATACATGAGCTTCCTGTATCGTTGGGAGTACTGGGAGGGCAAGTACAAGTTGTCCCGTTAAAATAAGATTTATAACCACTGCAAGCTGCTATACAGGAACTTCCTGTATCATTCGGAGTACTGGGAGGACAAGTGCAAGTCGCTCCATTAAAGTAGGATTTATAAGTGCTACAAGATATGCAAGCACTACCGGTATCATAGGGAGTGGAGGTAGGACAAGCACAAGCTGAACCATTCCAATAGGATTTATAAGTATTACAAGCTACACAAGCACTGCCCGTATCATAAGGAGTGGCACTTGGACAGACACAAGAACTACCGCTTTGTGTTCCTTTATAGGATGGACAGCTAGCAGCACCACAAGTTTTAGTAGTAGTGCTAAAAGTTTGGTTAGGAGGACAAGTTTCCCAACAGTTATTTTGCACTAAATCCCAATACATTCCAGCGGGACATTTCGGGACACATTGGGTGCCGTTAAAATTAGAATTGTAATAGTTAGTACCTACGGGACAGTTAGTCACACATTGCCCATTCGTGAGAGTGGTGCCAGAAGGACAGGCACAAACTCCATTGTTTAAAACTTGACCAGGAGTGGTACAGCTACAAACTCCATTTTGCCAAGTCGAAGTACTTGGGCAAACACAATTACCTCCACTTACTATTTGTCCGCCCGTACATACCGGCACACAACTTGCCCCATTCCAAATTTGAGTGCCTGAGCAAGCAACACAATTACCCCCACTCATGTGATAACCCGTAGGACAGGCACAATTTCCATTACCGGTCGTGGCTTGATTGGTACCGCTACAAACCGCAGGGGCTGTGTAGGCACTATTACAACCACTGGGTGCAATATTTAAGGTACTGCTATCGGTTTGGCAGCTCCAACTAAGGCGTCCATTGACAATTTTGGGTACTAAATACAAATTAACCGTTTGATTATTAAAACTGGCATTCTTCCCTTGTACGGTTATAACTCCATTTTGACTAACAGAAATATTTTGAACAAATTTAGAACCAGTGCTCGGCGTGGTAAAATCAAGCGCGTTTGAACTGATAGCCTGAGGAAACGTTCCATTTTCTGCATAATAATTTGCTAAAAAACTTTGGGCAGGTGTAGCGGCTGCTAATAATGTTGCAGCACGAGCTTTATTATTCTGTACGGTCATCGAAGGCATCGCTACTATAACCAGTGCTATTATTATCATCATAGTTGCTAAAATTTCTACGAGGGTAAATCCCAATCTTGAAATAGCACTTAAGGGGGGTTTGGAGAGCGGCTTCCTTACAGAATAAAACATACCTATCCTAAGATAATTTAATACTTTTTAAGTGTAGACAAACTATAAGGATTGTCAAAATATCCATCTCGTTTTAAATCAAACTGGATATTTCAGATGGGGGATTGTTAGTTATTATTATTACTACATAGGTGATGTTAAAATTTTCTTTTAATTTAAATTGCACTTAGCCAATCTCAAACCCATGAGCTAGGATGTTAGGAAGAGTTAAAATATACTGAAATTTACGTGAAGAATATACCTTGACATGATATTCGCATTTGCTAAATGACTAATACCTTATCAATACTTTGGAATAACCAACAAAATAAAAAAGCCCTTTTGTCGGGCCTTTTTATTTTTTAAAACAAAATTTATCCAGATTTAAAAGGTATGTCATCATCAATTGCTTCGCTCATGACAGGTTCTGCGACCGTATTCTTAGACTTATTAGCATTTTGATTATTATTGGAACCAGAATATTCATTGCTGCTTCCTTCAAAATTAGCATTACTACCTTTAGCATCTAACATTTGTAAGGAATTACCAATGATTTCAGTGGTATAGCGATCGTTTCCATTTTGATCTTGCCATTTATTGGTTCTAAGTGATCCTTCAATATACACTTTTGAACCTTTCTTTAAATACTCGCCGGCAATTTCTCCTAAACGACTATACAATACTACTTTATGCCATTCGGTTCTTTCTTGTAGTTCACCGCTTTGCTTATCTTTCCACGCTTCAGAAGTTGCCACTCTAAGGTTAGCTACCGCACTGCCGCTTGCACTAAATCGAACTTCAGGATCGGCTCCTAAATTACCGATTAAAATAACTTTATTTATACCTCTTGCCATACATTTCTCTCTATTAACCATTGTTTAACAAGAAAGGCTAATTCTAGCCCCAACCAGGAAAGAGCTAGTATAACGCAAAACCCTATGACCGCAATGCTTCCTCCAATCCCATTTAGCCAACCTCCTAATGCCCCGCCTAAAAATATGCCTATAAATTGGCAAGTAGTATTCGCGCCTTGCGCCGCTCCACGATTATAAATGGGTGCATAATGTGCCACCATTGCTGGTAATAGAACCTCTATTAAATTAAAAGCTCCAAAAAACAGACTTAGACTTATAATGGAAGTTAATAAACTGGGTTTGAAAAACATTAACATGAGTTCACTAACTATTAAGATAGTTATACTTACTAAGTATAACTGAGTAGACATTCTTCTTTTATCTAATTTAAAAATTCCAGGAATGGTTAAACACAAAGAGAGTGTAAGAACCATCAAATAAAAAGCCCAAGATCGTTGATTAAAAAAAGATATTTGATGAATGTGTTTTGGTAAAATTAAAAAGAGCGCCGTTAAGCTTGCATGCACTACAAACGCGCCATAGTTAATTTTTAATAAGGGTTTATTTTTTAATAAACCTAACAAGGTTTTTAAGTTAACCGAAGGAGAAGTCATTAAGCTTAGAGGTACTTTCTTCGTAAACCATAGACCTATTAAACTTAAATAAGTCATCAGCCAAAAAATACCACGTGTGCTTAACGTTTGATTAAATAAAGGTCCTAATATCATCGATAATGCAAAGGTTAACCCAATACTAATACCTAATAAACCCAATGCTTTGGGTCGTAATTCTTCTCTTATAATATCTGAAAGCCAGGCTATAATAACGCTGCCAATAGCAGCACAGCCTTGTAATATTCTTCCAATAATTAAAGAATAAATATTATTAGATAAGGCCATAATAACACTACCCAATCCTAATAAACTTAATCCGATGACTACTATTTTTCGTCGTCCAAAATAATCAGATAATAATCCAAATGGTAATTGCAAAAAGGCTTGCATAAGGCCTGCACACCCTAAGGCTAAGCCTACTAGGAAGGGAGTGGCATAAGGCAAAGCATGAGCGAAATTCTCAAACAAGGGTAATACTAAAAAAATACTAAATAATCTAATTGAAAAAATAGATCCTAAAATTAAAATGGTTTTTTGTTCTAGTGAATTTAATGAAAATGAAGTCATTTTTTTAAAATTTATTATCCCAACTAAAAATATTCTGCAAATATTATCATGGCTTTGCTAGCAATAACTACTTTAAATAATTTGTAAATTAGCACAATCCTTTACAATTTATGCCGACTGTGTTTACCTATTTTTAATAAGAAGCATATATTCTTTTGCCTAAGTTTTATTAGGTCTACTATCCAAACATAAAAGAGAGTCACTTAACTTATTATGCAGCATATTACGATACGAGGGGCTAGAACCCATAACCTTAAAAATATTGATTTAGAACTCCCCCGAGGCAAATTAATAGTGATAACCGGTTTATCCGGGTCTGGTAAATCTTCTTTAGCATTTGATACTTTATATGCTGAAGGGCAACGGCGTTATGTTGAATCCTTATCCGCTTATGCAAGACAATTTTTATCTCAAATGGAAAAGCCGGATGTTGATCATATCGAAGGTTTATCCCCTGCTATTTCGATTGAACAAAAATCGACTTCCCATAATCCGCGCTCTACTGTAGGCACTATTACCGAGATTTATGATTATCTTCGATTATTATATGCAAGAACAGGCCAGCCTCGCTGCCCCATCCATCAAACTATTTTAGAAGCTCAAACCATTAGTCAAATGGTAGATCAGCTCTTAGCTTTACCCCTTGACACTAAAATCATGTTATTAGCACCTGTCGTTGAAGAACGCAAAGGCGAACACATTAAACAAATGGAACAATTACAAGCTCAAGGATTTATACGAGCACGTATTGATGGTGAAATAATAGAATTAGATGATATTCCCAAATTAGACTCTCGTCGCAAGCATACAATAGAAGTCGTTATCGATAGATTAAAAATCCAAACTGATATTCAAAGTCGTTTAGCCGATTCTATAGAAATTGCTTTAAATCTCTCTTCGGGTAATATTAGGGTAGGCCTATTAGATGATAATAATAAAATAAGTAAAGAATTAGTTTTTTCATCAAAATTTGCTTGCAAAGAATGTGGTTATAGTCTTACAGAATTAGAGCCTCGTTTATTTTCATTTAATAATCCCGCAGGCGCTTGCCCTACTTGTGATGGCCTAGGGGCTAAACAATTTATCGATCCGGACAAAGTAATACATGATGCAAGCTTAAGTTTATCTCAAGGCGCTATTCGTCATTGGGATCGTAATAATTTTTATTATTTCAGTATGCTCTCATCGATTGCCAAACATTATGAATTTAGCCTAGATGTGCCTTTTAAAAACTTACCTAAAAAAGCCCAACGGGTTTTATTACAAGGCAGTGATGGGAAAATTATCCCCTTTAAATATGTTTATGATAATGGTCAAGTCGTTAAACGCAATCAAGAATTTGAAGGCGTAATTCCTTATATGGAAAGACGTTATATGAGTACTGATTCGCAAAGCATCCGGGAAGACTTACTTAAATATTTAAGCCACCAACCTTGTACTGAATGTAAGGGAGCCCGTTTAAAGGAAGCCGCTCGAAACGTTTTTATCAATGATAAAACCTTACCCGAATTGACAGAGTTATCGATTAAACAAGCAGTTATATTTTTTAAAACCCTAAGCTTACCCGGTTGGCGAGGAGAAATTGCAAATAGAATTTTAAAAGAAATTATTAGTCGGCTCGCCTTTTTAGAAAACGTAGGCTTAGAATATCTCAATCTTAATCGCAGTGCTGATACGCTTTCTGGGGGAGAGGCTCAACGTATTCGTTTAGCAAGTCAAATTGGTGCAGGTCTTGTGGGCGTGATGTATGTATTAGATGAGCCTTCTATCGGTTTACATCAACGCGATAATGAAAGACTTATTAATACTCTTTTTCACTTACGCAATTTAGGTAATACCGTGATTGTCGTCGAACATGATGAAGAAGCTATTTTAAGTGCAGATTTTGTCGTGGATATTGGACCAGGTGCAGGTGTTCATGGGGGTCAAATTGTGGCCCAAGGCAGCCCGAAGCAAGTCATGAACAATAAAGCTTCTTTAACCGGTCTTTATTTATCTGGCAAAAAATCTATTCCCATCCCCACGAATCGTTTGCCTTTTGATAAAAACCGCGTCTTAAAATTAGTAGGCGCTACTGGTAACAACTTAAAAGAAGTAACGGTAGAGTTTCCTTTAGGGTTAATGACTTGTATCACAGGTGTTTCCGGATCAGGCAAATCGACCTTAATTAACGATACTTTGTATCCTATCACCGCGAGAGCTTTAAATAAGGCACAGTTAATCAGTCCTGCCCCTTATAAAAGCATAGAAGGCCTTGAACATTTAGATAAAGTAGTCGATATTGACCAAAGTCCCATAGGCCGCACACCTCGCTCGAATGCCGCTACTTATACTGGGTTATTTACTGATATCAGGGATATGTTTGCAAACACACAAGAAGCTAGAGTTAGAGGCTATAAAGTCGGACGATTTAGCTTTAACGTAAAAGGCGGTCGCTGTGAGGCTTGTCAAGGAGACGGTCTAATAAAAGTTGAAATGCATTTTTTACCTGATGTTTATGTCGCTTGTGATATTTGCAAAGGTAAACGCTATAACCGTGAAACCTTAGAAGTATTTTATAAGGGAAAAAATATTCATGAAGTTTTAGAAATGACTATCGAAGAGTCATTAGAATTTTTTGCCAACATCCCTCCCATTAGTCGAAAATTAGAAACCCTAAAAAATGTAGGGTTAAGTTATATAAAATTAGGACAAAGTGCGACAACTCTTTCCGGAGGGGAAGCACAAAGGGTAAAACTTGCTAAAGAATTATCCAAACGCGATACCGGGCGCACTATTTATATTTTAGATGAACCTACTACCGGTTTACATTTTCATGATACTTATCATTTACTAGAAGTTTTGCAAAAGCTTAAAGGTCGTGGTAATACGATTATTGTGATAGAACATAATCTCGATGTCATTAAAACCGCTGATTGGATTATTGATTTAGGACCTGAAGGGGGCGATGGTGGAGGCGAAATTCTAGCCTGTGGCACTCCAGAACAAGTCTGTAAAATAAAACGCTCACATACGGGTCGTTTCTTAAAACCCATTTTGGAAAAACCAATAATCTCAACCCGACATTAGAAGTGGGTATGGATTTGAAAATTATTCTAATAAATTTTATTTAATACTTTTTAAAAGTACTACTTACCTAACTCTTTTTATAAGTGTGGTAACTTGTAGCTTATTTTTTTTGCTCTTATTTAAGTTCTTGACTCACCGTCATTATACCCACTTTATTTTTTTGTGATTGGTTTAAAATTTTTTTAAAGATATTTATACACCTTACCTTTTAGCCTCCAATTTAATACTTAAGATCTACATTTTATAAAAAAACCTTAAAAACAAGGCAAATAAGTGCAAATACACTGTTTATATAAAGTTGATAATCAAAATCAATTCAGTTAAATTGCGCCTTTATTAATAAGTAATGACATTAATTTTAACGGAGCTTCTAAATGTTTAAATCGATTATTTATGACAAAAGTGAGACTCAAGAAAGTAAGGGTAGTATAATAAATAATTATAGTATTTCTCCTTTACCTCCTTTAACATCCATGACACCCTCTTATAACTGCTATGTTGATTCTCCTTTTCCATTAAATGAATCTGACTCAATTTCTTCTAGTACTGATGGAAGTAATTCCATATCTCCTCTTAATTGCCCTCAATATTCATCAATGAGCATGAGTAGAAGTGAGAGCACAAATGATTTAAACACTTTGGGTTTCCTTAACCTACCAAGCCCGCCCCCGCTAAGTCCACCCCTTAATTTTCGTACAGATTTTGATGAGCTTCTTAACTCTGAAATAAAAGTTAATACTCCCCTTGAAGAAATATCGCTTAGACAGACTCCTAAAAATTATAAGGATATTAAAATCTTAATTGCTGAAGATATTAGTTCTATTCAATTAACATGGCAGAGATTTTTTACAACTATCTTAAATGTCCCACAAGATAATATACACATGGCTATTGATGGGGAGACAGCATTTGAATTAATTGAAACCCATAATTTGAGTTTTGATTTAATTATTACCGATTTAAATATGCCGGGTGACACTAAGACAGAAACATCAGGTGAGATTTTAATAAAAAACATTATGGCACATTATGAAAATCAAGCAATAAAGCCGATTATATTTATTCAATCAAACGCTCCTAAAGAACAAATTAAAAATGCTTTAGCTGCCATTCAACCTGAAATTACTTCTGAAGATCATGATAAATATTTATTATTAAAAGAGGGAGGAATTATCAGCTATGAAAATTTTCACAGGATAAGACACAGGATAAGAAGAGTTATTAGCGAAACCAAAAAAACCCCTCCTCGATTAGCAAAAAGTAAAGAACAATTTTTAAAAAAATACCCTCATTATAACCTAACAAGAACCAATTCATTAGCTTCCCTTTTAAGTGAAATCGATTTAGGGCCTGAACCTTCGCATCGTAGAAATATCTCTGCCCCTAATTTCTCATAAATTTAAAAGAGCCAGTTTTTTTAATAAAACTGGCTCTTTTATTATTAACATCTTATAAGCTGAAAGACTTAATATGGTTTTTTTAAAAAACTGGAGAAAATAAGCTATTGTTTGTATGATGAAATTACTTCATAAGGAGATGAGTAAGATGATGATGCATAAACGATATTGGCCTCTGGCCATAGTTGCCCTAACAAGCTACCTACCACAAGCATGGGCCGGTGGCTTCGCTATAAACAGCGTCGCAGCAAGAGCTGCTAGTATGCAAGCATTTTCAGCAGTGGCTGATGATGCCTCTGCTATTTTCTATAATCCTGCTGGTTTAACCCAATCTAAGGGTTCTGAAATCTCCGGAAATTTACAATTAATTTTTGAAGATATAAAATTTGTTAATAAATTAAATAATGTGGCGAGCAAATCGCATAAAGTGGTCCCAGCGCCTAGTTTTTTTTATTCAACGGATCAAGTAAAAGGAATAAAGTTAGGTTTGGGAATTTATTCCCCCTTTGCTAAAGTCACTAATTATCAAATTAATTCTGCTGTTAATAATGTCAAGCATAAATCATCAGTCATTCGCCTAGATTTTGTGCCTACCATAGCTTTTGAGTTAAATAACAAGGCCTCCTTAGGATTGGGCCTAGTCTTTGGTAAAACGAATGTTAATATGGATATTTTAGGATTACATACTAAAGGCCATGGCATGGGGGTCTCTGCTCAAGGTGGATTGCTTTTAAATATTCAAAACGGACTAAAATTCGGATTAGCCTATAAAGGACCGATGACAGTCAAGCTTAAAGGCCAAGGCGTCTTTGCTCAGGCAAATGTGAGTGACAGATTTAGGGCTAAAATGCGTTTCCCTGGGCTAATCACCAGTGGCTTAGCTTGGCAAATCAATGATCCCTGGCTTGTCTCCTTTAATTATGATTATGAAATGTGGTCAAGCATAAAGAAATATCAATTTCAATATAATAATGCTATCTTAAATTCTTTAGGTACGATACCTCTAAATGCTAAGGATTCTCAAACCTTTCGCATTGGGACCCTGTATAAACCACAACCAGAAAATGAATATCGAGCAGGTTATTCTTTTGTAAGTGCGGCAGTCCCTGCAGCTAATGTCATACCTGCTCAACCGGACGTTACTTTTCATGCCTTAAGCTTGGGATACAGTAGCTATCATGTTCAAAACATGCGTTTTGATATAGGTTATCAATGTGAAATTGCTAATAAACTTTATAGCACCCATCCTATTATTCCTGGTAAATATAGTGGATTTGTGCATTCTGTTTTCATAGGAATGAACTATAAATTTAACTAAGCAATTTTGCTTAGAAAATTGACAATATACAAACGGCTGAGAAAACGAGTTATTATGTAAAGTTTTCTCAGCCACTAGATTAAAAAAAGTAATTTAATAAAGGGATTTTTTTTTGAATAAGGGATTTATTCAAGCGGTTTATAAGATGAGAAATTCTTTAAAAGGGCTGATTGTACAAACCCCTTTTATACCATCGACCCTTTCTACCAAAAACAATACGCTCTTCCTTAAATGTGAAAATCTTCAATATACGCATTCATTTAAATACAGAGGTGCCCTTGCAGCTCTATTACAATACCAACAAAATGATAAGCTAGTTTGGGAGACCATTTTGAGGGAGGGCATTATTACCTG
Organism: Francisellaceae bacterium; assembly: GCA_028293705.1. GTDB lineage: Bacteria > Pseudomonadota > Gammaproteobacteria > UBA6186 > Azoamicaceae > JAQGOH01. The sequence continues at coordinate 339 of JAQGOH010000020.1, read as the reverse complement.
CAGTACAGGTAATTTTGCAAAATCCTTGGCTTATATTACTGCTACAATTGGGGTAAAATTAACAGTTGTGGTGCATGAATGGGTGGATAAGAAAAAAGTTGAATCGATTCAAAAAATAAACCCAAAAACTATCATTATCAAGATGAGTGTGGAAGACTGGAAAGATATAGTTAATTAAAATTTAAATGATCTATTTTAAATGCCTGATCGAGGGCCTCTGCTAACGATGAATATTGACTAATCAATTTTCTTATCTTAACTTTTAAATTTGCCCAAAATTTTTCTATGGGGTTTAAATCAGGTGAATAAGGTGGAAGAAAAAGCTGATGGCAACCTGCT